>NZ_JAMYLN010000020.1:0-115047 GCF_040318035.1 Mesorhizobium sp. M1329 | reverse complement strand
GCCAAGCTCGAAGGCAAGACCGAACGACAACGCAATCCTCACCCCAAAGGCTCTCTAGCCTTCGCGGCCTGGGCCATCGCCCGCCGCGGCGGCTGGACAGGCTACTACGGCAAGCCAGGCCCCAAGGTCATGCGCATCGGCCTCGCCGAATTCCACGCCATCAAGCACGGAACCAAACTCAATCTGCAAAATGTGTGAATCCGATAGCACGATAGTGGGGGAGAGGTGGCTCGGCGAAGCCGAGACGGAGAGGGGGAACCGCGCTCTACGAAAAGGCCCCCCTCTCCGGCCGCTTTGCGGCCACCTCTCCCCCGCTTCGCGGTGGGCGAGGAACCCAAGTCTTGAGAGATCCGCGGGACAGCAACATCTTCCCCGCAAGGGGGAGATCGGCAGCTTCGCCGACGACACCTCCTCCGAAAGGTGCGATTCCCCTCTCCCGAGCAACCCCAAGCTTGACGCCTCGACGAAATGCAACTATGGAACGCCAACTTTTTCCATAAGGCCGCCTGACCGAAACCGCGCGCCACCCGGCGCGGGTCGAATGTTTGGGCAGGACCGAGAACCGAAGGTTAGAACCATGTCCCGCACCTGCGAACTCACTGCCAAGGCAGTCATGTCCGGCAACAATGTGAGCCACGCCAACAACAAGACCAAGCGTCGCTTCCTGCCCAATCTCGTCAATGTGACGCTGATCTCGGAAGCGCTGAACCAGAATGTGCGCCTGCGCATTTCGGCCAACGCGCTGCGTTCGGTCGAGCATCGCGGCGGCCTGGATGCCTTCCTGGTCAAGGCAGATGCCAAGGAATTGTCGCAGCGCGCCCGCCTGTTGAAGAAGCAGATCGCCAAGAAGCTCGCCGAACAGCCGGCCGCCTGAGTTTTTCGGCGGTCAGTCGCCTTCCAGGGCGTGACCCGGGTTCCGGATCGCGTTCCGCTGGTTCCATTACCCAGGATAAAAAAATGATTTTCCTCTCGCGGTACCTGCCCTTCGTGGCGGCCATGGCGCTCGTCGTCGTGGCATCGAACATCCTTGTGCAGTTCCCGATGCAGGGTGCAATCGGCGGGTTGTCGTTGGCCGACATCCTGACCTGGGGCGCCTTCACCTATCCGTTCTCATTCCTGGTCACCGATCTCGTCAATCGCCGCTATGGGCCGACGGTGGCGCGCAGGATCGTCTTTGTCGGCTTCATGACAGCGGTGATCTGCTCGATCGTCATCCCGCCGCTGCTGTTTCGCCACGGCCTGATCGAATTCGAGACCGCCGCCGACCGGCTGGTGCGCATTGCCGCGGCGTCGGGCGCCGCCTTCCTCACCGCGCAGTTGCTCGACGTCACCGTGTTCAACCGGCTGCGCCGGCAGAGTTGGTGGCGCGCACCGATCGTCGGCACGCTGGTCGGCTCCGTCTTCGATACGGTGGTGTTTTTCACCGTCGCCTTTGCGGCGGCTTTCGCCTTCGCCGGGCCCAACGACGGCTTTGCGCTGGAAACCGCGCCATTGATGGGCGTGCTGCCGGTCGAGACGATGCGCTGGATATCCTGGGCGCTCGGCGATCTCAGCGTCAAGCTGGTCATAGCGGTGGTGGCGCTGATCCCCTACCGGCTGCTTGCCGCCCGCTGGAGCCAACCGGCACTGGCGGCATAGAGCATGATCCCGAACCGAAGGTCCGCGTTAGCGGAAAGTGGGAACCGGTTTTCGGACAAGATCATGCTCAAAGACTATCGAGCATGATCCCCTGGCTTCAACTGGACTCGGCAAAAACGCCTGACGGCGGACAGGAACTCCGCCTGAAACGGCGCGGCGGCGAATTCTCGATCATGCTTGGCGCGAACGAGCTGATGAATAGCCGGCTTAGCGGTTCCGAAGAGGCGCTGGCCAAACTGTCCTGTCAAAGGATTGCCGGCCGCCGGACCCCAAACATCCTGATCGGCGGCCTCGGCATGGGCTTTACCTTGCGCGCGGCGCTGGCCGAGCTTGGCGCCGATGCGCAGGTCACCGTTGCCGAACTGGTACCGGCGGTCGTGATTTGGGCGCGCGGGCCGATGGCCGAGGTTTTCGACGGCTGCCTTGACGACCGGCGAGTCAGTATTCACGAGACCGACGTCGGTCAGCTCATCCGTTCGCAAGCATCGGCCTGGGACGCGATCCTGCTCGACGTCGACAACGGCCCCGAGGGCATCGTCCACAAGGCCAACGATGCGCTCTACAGCGCGGCCGGCCTGATCAGCGCGAGAGCAGCTCTCAAGCCCGGCGGTGTGCTGGCGGTCTGGTCGCAGGGCCCTGACGCAGGTTTCACCCGAAGGCTCAAGCAGGCGGGGTTCACGGTCGAGGAGGTCAAGGTGCGGGCTCACGGCAAGCGCGGCGCCCGTCACATCGTCTGGCTCGCGAGCAAGGGGCAATAGGCCCCTTACTGGACGCCGCCCGATAACGCCGACGAACCTCTACCGCGCTTTCTGAAGCTCGGCGGCGAGTGCCTGCAGCAGCCCGCGCGTACCCTCCTCGCGCCCTTGCGCTGAATCGACGCCATCGAAGAACGCACCCTGTTCGGTATAGGTCAGGCGGGTGCCGTCGCCGGAGGGTGCGAACTCGACAGTGGTGAGCGACGCCGACAGCGGCTGCGGCCCGACCGCCATCCGGTAGGAAAATACGATGCGCCGGTCGGGGACGATGTCCTGGAACTGCGCATCGAGCCTGATCTCCGGGCCGCCCTGATGGCTGAACCGCGAAACCTCGCCGCCGCCGACACGGAAATCGAAGGTGAATTCGGCGATGGTGAAGCCGTCGCCTTCGACGCGCCAGCGCCGTACTGTCGCCTTGTCGGCAAAGGCGAAGAAGACGCGCTCGGGCGATTGCGGATAGGTCCGCTCGATGCTGAAGATCGAATGGATGACGGAGTGCCCGTCGTTAACCGGGGCAATCTGGTTCATTTCTTGTCGTCCTTTTCCTGGTCGTGGAGTGTCGCGTTCGGTTGGTCAGTCTCCGCCAGGATCTGGCCGAGACGGTCGAGGTGGCGTTCGGCCGGCGTACGGCGCGCGGCGATCCAGTCGGCGAGCGGGGCAAGCCCGCCAGGCTCGATCCGGCAGGTGCGCACGCGTCCGACCTTCTCGCTGCGGATCAGCCCGCACGCTTCCAGCGCCTGGAGATGCTGGAGCACGGCGGCGAAGGTCATGCCGAACGGCTCCGCCAGCTGGCTGACGGTGGCCGGCCCGCGGCTCAGCCTTTCCAGGATTGCCCGGCGCGTCGGCTCGGCAAGAGCCCGCAGGATGCTGTCGATCTCGGAATACTTAAGCATGGACTTGAGTATTTCGCCGATGACGCAAATTGTCAAGTCACGACTTAAGTATTTTGCACATGGTGAGAGCCGGCTGGAAAAACTCGGCGATGCCGGTCATTGCCCGAGGAAATCGCCAAGGACATTGCATGCGCTGCGAACGACGTGGAAACGCCAGCGTCGCCGTCAGCCACCGGTCGCGCGTCAATCCTCGTGCAGGATGAATTCCAGGTAAAGATTGCGCTGCAGGATGGAATGGTTGTCGTCGGACATCAGCGACACGATCAGCGCGCCGTCGTCGCGAGTCCAGACGTCGAGCGCTTCCATGTTGTCGATCTGGTAACCCATGTCGGCTTCAAGCAGCACCGGCCCGTCGGCGACGGCGCCCTTCTCGACGCTTTCGCCATAGATGCGCCGCAGCCGCATCTTGACGCCGCGGGCCATCGAAAAACTGCGCTCCAGCAGCAACAGGTCGCCGTCCGGCAGGAAGGCGCCGTCGGTGATGTCGAAATCGCCATTGCGCTTGACGGTGAAGACGCCCTTGTGCGGCCCTTCGATGATCGCGGCAAAGATGTTGCCGGCCTCGTCGAGGCTCTTCTCCGACACCACGACCAGTCCGCCCGCGTGCTGCCCGTTGGGATTGGCGCGAGTGACGGTCTCGAAGCCGCGATTGCGGCGAAGTTCCCCGGCCGGGATCAGGAAGTCCAATTGCCTGAACGGCGCCTTCATGTCGTCCGGGTCGATCTTGAACTCGGCGATACGGTGATCGCGCTCGAAGCCGACCGTGGCAATGCCGTCCTTGACCGCGAGGCCTTCGGCATCGACCGCCCATTTCTCGTCGATCGGCTGGCCGGCCGCATCGACCATCTGCTGCATGCGAAAATTCTCGATGCCGGAAGGCCGCTTGTCGGCATCGTGGACGAGGGTGCCGAAGAACCAGAAGCCGGTGTCGGCGACGCCGATGAAATCGCTGCCCGGCTTGAGGAACCGAAGCGCCGACAGCGCGCCGAAATCGCGTGTCGGCGAGGTCATTTCGAGTCCGCCGACGAATTCGAGCGGCCCGAACTGTTTGTCCGGCCGGCCGATATGGAATTCGCTGATCGGCCGTGCCGAGATTTCGGCCGGCTCGACCGAGGCCGGCCCGGCAGAGATAGCAGGCGCCAAACTGATGCCTAACAACGCAATGGCGGCCAAAAGCTTCTGCCGAAAGCCGCCGCGGGAAAAAATCATCCGGCGCGCCGCATGCCGCCGCGCCGCGTGTCGCGCACGGTTTCCTCGCCGAACAGCGAGGCCAGCTGCTCGGTCATGGCGCCGGCCAATTCTTCGGCATCGACGATGGTGACGGCGCGGCGATAGTAGCGGGTAACGTCGTGGCCGATGCCGATGGCCAAAAGCTCGACCGGCGAGCGCGTCTCGATGAGCTCGATGATGGCGCGCAGATGCCGCTCGAGATAATTGCCGGGATTGACCGACAGCGTTGAATCATCGACCGGCGCGCCGTCCGAGATCATCATCAGGATCTTGCGCTGCTCCGGCCGCGCGATCAGCCGGTTGTGCGCCCACAGCAGCGCCTCGCCGTCGATGTTTTCCTTGAGCAGCCCCTCGCGCATCATCAGGCCGAGATTGCGGCGCGCCCGCCGCCACGGATGGTCGGCGGATTTGTAGATGATGTGGCGCAGATCGTTGAGCCGGCCGGGGTTCGGCGGCTTGCCTTCCTTCAGCCATTTCTCGCGCGCCTGTCCGCCCTTCCAGGCGCGGGTGGTGAAGCCGAGGATTTCGACTGAGACGCCGCAGCGTTCCAGCGTGCGCGCCAGGATGTCGGCGCAGGTCGCCGCGACCGTGATCGGCCGGCCGCGCATCGAACCCGAATTATCGAGCACCAGCGACACCACCGTGTCGCGGAATTTGGTGTCGCGCTCCTGCTTGAAGGACAGAGGCTGCATCGGGTCGATGACGACGCGCACCAGCCGCGCCGGATCGAGATAGCCCTCTTCGAGGTCGAAATCCCAGGAGCGGTTCTGCTGCGCCATCAGGCGGCGTTGCAGCCGGTTGGCCAGCCGCCCGACGACGCCGGAAAGGTTGGCGAGCTGCTTGTCGAGGAAGGCGCGCAGCCGATCAAGCTCCTCCTCCTCGCACAGTTCTTCCGCACCTACGGTCTCGTCGAAGGCCGTGGTGAAGACCTTGTAGTCGATCTCCTTCGGCAGATTGGTGAAGGGATTGTCGTTGCGGCGCGCCTCGCCGGGCGTCTCCGCATCGGCGTCGTCATCGTCGGAGAGATCCTCGGCGGTGGCGTCGGAGGCCTCCGTCTCGGCCGATTGCTCGTCGTCCGACGATGCCTCTGTATCCTCGGACTGCGACTGCTCGGAGCCGGAATCGTCTTCGCCGCCCTCCTCGCTCTGCTCCTCGCCTTGCGGCTGGTTTTCGTCGTTGTCCTCCGAGTCTTCCGTCTCCTGGTCGTCGCCGAGCTCCTCGGCCATTTCCATGGAGGCGAGCATCTCGCGCACGACGCGGGCGAATGCCTGCTGGTCGTCGAGCTTTGCCGACAGCCCGTCGAGATCGGCGCTGGCCTTTTCCTCGACCCAGGGCCGCCAGAGATCGACCAGCCGTTCGCCGCTTTTCGGCACAGCGCGGCCGGTCAGTTTTTCGCGCACCATCAGCGCCAGCGCTTCCTCGATCGGCGCGTCGGCCTTGTCCTTGACGTCGACGAGGTTGGCCCTGGCGTATTTGTCCTCCAGCATCGAGCCGATATTGTCGGCAACGCCCTGCATGGCGCGAGAGCCTATCGCCTCGACCCGGGCCTGCTCGACCGCGTCATAGATGGCGCGCGCTGCCTTGCCTTCCGGTGCCAGCCTGGTGTGGATGCGCGCATCATGGCAGGCGCGCTTCAGCGCCATGGAATCGCCGAGCCCGCGGGTGATGGCGATGTCCGCCTTCGATGCCTTCTTCGGCAATTCCGGCAGCCGGGCACGGCTGCCGGCCAGCGCCGGCCGGTCCTTGGCGAAACCGACCTCGAGATCCTTGTCGCCGGCAATGGCGCGCATGCAGACGGTAACGGCGCGCTTGAAGCTGTCGTTCTCAGCGCCGGTCTTGGATTTGTTTCGCGTGTTGTCGCCCGGACCCGCCATCGAGACTCTGCTTAGCCCAGCACCACATTGGCAGCCGATTCCGGCAGATCTTCGCCGAAGGCGCGCTGGTAGAACTCGGCGACCAGCGAGCGTTCCAGCTCGTCGCATTTGTTGAGGAAGGTCAGCCGGAACGCCATGCCGATGTTGCCGAAGATTTCGGCATTCTCGGCCCAGGTGATGACCGTGCGCGGGCTCATGACGGTCGACAAATCGCCGTTGATAAAGGCCGACCGCGTCATGTCGGCGACGCGCACCATCTTGTTGACGATCTCCTTGCCCTTGCCGTCGCGATAGTGCTTGGCCTTGGCCAGCACGATGTTCACCTCATTGTCGTGCGGCAGATAGTTCAGCGTGGTGACGATCGACCAGCGGTCCATCTGCGCCTGGTTGATCTGCTGGGTGCCGTGGTAGAGGCCGGTGGTGTCGCCCAGCCCAACCGTGTTGGCGGTCGAAAACAGCCTGAAGGCCGGATGCGGGCGGATGACCCGGCTCTGGTCGAGCAGCGTCAGCCGGCCCGACGATTCCAGCACGCGCTGGATGACGAACATCACGTCCGGGCGGCCGGCATCGTACTCGTCGAAGCACAGCGCGACATTGTGCTGGTAGGCCCAGGGCAGGATGCCATCGCGGAATTCGGTGATCTGCAGCCCGTCCTTGACGACGATGGCGTCCTTGCCGACGAGGTCGATACGGCTGACATGGCTGTCGAGATTGACGCGCACGCAAGGCCAGTTGAGGCGTGCGGCGACCTGCTCGATATGCGTCGACTTGCCGGTGCCGTGATAGCCCGACACCATGACCCGGCGGTTATAGGCAAAGCCGGCGAGGATCGCCATAGTCGTGTTCTTGTCGAACAGGTAGTCCGGGTCGATGTCGGGGACATGCTCGCTCGTCACCGAATAGGCCGGCACCACCATCCTGGAGTCGAAGCCGAATGTCTCCTTCACCGACACCGTGGTGTCGGGCAGGTTGGCGATGTCGCGATCGACCTTGTTCATCTCTATCAACGTCTCCACAAGCGAAACGCCGCGTTTCGCTGGCAATCGATTTTGTTCGGGGGCGGTCTTAGAGCCTTTTCCAACCTTATGAAAGTTGGAAAGCGACACGAACCGTAAGGTCGCTCAGCACAAACCTGCCTGCTTGAGCACGCGATACGCCTGGAGCACATCGCGGAACCGGTCTTCCGAACCTCTGTCGCCGCCATTCGCATCCGGATGGTGGCGTTTCACAAGTTCCTTATAGCGCGCCTTGATATCCTTGCCACTTGCCTTTGTATCAAGGCCAAGCGTTTCCAGTGCCTTGGCCTCAAGCGGCTTGGCCTTGCGCTCGCGTGCTTCGCGCGGGTCCTTCGGGCCTTTGAACAGGTCGAAGGGATCGCGCATGCGATTGTAATAGCCGGCGCGGCCGGAGCGCGCCTGGGCGAAATCGGGCGAGGAGCGTGTCGAGGCGCCGTTGACGCCCATTTTCCAGGTCGGCCGGTGACCGGTCATGGCTTCCTTCTGGAAGCGCGCGATCTCGGTGTCGGGAACGCCCGAGAAATAATTGAAGCCCTTGTTGTACTCGCGCACATGGTCGAAGCAGAACTGGAAATACTCGCCTTCCTTCATGCGTCCGACCGGGGCGCGGTGGGTACCGGCCTCCTTGCAGCCATCCCACTGGCAGATCGGCGAACGCGACTTCAGCTCCGCGTCCTTCTCCGGGCGGATGCGAATCTTCTCGAAATATTTTGGGTACGGCTTCATCTCACCCATTTATGGGCTGTTCGCGGATGCGAAACAAGAATTGACATTTTCGCGATGATCGCCCTAACCGCTGAATCGCGGCATAAAACCGGCGAATGGCGAATTTTGTGCGATGACATAGATGTGGTGAAGGGAAGCGGCGATGTCCATACAGGCAACGATGGAAGATAAGCTGAAAAAGGCGTTTTCGCCGGAACGGCTGTCCGTCATCAACGAAAGCCATCTTCATGCCGGGCATCATCATGTGGATTCCGGCCATCACGCCACCTTCGACGGCGCCGGCGAGACGCATTTCCGCGTCCGCATCGTCGCCCCCGCCTTTGCCGGCATGAGCCGCGTCGAGCGTCACCGCGCCGTCAACGATCTGCTGGCCGAGGAGTTGAAATCCGGCGTCCACGCCCTGGCGATCGAGCCGGCGGCGCCCGGCGAAAAGACCCGCTGGTAATTGCCCTACCAGATCGTCTTTACATATCGATAGTCTCGCAGCTTCTGATCCGCGGTCACCAAAGGTGCCGCAAATTTTCGACTGGTCGCAACAATGATCCGATCAGCCGGATCTTTGTGAAACTCTCCCGGAAGTTCGGTACTATTCACGGCAATGTCATTATCGACGGAAATGAAGCTCAGTTTTTCGAGTTTGCTGACCGTCGCCAGCCATTCGCCCACGTCCATCGATAGCAGGAGACGCCCCCGGGAAATCAGCATGGCGATTTCCCATGCCGATATCGAGGAGATCAAAATCTCGCCACCTATCCTCTCCCGCTCGATTGCGTGAAGTGCGGGTTCTGAAAGCATATCGGTCTCACCGCCGACCCAGCGGACGAGAACATGCGTGTCCAACACGATCAATTGCTGGCTTCCCAATCATCTTCGGCCACCGGATCCGTGGGGCGGTCGTAACGCAGGACGGACCCGCGCAGCACCTCCAAAGGGTCGCGCGCAACCGATTCATAGCGTCGTATCTCCAGTGTGGGCTGGCCGTGATCGGTCACAATGATTGGCTCGCCACTCGTTTCAACCTGACGAAAATACTCGAGAGCCTTTGCCTTGAACTTCGATTTCGACACCTGCGCGGCCATGCGCCACCTCAATGAACAAAATTGCCGTTCACTATATAGGACCAGAAGTGACCACGGGCAATGACCACGGTCACAGCAATCGCTCCGGCTTAGCCGTCCCTCGTTCCCCGCGTCTGCGCGCGCCTCACCGGCCTGCCGCCATCCAAAAGACCCGCTGGTAACTCAGCCGAGGCTCGCCCTCAGGAAAGCCATCACCGCTGCGGTCAATGTATCGCCTTCGGTGCCGAAGTCGCGATTGATCGACATGTGCGAATAGGCGCTGCCGTCGAACAGCGTGACCCTGGTTCCGGTGGCGCGCAGACGCTCGGCGAAGGCCTGCGCGTCCGCCGCGCGGGCTTTCGCGCGCGAATGGGCGATAAAGGTCGGCGGGTGCTTGCGGCCTTCGACGTAGGTGACAGGCGACAGCGCGCGCCACTGCGCCGGATCGGAAAAGGCGCGGGCATAGACCCCTGCCATGCCGCCGCTCCTGGCCAGTGCCTCCAGATCGTAAGCCCTGGTGTCGTCGAGGACCAGCGCCGCGACGCCGGGCAGGCCGCCGCGCAGGCCGGTCAATGCGACGAGATGGCAGCCGGCCGAATGGCCCATTGCGACGATCCGGTCCGGATCGCCGCCATGCCTGGCGATGTTGGCGCGGACGTAGCGATAGGCCAGTTCGACATCAGCCGCCTGGGTGGCGACGTCTGCTTCAGGCAACATCCGGTAGTCGATCGAGACGAAGCAGAAGCCATTGTCGAGCAGGAAACCAGGCTTGGAGTTGACATTGTTGCGGTTGCCGACCCGCCAGGCGCCGCCATGGACGAAGAAGACGACCGGCAGGCCGCTTGCGCCATCGCGGGAATAGATGTCGAGCTTGGCCGGACCATAGTCGAAGGTTTCGGGCGATTGCGAACGCAGCCGCGATGCGGCACGAGCCTGCCCCGGCAGCAGCGCCGCCATCGACGCCAGAAGCAGGGTTCGCCGATCGATTGTCATAAACGCCTGACTGCCCACGGCTGCCACAAGGTGCGCACTGTCATTCTCCAAGCATCGCCGGCTTGATCCTCAACCGTGCGATCCGGTTCTTGTCGCGCTTCATGACGACGAAGCGCTTGCCGTGAAACGTAAAGGCCTGCTTTTCGTCCGGGATCGACTGCGCCTCGTGGATGACAAGGCCGGCGATGGTGGTGGCTTCCTCGTCCGGCAGGTTCCAGTCGAGCGCCCGGTTCAGGTCGCGGATCGGCACCGTGCCGTCGACGACGACGGAGCCGTCGGCCTCCTGCTTGACGCCCTGGATGTCGATGTCGTGCTCGTCGGCGATCTCGCCGACGATCTCCTCGATGATGTCTTCCAGCGTCACCAGCCCTTCGACCTCGCCATATTCGTCGACGACGATGGCGAAATGCGCCTTGCGGCGCAGGAAGGCATTGAGCTGCTCCTGCAGCGTCGTGGTGTCGGGCACGAACCACGGTTTCGACGCGATCTTCATCACGTCGATCCGGGAGAAATCGTTGCCGACCTCGTTCAGCGCGCGCAGCAGATCCTTCGCGTGCAGCACGCCGACAATGTTGTCGAGCGAACCCTTCCACAACGGCATGCGGGTGTGCGGGCTCTGCAGGATCTCGCGAACCACCGCTTCCGGCGGGTCGTCGGCATTGACCGAGCGCATATTGGTGCGGTGGACCATGACGTCCGACACTTCGAGCTCCTCGAGGTCGAACAGGCCGCCAATGCGGGCGCGGTCCTCGCGCACCACCTGGCCGTCGCGGCGGAAATCGTCGACGGCGCCGCGCAGTTCGTCGCGCGCCGAGCGCTGCGGCTCGATGCGTTGCAGCTCGTAGCCGAAGGCGGCGAGCATTTGCCGGCGCAGGACGAAGCCCAGCAGGCCGAGGCCGGCGAGCACTGCAGCCGCGATCCAGCCGGCCTGGCTCATCCCGGATGGTTCTCCCGGAGGAACGCCAGCACTTCCGAGGCCGGCACATCCCGGGCGATGAAGGCCTGGCCGATGCCGCGCGTCAGGATGAAGGTCAGCGCGCCGCGCGACACCTTCTTGTCCTGGGTGATGAAGGAGAACAGCGTCTCGGCGTCGGGCAGTTCGCCTGGAATGTCGGCCATGCGCCAGGGCAGGCCGACGGCGCGAAGATGCGCCTCGACACGCGCCGCGTCGTCGGGGCTCGCCAAATTGAGCCTTGACGAAAAGCGATGCGCCAGCGCCATGCCGATGGCGACGCCTTCGCCATGCACGAGCCTTGCGCCGTCATAGCCGGTCGCCGCCTCCAGCGCATGGCCGAAAGTGTGGCCGAGATTGAGCAGGGCGCGGTCGCCGGTCTCGAACTCGTCGCGGGCAACGACGTCGGCCTTGGCGCGACAGGCCTCGGCGATGGCCGCAGCCCGCTCCGGCCCGCCGGCAAACACGCGAGGCCAGTTTTCCTCCAGCCAGGCGAAGAACTGCGGCCGGTCGATCAGCCCGTATTTGGCCAGTTCGGCGTAGCCGGCGCGAAACTCGCGGATCGGCAGCGTGTCGAGCACTTCGGTGTCGGCCAGCACCAGCTTCGGCTGGTGAAACACCCCGACCAGGTTCTTGCCGCGCTTGCTGTTGATGCCGGTCTTGCCGCCGACGGAGGAATCGACCTGCGCCAGCAGCGAGGTCGGAACCTGAACGAAGTTCATGCCGCGCCGCGCGATGCCGGCGGCAAAGCCGGCGAGGTCGCCGACGACGCCGCCGCCGAGAGCGATGACGACATCGCCGCGCTCCAGCTTGGCGGCCAGCACGCCGTCGACCACCTCTTCGAGATGCGCAAAGCTCTTGGTCTTTTCGCCGGGCGGCAGCGTGATGACGGCATGTTGGATGCCTCCGCTTGCCAGGCCGGCCGCAAGCGTCGCGAGATGCGCGCTAGCGACGTTTTCGTCGGTGACAACCGCCGCTCGCGTGCCCGGCAGACGGCGCGAAATCTCGGCGCCGGCGCGTGACAGCAGGCCGGGACCGATCAAAATGTCGTAGGCACGCTCGCCAAGCCCGACTTCGACAGAGACCGTTGCATCAGCGCTCACGACCGCACCTCGTCGATGTCGGCAACGCCAAGGTGGCCGCGCAACGCCTCTACCACTTCGGCGGCAATGATCTCCTTGCGGTCGTCGCGGGTCGGCACGATGACATCGGCCGCGGCATAAACGGGGTAGCGTTCCGCCATCAGCCGTTCGAGCACGGCGCGTGGATCGGCGCTTTTCAGCAGCGGCCGGTTCTGTTTCTTGGAAACGCGCTCCATCAACAGGTTGATCTCGGCTTTCAGCCAAACCGAAACGCCATGGCTGGCGATCGCCTCGCGCGTCTGCGCGTTCATGAAGGCGCCACCGCCGGTCGACAGCACCTGCGGCCCGTGCTCCAGCACGCGCAGGATGACGCGCTGCTCCAGCGCCCGGAACTCCGCCTCGCCATAGCGCTCGAACAGGTCCGGGACGCTCATGCGCGAAACGGTTTCGATCTCCTGGTCGCTGTCGATGAAGGGCAGTGCCAGCATCGCCGCCACCTTGCGGCCGATCGCCGTCTTGCCGGCGCCCATCAGCCCGACAAAGACGATGGAACGGCCGCCCAGTCGGCCGAGCAGCGCGGCATGGCTCTCGCCCGGAGGATTTGCTGGTAGCGCATTCATGCTTCTAGGGCCTCTTTGCCGGCGTATCGACATCAAAAGCCTGTTTGCGTCAAGCGCGGCGCAACCGGGACTATGGGCTTCACCCTTGAATTGGCCGGATTGGCGTCTCATAAGGGCACAGGGTTGGAAATGCAGAATAAGACGACGGGCGAAAATTAATGCCAACACTGTTTCGCTTTGTCGTGACGCTCGCGATTCTGGCCGGCATTGTCTATGGCGCGATGTTCGCCCTGGTCATGTTCGTCGAGCCGAGAAAGGCGGAAATGAGCGTGCGTATCCCTCCGGAAAAGCTCAATCCCAAAAAATGAACAGCGCCGCCCGCATCGAAGCTTTCCTGGAGATGATGAGCGCCGAGCGCGGCGCTGCCGAAAACACGCTTTCCTCCTATCGCCACGACCTCGAGGACGCTTCCGCCGGGATCGGCGGCGGGCTTGCCGCTGCCACAAGCGCTGACATCCGCGCCTATCTCGACGACATCGCCGCGCGTGGCTTTGCCGCCACCTCGCAGGCGCGCAAATTGTCGGCGGTCCGGCAGTTCTTCAAGTTCCTCTACGCCGAAGGCCTGCGCGGCGACGATCCGACCGGCACGCTGGACAGCCCGAAGAAGGGCCGGCCGCTGCCGAAGACGATGAGCGAGGCCGATACCGGCCGGCTGCTCGACCGCGCCGCGCAGGAGGCGATCGACCCCTCGCTCAACGACGGCGACAGCCTGGCGGCGCTGCGCCTGCACGCGCTGGTCGAGGTGCTCTACGCCACCGGTTTGCGCGTTTCGGAGCTGGTCGGCCTTCCCGTGACGGTGGCACAGCGCGACGACCGCTTCTTCATGGTGCGCGGCAAGGGCAACAAGGAACGCATGGTGCCGCTGTCGGCCAAGGCGCGCACGGCGATGCGGACATGGCTTGCCGCGCGGGCGGCGGTGCCGGCTCTTGCCGACAGCCCGTTCCTGTTTCCGGCCGCCTCGGACAGCGGCTATCTTTCGAGACAGGTCTTTGCCCGCGAGCTGAAGGGGCTTGCCGCGCGGGCCGGCATTGCCACGGCGAAGATATCCCCGCATGTGCTGCGCCATGCTTTCGCCAGCCATCTCCTGCAGAACGGCGCCGATCTCAGGGCCGTGCAGCAGTTGCTTGGCCATGCCGATATTTCAACGACGCAGATCTACACGCATGTGCTGGAGGAGCGGCTGGTGCGTCTGGTCAACGATCATCATCCGCTTGCCGACTAGGCGTCATGTCGCTATGTGAGAACGACGTTCCACCGCGCCCAGCCTGCATTTTCAGGCTTGCGTCAGTCATTGCCTTCCGACTTGCCGGTCCGCCCAAGAATGTACAATTACCTCGATTTCGAAAAGCCTGTGCAGGATCTCGAAGGCAAGATCCTTGAGCTGAAGAAGCTTGCCGAGAACGGCGAGGCGGTCGATGTCGGCGATGAGATCGCCCGCCTCGAGAAGCGCTCGCGCGATGCGCTGCGCGACGCCTACAAGGCGCTGACCCCGTGGCAGAAGGTGCAGGTGGCGCGCCATCCGGACAGGCCGCATTGCATCGACTACATCAAGGGCCTGCTTACCGATTTCACGCCGCTCGCCGGCGACCGCAATTTCGGCGAGGACCAGGCGATCGTCGGCGGCTTTGCCCGCTTTCGTGGCGAGCCGGTGGCGATTATCGGCCAGGAGAAGGGTTCCGACACGGCAAGCCGGCTGAAGCATAATTTCGGCTCGGTGCGGCCGGAGGGCTACCGCAAGGCGGTGCGGCTGATGGAACTCGCCGACCGCTTCCAGATCCCGCTGCTGACGCTGGTCGACACTGCCGGCGCCTATCCCGGCGTCAACGCCGAAGAGCGCGGCCAGGCGGAAGCCATCGCCCGGTCGACCTCGGCCTGCCTTGGCCTGAAGGTGCCGTCGATCTCGGTGGTAATCGGCGAAGGCGGCTCGGGCGGCGCCATAGCGATCGCCACCGCCAACCGCGTCTACATGCTCGAACACGCCATCTATTCGGTGATCTCGCCGGAAGGCGCCGCCTCGATCCTGTGGCGCGATACCACGCGGTCCAGGGATGCTGCGACCAACATGAAGATCACGGCGCAGGACCTGCTGGAGCTGAAGATCATCGACGCCATCATCGCCGAGCCGCTCGGCGGTGCCCATCGCGCCCCCGAAACGGTGATCGCCGCCACCGGCGACCTCATTGCCAGGACGATGAAGGAATTCTCCGGCGCCAACACCGACTTCCGCGAGCATCGCCGCGAGAAATACCTGGCGATGGGCCGCAATCTGTAACATCCGGCAGGCACGCGGCCCGAAATGTGGCGGCGTGAACCAGTTTCGCCACAAAAATGCCGCTGCATTCGGCTCAGTGGACTTGCCGTAAGGGGACGCGCCAGCATGATTGCGGTAAGGAATTTTCAAGGTTAACGGGCTTAGGGTCCGTCAGTGGTCAGTTTAGCAGCCGCGGCATCCGCGGCGCAGAGATGAAGACGATAGCCATATCCATGTTAGCCAGGCTTGCCCGCACCGGAGTTCTGATCGCTGCGATCGGCGTCGCCGGCTGCAACGATGCTTCGATGAAGGATTTTGCGCCGCAAGCCAACAAGCCGCTGCCGGACAAGATCCTGTCCGAGATGAAAGCCAAGGGCATGGTCCGCACCTCCTCGGTGATGGCCCGCATCTTCAAGGAAGAAGGCAAGCTCGAAATCTGGAAGGCCAAGACCAACGGCCGCTACGACCTGGTCGCCAGCTACGACATCTGCAAATGGTCGGGCAAGCTCGGGCCGAAGTTCACCGAAGGCGACCGCCAGGCGCCGGAAGGCTTTTACACCGTCCGTCCGGCACAGATGAACCCGCGGTCGAATTATCACCTGTCCTTCAACATCGGCTACCCGAACGCCTATGATCGCGCCAATGGCCGCACCGGTTCGAACCTGATGGTCCATGGCGCCTGCTCGTCGTCTGGCTGCTATTCGATGACCGACGCGCAGATCGAGCAGATCTACGCCTTCGGCCGCGACGCCTTCCAGGGCGGCCAGACCGAGTTCCAGATCCAGGCTTTTCCGTTCCGCATGACCGCAGCCAACATGGCGCGCTATCGCAACGACCCGAACTACGAATTCTGGAAGATGCTGAAGGTCGGCTACGACAATTTCGAGGTCACCAAGGTGCCGCCGAAGGTCGACGTCTGCGAGAAGCGCTACGTGTTCAACCAGATTGCGGCCGACGGCTCGACCTTCAATCCGACCGGCCCTTGCCCTGCAACCACCCAGCCCGATTCGCTGAAGAGCGCCATCAACGCCTATCAAAGCACCTATGAGGCGGCCTTCAACGGCGCCATCAAGGCCAGCGTGCCGGCGCCCAAGCCGACCATCGCCGGGATCAAGGAAGCCAGCATCGTTTCCGACTGGTCGAAACGGCGTGCCCGCGGCGAACGCGTTCCGATCGAGCCGCCCTCGCTGAACCCTGACGGTACCGTGGCCGAAACGGCGCGCATGGGCCGCATCGATTCGCCGGCGGGCCGCAAGATGGCGGCGCTCGACGCCGAAAAGGCTGCCAAGCAGAAGGCCGAGGAACAAAGGCTTGCCGCCATAGAAGCGGCCAAGGCCGCGAAAGAGGCAGCCAAGGCGCAAGCCCTGGCCGAGAAGGAAGCTGCCAAGGCCCAGGCGCTCGCCGAAAAGGAAGCAGCCAAGACCGCCGCAGAGATGCCTGTCGCCACCGCCACCGTAGCGCCATCGGACGCCGCCCCGGCAGTCGAAACGCAGGCTGCGGACGCCGAAAGCACGGCGACAAGATTGAAGAAAAAGCTGCTCGGCATGTTTGGCGGCTGAGCTTTATGCTTGAGCAAGAAGATGGGGGCCAAAAAAACAGGCCTTCAACCAGCCGCGCCGCCGTCTACGACCTCAAAGGCTTGAACTGCCCGCTGCCCGTGCTCAAGGCAAAAAAGCGCCTGGCCGCAATGCAGCCGGGCAGCCGGCTGTGGCTCGAAACCACCGACCCGCTCGCCGTCATAGACATTCCCGCCTTCTGCGCCGAGAGCGGCCACCGGCTGGTCGAGACGACCGCGACGTCAGGCGGCCACCGCTTCCTGGTCGAGCGCGGCTGAGCGGGGTAATCTCCCCCTCGAGGATGAGATGTCGCCGAAGGCGACAGAGGGGGTCGCCTCGCGTAAAGCGCCAACCTTGATCTGCCGCAGGAGGCCGCGTCCGGTCGCGTCGACCCCCTCTGGCCTGCCGGCCATCTCCCCCTCGAGGGGGGAGATCGGCAGCTTCACCCACGCCCGGCAATAGCCAGCGGATTGCTTTCCAGGGCAGCGCGGTCCGGCGTGTCGATCGACGGCCGGTTGGTGAAGGCGGCGAACAGCCGGCGGATATAGTCTTCCGGCATATCGAGCGTGATCAGCATCAGTCTGGTGCCGCGCTGGCTGTCCGGCCAGGCCGGCAGTTGCACCGGCGGATGCAGGATCTTCTGCACGCCATGGATAACCAGTGGCCGCGACGGGTCTTCTGCAAGCTCGATGACGCCCTTCATCCGCAACAGGCGCTCGCCATGCGCCGAGCGCAGCAGATCGAGGAACATCTCGATTGCCGAAAACGGCACCGGCCCGTCATGGACCAGCGAATACGAACGCACGCGGGAATCGTGCCTGTGGCCATGACCATGACCATGGTGATGGTGGTCGCCACCGTCATGCCCGTCGTCATCATGCCCGCTGTGGTCATGCCCGCTGTGGTCATGGTTGTGGCCGGCTTCTTCGCCCAGCCAACGCTGCACATCGACCGATTTGGTAGCCGGATTGTAGAGCCCGCAATCGAACAGGGTCGCGGCGCTCGCCTGGCTCGTGTCGAGCACCACGGCGCTCGGGTTGAGCTGCCTGAGCCGCGCCCGCGACGCCTCGACATTACCTGCATCCGTGGCCAGGTCGGCCTTGCTGAGCACGATGCGATCGGCGACCGCCACTTGCTTCACTGCCTCGACATGGGCATCGAGCGTCGCATTGCCGTTGACGGCATCGACCAGGGTGATGACGCCGTCGAGCCGGAAGGCCTGGACCAGGGCCGGATGCGCCATGATCGATTGCAGCACGGGGGCGGGATCGGCGAGCCCGGTGGTCTCGACGACGACGCGGGCAAGCCGGTCGATGCGGCCGGTCTGCAGCCGGTCGACGAGATCGGCCAGCGTGTCGACCAGCTCGCCGCGCACCGTGCAGCAGAGGCAGCCGTCGGAGAGCTGGATGATGCCGTCGGAGGCCTGCTCGACCAGAAGATGGTCGATCGCCACCTCGCCGAACTCGTTGATGATGACGGCGGTGTCGGCGAGCGCCGGATCCCGGAGCAGCCGGTTGAGCAGCGTCGTCTTGCCGGCGCCGAGAAAGCCGGTGAGCACCGAAACGGGGATCGGGAAGCCGGCCATGCGGCTAGTTCAGCGCCTTGGTCGGCTGCTGGACCTGCACGGCGGTGGCGGATCCGGCCACAACAGGCTCGGCGCCGGCCGGCGGCGCCCGGTCCGGCCGCCATGTCGGCAGCGGCACGTCGGCATATTCCTGCCCGGAGGCGTCGAGCATCGCCTTCGGCACCGGCCCCGTGGCACCGCCGAGGCCAACGGCGATCAGCGTCGGGACATGGTCGAGCTTTTCCTTATAGGGCGATTTCGGCAGGTCCTTGCCCTTGTCGCCGACCGCCGGTGCTGCTTCCGACTGCTCCGCGACCGGCTTCTTCTTGCAAATCTCGTCATCCATGTCGTTGGCCGACATGGTGTCGCCATAGACAGGCAGCGCCGCGACCGTCAGCCCGCTCGGCGCCGGCGTTGCAAAGCCCTGGTCGAGCAGTTTTGCCGCCGTCTCGGCGCGGGTAATGGCCGACCGTTCGCCGAGCACTACGGCGACCACGGTGCGGCCGTTGCGGGTAGCCGAGCCGATCATGTTGAAACCGGACGAGCAGACGAAACCCGTCTTCATGCCGTCGGCACCCGGATAGCGGCCGATCAGCAGGTTGTAGTTGGAGATTGCCTTCTTGCCGACGGCAAGGCCTTCGATCGAGAACCAGGGGGCATATTGCGGAAATTCCGTGCGAATCGCCATCACCAGCAAAGCAAGATCGCGCGCTGTCGTATACTGGTCCGGCGAATAGAGCCCGTTCGGATTGACGAAATGCGACCCGCTCATGCCGAGCCGCCGCGCCTCGGCGTTCATGCGTTCGGCGAAAGCCGCTTGCGAACCGCCGATATTCTCGCCGACCGCCATAGCGATATCGTTGGCCGATTTGACCAGCATCATCTTCAACGCATTGTCGAGCCGCATCACCGAGCCCGGCTTGAAGCCCATCTTGCTCGGCGGCTCGCCGGCGGAATGTTTCGTCACCTTGATCGGCGAATCGAGCTGGACCTCGCCCGCGGCAATCGCTCGAAACGCCACATAGGCGGTCATCAGCTTGGTCAGTGATGCCGGGTACCAGCGCCTGAATGCGTCCTGGTGCTGCAGGATCTTGCCGCTGTTCAGGTCGAACAGGATGGTCGGATTGGCCAAGGCGGGCCCGGCCAGCGCCGCAAGCACCACCGCGCCCGCCGCCAACAGTTTGAGGAAATGCCTGTAGCGCATCATAAAAACCGAAATAGCCTCTTGCCGCAGTCGCACCTGGCTCCGTAAGATTTCGTTACACGATCGCCAGGATAATGGTCCGGCCCTCTGTTCCCGGACCACAGTCGCGGTGCTATTTACTCTATGTGACGTCAACATGGCAAAGTGCTGCCGATCACAATGTGGAAGCAGCAGCACAATGCAAAGCTGCGTGCATGGTTGCAAGGCAGCAGGCACAATTGCAAAGCAGCAGGCCAAGACCGCCTGCTCCAACAGCGAAATGGAACCATCATGCCGATCCTGAACCGAGCCGCCGAAATGCAGGACGAGGTGGCCGGCTGGCGCCGCCATTTGCACCAGACGCCGGAGCTGAATTTCGACGTCTTCAAGACCGCCGCCTTCGTCACCGAGAAGCTGAAGGCATTCGGCTGCGACGACATCGCGACGGGTTTGGGCAAGACCGGCGTCGTCGGCATCATCCGCGGCCGCCATGGCGAAGGCTCGACCATCGGCCTGCGCGCCGACATGGACGCCCTGCCGCTCAACGAGATCACCGGCAAATCCTATGCCTCGACCGTCCCCGGCAAGATGCACGCCTGTGGCCATGACGGCCACACCGCGATGCTGTTGGGTGCCGCCAAATACCTCGCCGAAACGCGCAATTTCGCCGGCTCCGTCGCGGTCATCTTCCAGCCGGCCGAAGAGGGCGGCGGCGGCGGCAACGAGATGGTCAAGGACGGCATGATGGAGCGCTTCGGCATCTCCAAGGTGTTCGGCATGCACAACATGCCGGGCCTACCGGTCGGCCAGTTCGCCATCAGGCCGGGTCCGATCATGGCGGCGACCGCCGAGTTCACCATCACCGTCAAGGGCCGGGGCGGCCACGCGGCGATGCCGCATGGCACCATCGATCCGATCGTCATCACCAGCCAGCTTGTCGGCGCGCTGCAGACGATCGCCTCGCGCAGCACCGATCCGGTCGAGGCGGTGGTCGTCTCGGTGACGAAATTCCACGCCGGCGACGCCTATAACATCATTCCCGAGAGCGCCGAGATCGCCGGAACGGTACGCACGCTGAAGAAGGAGGTTGCCAAGAAGGCCGAAGAGCGCATCCGCGCCCTTTGCCAAGGCCTGGGTGCTGCCTTCGGCGCGACAATCGAGGTCGATTACAATGCCAACTACCCCGTCACCTTCAACCATCCGGAAGAGACGGTCTTTGCCAGCGACGTCGCGGCCGACGTCGCCGGCGACAGCCATGTGCACCGCGCGATCCAGCCGGTGATGGGCGGCGAGGATTTCTCCTACATGCTGGAAGCGCGGCCGGGCGCCTTCATCTTCATCGGCAATGGCGATACCGCCGGCCTGCACAACCCGGCCTACGATTTCAACGACGAGGTCATCCCGCACGGCATGAGCTATTGGGTGAAGCTGGCGGAGACGGCACTGGCGGCGTAGCATTTGCCGAGTGGAATCCGTTGGCGCCGTAGAAATGCAACCAACAACAGACGGAGCATGACACGGATCAATTTGAACGCATCCGCCTCCGTGTGTTGATGTTCACCGAAGGCCGCGACGCTCGAACGTAACGGCATGGATCCTAGGGTCTACGCCGCGTCGCTTCGCTCCTTGCTTCGCCCTAGGATGACGAAGGCATGATCGCTGAAAGCTGAGGCCAATGGCTGATGTTGGAGATTGGCAGTGCGTCTGCGTGTTATCGGACGACGACTGATGGCGAACTACAAACCTCTCCAGATTGGCGGAAACATTTTTCCCTTCGTCATCCTAGGGCGGAGCAGGAGCGAAGCGACGTCGCGGAGACCCTAGGATCCATGCCGTTACCATGGCCGAAGAGTGCATCGACGCAAGTGGTTGGCCTGCGCCGTCAGGTGCAGAGCACGTGGTCGTTCGCCGGCTAATCAGTCAAGGCCCGCTCTTCGGATCCTCGACCTCCAGTGCCTCCATGACCGGCGCCAGCTCATTGTCGTCGGCGGACTGCGGCTCTTCGCCTGTCCTCGCCTTCTTCAGGGCTGCCTCGATCGCCTCCTGGATATTGCCGAGTTCGTCTTCGCGAACCTCGTGGCCATAGCCGGCAGCATCGGCATCCTGCTCGAATTGCTGCGCCAGGACGGCGACGCTCACCTCGCTCTCGGCGGGCAGATTGCCGACATTCTCCTGCAGCCAGGTTTCAAAGAATTCTTTGGTGGCGCTCATGCGGTGTCTCCTCGGGACACTAAAGCGCGCCGGCATCCCGAAAGTTCCGCTATCCGAGCCGTCTTTGCGCCCGTTGCCGGGTGCCCCGCAATTCAGCGCGGCCAGGCGGCGTTGACGCCGCGTGGCTCGGCTGCTTACTGGCTGGCAGCAGTCGTCGGTTCGCACGACACCTTCGGGTTCATGTCCGCGAACGCGCCGGTTGGGTTGCCTTTCCAGGCCCAGACATGCAGCTCGTAGAACGGACCGAGGCCATAGCGGTTGGGCGCGCTGTTGAAGTTGAACAGATGCCCATCGAGCGAGGCCGGGCCTTTCGAGGTGATGTATTCGACCGCGATCAGTTTTAGCGTGCCGTCGGCCATCGGCTCGTACATCACCGCTTCGGGCTTGGCGACATCGACAGCGTCGTCCTTGAGGTAGCCGGGATTGACGTAATGGATGCCCATGGCGCCGCCGGTGATGCCGCTGGCGCAAGGAATGGGAGCATAGCCCTCGGCGGTCGCCGCCGCCACACTCTCGAAGCGACTGTTGGCGGCTCGCACCTTGTCGGCCAGCGGATTGGGACCGGACGAGGGCGCTGCCTGATGCGCCTGCGCCAATGCAGTGCAGGCCGACAGCAGCACCGCGGCAGCGAGGAACTTGTTGCGAAAGTTGATTGTCATAGTCATTCCATTCTTCTTGAAAAGCACAGCCCGGCCGGCCGCCGGTAGTAAGGAGGCCCGGCAGGTGGACGCTGTGGCTGTTGTTGCTGGGAGATCCCTGTCCCGATGCGACGAATGCAGGGGAACATCATCCCTTCGGCAGATACGGGATGGTTCCGGCCAGATCGGAGTTGTCGATCAGCTGGAAACGGCTGTCGCTGCCGCCCTGACGGGCCGAAACGAACGGTGCGTAGGCGGGATCGTCGGTGAAGGCGCGCGCCGCGGCCTCGGTCGGGAACGCCATCAAGGCAATCAGCGTCGTGTCGAGCGGCTTGCCTTCGAGCGTCTTCACATTGCCGCTGCGCGACAGATATCTGCCGCCGTGCTTGTGTACGAGGTCGTGGACCGACGCGGCATAGGCCGGCATCCACTTCGGGTCCCTCACCTTGATGTCTGCGATAACGTAAGCGGTCATGGGTTATGTCTCCTGGTCGTGCACAGGGGTATCCAGTGCAGCGGCAGAGGGGTCGCATGGCAAGGTCGCGCCAGCCAGTCCGCGATCTGTACTGGTGTGGCGAATCCGAAATTCGCATTCACTTTGGAGCAACGCAGCGAGCGAATTTCGGATTCGAATGCCACACCAGCAAATGCCTGGATTTCCAGTGTGGTTTTGGATTTGAAGATCCTAACGCTGATGCCACCCAGAAAGCAGGAACTTCAAATCCACCACACCGGGCCGGTACAGTTTCTGTACTCGCCGCGTCGCCGGGAAAGGCCTATGGTTCCGGCTGAGTTTGAGGGGAAGGCAATATCATGACCCAGTCCGGATACAAGCAGTTCTGCCCGTTATCGATGGCCGCGGAGGTGCTGTGCACCCGCTGGACCATGGTTCTGCTTCGCGAATTGGTGGCGGGCTCGACCCGTTTCAACGATCTGCGCCGCGGCGTCCCCAAAATGTCGCCGACCCTTCTGTCGCAACGCCTCAAGGAGCTCGAACTGGCCGGGATCGTCGAGCGCAAGGAGGTGCGCGGCGAGAAAGGCATCTTCGAATACCGGATGACCGAGGCAGGCCGGGATCTGCGTTCCGTCGTCGAGGCGATGGGCTTTTGGGGGCAGAAATGGGTCGAGTCGCGGCTGTCGCTGAAGAACCTCGATCCGTCGCTGCTGATGTGGGACATGCGGCGCAACCTCAATGCGTCGCCGCTGCCCGATGGCCGCACGGTGATACAATTTCTGTATCAGGAGCTCCCCGCCTCGAAACGGTCATGGTGGCTGATCGTCGAGAAGCACGGCGAGGTCGACCTCTGCTGGTACGATCCGGGCTTCGATGTCGATCTCTACGTCTCAACCGACCTGCACACCATGACTGAAATCTGGATGGGGCTGATCACCGTCGAGAAGGCCGGGGCGAAAGTCATCTTGACGGGAGACCAGGATATCGCCCGCAAAATGCAGACCTGGCTCGGCCTGAGCCCGTTCGCGGTCGAACCCAAGCGAGCAGCCTAGCTGCCTCTTGGCGAAACGATCCGAAGCGGTTATGTGTCGGGCGCGATGGTCCCGTAGCTCAGTAGGATAGAGCGGCAGATTCCTAATCTGTAGGTCACAGGTTCGATTCCTGTCGGGATCACCAACGTTTTCAATTGGTTACCTAAAAGGTGCACTGTCACCGGTATTCGCGAGCATACATTAGGGAGCTCGATACGTATTGCGGCTTCGCCTAAGGCTTAAGCCATGATTGTAGAGGACGCTAATTCATCCAAGTTGCGGTCACGCGATGGCCGTCTGTTAGGTGTTGCCGCATACGGCGCGCCCAATGGCAAGCTGTTGCTGTACTTTCACGGTTTTCCGGGTTCCCGTCTGGAGGGCGGGATGCTGCATAAAGCCGCCGAACGCGCCGGCGTCCGCGTTCTCGCGATCGATCGTCCCGGAGTCGGTTTATCTTCCTTCGCATCTGGCCGTCGCCTGTTGGATTGGCCGGACGACGTCAGTGCGCTCGCCGACCAGCTCGGCGTCGATCGATTTTCCGTGGTCGGCTTTTCAGGCGGCGGGCCGTTCGCGCTGGCCTGCGCCTGCAAGATTCCCGGTCGACTTGCTGGGTGCGGTATCGTCTCGGGACCTACAGAACCCGGTGTCCTTGCCTTTCTCGTATCGCGGGTGATGCCGCACCTGCTTATGCCGCTGGCGCATCGCCGCTTTCACGATCGAAGCCAGGCTCAACGGTCGCTCGTGAGGCTCGCGCGGCGGTGGCCCGCAGCGGATCGTACGAGCCTTGACCGCGCCCAGGTTCGAGAAGCCCTTGCCGCGTCGTTGGTCGAGGCGTTCCGGCAGGGAACGAAGGGCAGCGTGCAGGACGCGAAACTCCTGGGCGCGCCCTGGGGCTTTTCACCAGAAGACATCGCGTTTCCGCAGCTGCGCCTTTGGCACGGCGAACTCGACCAGCAAATTTCTGCTGCTCAGGCGCGCGTGAATGTGGCGAGACTACCCCGGTGCGAAGCGACTTACTTCCCCAATGACGCTCACGTCTCGACCCTCGTGAACCATGCCGAGGACGTCGTGCGGAGGCTGACGGGCGCCGCTTAAGGACCTCGCCCTGGCAGCTCCCGGCCTCGGGCGCGCTAAGTCTCGGCCAGATATCCTCGCGCGCGGTCTCTCAAAAATTCGAAATACGCCACAGAAATACGGTGACAGTGCACTTTTGCCTTTTTCGCGCGGCGTCGCTTTCTGTACTGCTCCACTCGTCGGCGTTGATGCTGCCAGGGAGAGCACGATCGGGTGCGGCAATGAAACCTCCACCGTGCGGAAGTGAGCGCCTGGACCTGAAACTCATGATCAGGCGGAGGTTCCTCAATCGGACGGCCAAGGAACCTGCCGCCGATCAGATCGTTTCGCGGTATCTAGCCAGATCAACCGCAACGGAGGAGAGACATGCTCAAAATTCTGCATGCTCGCAATCGCGCGGCACCGAACACCAGCCCGGTCTGCCATAAGTTCGGGCCTTGGCGCGATGTTGCGTGACGTCGACTATGTCCTGCGAAAGCTCGACTGGATGCGCGCCGAAGGCATCTGGCCCAACGGCTTGCGGTATCTGTGGACCGACGCATTCGGGGTCGTGCTCTACGTCTCGCTTTACACAGAAACTGGCGAAGAGCGCTGGCTGGACGCGGCCGAGCGGCTGGCGGCCGATGTCGAGCGTGTGCTCGGCCGCCGGCACGGACTGAGGATCGGCGAAGCGGCCGATCGCGACGGCCAGTACTTCCACTATCTGGCGATGTGGCTGTTCGCCTTGGCGCGTCTCGGCGATCTGAAGCCGGAATACCGCAAGCGCGGCATTGCGCTGGCGCGCGACATTCACCCGGCGTTTGTGATCCCTGGCCGCGGCGTGATCTGGAAAATGCAGGAGGATCTGAGCGGCCCTTACCCCGGCTACGGCCTCGGCAGCATGGATGCCTATGACGGCTACGTCTCTTACCGGATGCTCGATGAGGACGCACTGGCGCCCGAGATCGCGCAGATGCGTGACCTGATGGAGCGCGATTGGCCCACCCTCGACATCGAGCAGGACCTCGGCCTCGGCATGATGCTGTGGCTCGCCCATTTCTTTCCCGACGAGCCGTGGGCTGGGGCGCAGACGAGGCGTTCGCTGCGAACCCTGGAAACGATGTGGGTCGACCCGCCCGGCTATTTCAGCCGCGCGCCATGGCTGCGCGATACCAAGTTCGCCTTCACCAATTACGGCGTTTCGCTCGGCCTGCAGGCCGCCGGTATCTGGCCGGGGCGTGTCGATAGGCTGAACGCCTTCTTCGAGGACTGGCGCTCCGGCGACGAATACGACCGCGAGGCGATCACTTGGGTTATGGCCTGCACCTCGCACCTTCCCGGTGCTTTTCTGACCCAGGGTGGCGAGAGATCGATTGAAAGCGACCAAGCTCGGGAACGTTCCTCCGCCGGCGCGGTTGTCGATGGAAGTGCATCGAGACGCAAGGAACGCGGTTGAAATGGCCATTCTCTTGGGAAAGCCGGGAAGCTGTTGGGTGGCGGCAGCCAGATCCACGAACTATCCCCAGCTCGAAGGTTCGATCCGTGCGGACGCCGTTGTCGTGGGGGCCGGAATTGTCGGGCTGACGACGGCGCTTCGCCTTTGCGAGGCGGGCCAATCGGTGATCGTCATTGAAGGCCTGCGCATAGGTGGCCAGGTGACCGGCCGCTCGACGGCCAAGATCACCACGCAGCATGCGCTGATCTATCGTCATCTCATCGACAGCGTTGGCCGGGACCTGGCGCAGACCTATGCCGATGCGAATTCCGCCGGCGCCCGACAAATCCGCGATTGGGTCGACAACTGCGCCATCGTCTGCGATTTCGAGAGCAAGGACGCCTATACCTACACCTGCGATGATGGCCGGCGCGCGAAGGTCGCGGCCGAGGCGGAGGCCGCGCGTCAGGTCGGGCTGGAGGCCGAGGTTCTCGAACGCGCACCGCTGCCTTTCGAAACGGCCGCGGCATTACGGTTCCCCGACCAGGCGCAGTTCAATCCGGCGATGTATCTGGTTGGCCTGGCGGAAGCGGTGACGGCCCGTGGCGGTCGGATCTTCGAAAACAGCCGCGCCACCTCGATCGACGAGGCAAGCCGCTGGCGCGTCGTCACCGATGGCGGCGCCGTTGATGCCGGGCACGTTGTCGTCGCCACCAACATGACGGTGAAGAGCCCCGTCGGCATGGCGAACCGGACTCAACCGCGCTGCCACACCGTGATGGCCTTTCGGATCGATGATCCCCTCCCTGTCGACGGCATGTTCATCGGCATCGACGACCCGACGCATTCCATTCGCACAGGCCGTGATGCCGAAGGTCCACTGCTGGTCACGCTTGGCCCCAAATTCAACAC
Organism: Mesorhizobium sp. M1329; assembly: GCF_040318035.1. Taxonomy (NCBI): domain Bacteria; kingdom Pseudomonadati; phylum Pseudomonadota; class Alphaproteobacteria; order Hyphomicrobiales; family Phyllobacteriaceae; genus Mesorhizobium; species Mesorhizobium sp. M1329. Next base: position 87,922 of record NZ_JAMYLN010000020.1, on the reverse strand, counting down.
CGGCTGGGATGGCGACGTGGCGAAGCGGTTTGTCGAACTGGAAAAATGGGCAAGAAAGAACCTTCCGGTCGGCGACGTCGCGTGGCGCTGGTGCAACGAGGACCATGATACGGCCGACAGGATCCCATACGCCGGCGAACCCGATCCCGCCAAGGCCGCCGGCTTCCACATTGCCACGGGCTTCAACGCTTGGGGCATCACCAACGGGACGGCCGCGGGCACGATGATCGCCGACCTGATCTGCGGCCGCCCGAGCCCATGGCAAAAACTGTACGATCCGGCGCGGCCCTACCCCGAGGACTTCCACAAGAACGGCCGCAGCCAATCGATCGTCTCGAGCACCCACGACATTGCGCCCGGCATGGGTGGCGTGATCGTCAGGGGAGACGAAAAGATCGCTGCGTGGAGAGACACCGAAGGCGCACTCCAGGCGGTTTCGGCGACGTGCACCCACAAGGGCTGCACCGTGACCTGGAACAATGCGGACCACACCTGGGATTGTCCCTGCCACGGCTCGATCTTCGCCGCCGACGGTTCGGTCATCCACGGCCCTGCCCGAAAACCGCTTGCCCAGATTACATTGTGAAGGCGGCGACCGGCGCGGCCCGCATCACGCCGGCCGTTCGTAGGTTCCGACCAACTCCGTCTCCTCCAACGCGTGTTTCTGGGCTTGCTTCCAGACCTGATGCACGCCCGCCTGTCCCGGTACGCTGAGGCTCGGCACATCGAGCGCGGCCAGCAGGAAGTGGTAATGATGGACGCCATGCCCTGCAGGCGGCTGCGGACCATCGTAATAGGCATTGCCGAAATCGTTGGTGCCTTGCCTGAGGGCCGACGGGCCGGGCTTGCCATCTTCGGCCTCGGCGAGTCCGCCGGCATCCGGCGGGATGTTGAATACTGCCCAGTGTCCGAAAATCCCGCTTGGCGCATCGGGATCCCGCACGACAAGAACAAGGCTCTTGGTTCCATCCGGGACACCGGACCATTTCAGCGGCGGCGAGACGTTCTGGCCGTCACGCGCATATTTTTCGGGAATTCTTCCGCCTGCCCGAAACGCCGGGCTGATAAGGGTGAGTGGCATTGCTATTTCTCCGGGAGATTGCGACCGAGAAACCCGCGCCGGCGCCGTTCACGCCGCTTGCTGAGCTTCCGCGATGCGTCTGATCTCTCCTGGCAGGGATTCCCAGACCTTGTGCATCTGTCCTTCTCCGACGTGATGGGCGAGCACCTTGGACACGACGCTGAATGCATCCTTGGAATCGACCGGACGGGCAAATTCCAGCTCCGCCTTGATCTTGGCCAGAAACTCGTCGAGCGACCGCATCTTCTCGGGAGCTTTGGAAGGCTGGTATTGGTCATAGAAGGCGCCGCGCACCAGGATCGGCAGCTGCGAGCCGAGGTGGGCTGCAAGATCGGGTTGCATCCGGTCGCGCAGGGCGTGCAGCACCGCGCCGAGAACGTGCCAGGCGGCCTGCCGATCCGGTCCAATCTCGTCCATGATCTCGTCGAGCCAGATGTTCGTGGTCTGCAGTGTCTTGTCGAATACGTCGAGTCCGGTGGCGTTCATCGAAAATCCTCCTTCCGTTCAAATCCGACTAGGCTGATGTGACCAAACAGCCGTACCTGCCCGTTGTTCCCCGATGCGTATGTCCTGGTGCGCATTCATTGTCGGAGGTTCCGTCATGAGGGGATTCGGGCCGGCTTTTTGCCGCTGTTTTTTCGACCGCCTTTCTTGGCCGGCGCCCGGGTGGACGAGTTTTATTTGCCGTCGCCGATCACATGGCGACGAGTGCTGCAGACACGAAAACAGGAGAAGAACCATGGTACATCATCATTTGGCGCCCTGGACGCCATCGCGCAGCCTCTATCCATCCGCGAGCGACCCACTCACGTCATTCCACCGGCAGATTGATCGCCTGTTCGACGACTTCTTTGCGCCAATGACCGAAGCGACTACGGCCGGCGATCTTTGGCCGAGCGTCGATGTATATGAAACAGACCAAGCCTATAAGGTCACCGCCGAATTGCCGGGGCTCGAGCAGAAGGATGTTGAGCTCAAGCTGCGCGACAACACCCTCTCCATTACGGGCGAGAAGCGTTCGGAGCACAAGGAAAGCGACCGCGGCCACACCTACAGCGAACGCAGTTATGGCCGGTTTCAGCGGACGATCCCCCTGGAAGCGGAGATCGATGCCGACAAGGTGCAGGCCACTTTCAAGAACGGCGTTTTGACTGTCGAGCTTCCGAAGAACCCCGCTGCAAAGGACAAGACACGGCGCATAGAAGTGAAAGCGCGATAGTTGCCAAACTGAAGGCTGCAGGGCAGGCGGTGTTCAGCCCCGATTGAGGGAGAACGGCGAGCACGGCGAGCACGGCGGCAACCGCTCAGGCGAAGCGTCTAGCGCCGGGGATCGTCCGTCGGCTCGGAAACGCCTTCGAGTGCGATCTTGGCGGCTTCCTCATCGGTCCGCCCGAGGTCGGCCAGGGCAATGACGCCGACGAGGCGCTTGTCATGGTTGATCACCGGAAGGCGACGCACCTGATGCTTGGCCATGATTTTCGCCGCATCGGTGATATCGGCGTCGTCGAAGCACCAATAGACATGCTCGGACATGACCTCGCGAACGGTCGTGTTGCCGGCTGAGCGCTCCTCGGCGACGCCGCGCATCACGATGTCGCGGTCTGTCACCATGCCGACCAGCCTGTCATTCTCGCCGGAAGGGCGCCGAGATTGTCGGCCCGCATTTTCCGGGCGGCATCCCTGATTGTCGTGTTCGGGCCGACCAGTTCGGTCCGACGGCTCATGATCTCCTGAACTTGCATGGGATATTCCTTCCCTGATTGCTGAGGCAACAAGTCGCCAGACGGGCCTGTCGCCACGCATCGCGAGATTGCCAGCTGGCCGGACGGGGCATGTACGGATCACTATCTTCTTCGATCTTCCCGATCCGCGCTGAGGCGTGCCGGTGCCGGCACCTCGCGATCGAAACTATTCTTGGAACGTCCAGGCAGCGAGCGAGTTCCAAAATGGTACCGGTGCCGCAGCCATCCCACGGGATGTGGCCGCAGGCTGGTGAAAAAACATCCACCGGGAAAAACAGATGCACGCGGATTGAAGGTCATGGCAATCATCTTTTCAGATCGCCGCGAGGCCGGGCGGCGACTCGCTGAGGAGCTCGTTCGCTTTGCCGGCCGCGACGACGTGATCGTATTGGCGCTGCCCCGAGGCGGCGTGCCGGTCGGCTACGAGGTCGCGCAGGCACTCAAGGCACCGCTCGACGTCTTCGTCGTGCGCAAGCTCGGCGTCCCCGGTCACGAGGAACTGGCCATGGGGGCGATCGCGCCCTCAGGCGTACGTGTCCTGAACGACGAAATCGTCAACGGTCTCGCGATCCCGCCACACGTCATCGACGCGGTCGCTGCAAAGGAGGAAAAAGAGCTTCTGCGCCGCGAGCACCTCTATAGGGACGGGCGACCCCCACCGCAGTTGAATGGACGGACCATTATCCTCGTGGATGATGGGCTTGCGACCGGATCGACCATGCGGGCCGGGATCAAGGCGCTGCGAAAAAACCACGCCGCCCATATTGTCGCGGCCGTTCCCGTCGGTAGCCCCGACACTTGCGACGCGATGCGGGCGGACGCCGACGAGGTCGTTTGCGCGACGACACCAGAGCCGTTGCTGGGTGTCGGGCGCTGGTACGTGGATTTCTCACAAACGAGCGATGAAGAGGTCCGCGCGCTCCTCGCCAGCTGCGTGCCCAAGCCTGCGGCTTCCGACAAGCCTGCCGCTTCCGAAGAGGAATTGGCCGGGCGCGCGAGCGCGGGTCCGGTGCCTGGCACCAGATCGACATAGCGGAGGTGGACATGGACCGGGATAGCGAGCACGTCGTGCATCTTCCCGCGGGGCCTGTCACGCTTGAGGGCAATCTTTCGTTGCCCCCGGATGCTCGTGGCCTTGTGCTGTTCGCCCACGGCCGCGGAAGCAGCCGCCACAGCCCGCGCAACCGCTACGTGGCCGGAAGGCTGAACGAGGCGAACCTCGCCACCTGCCTCGTCGACCTGTTGACGGCCGAAGAGGAGCGGATCGACCAGGTCACGGCCGAGTTGCGCTTCAATATCGGACTGCTCGCCGACCGGCTGGTCGGCGTCACGGATTGGCTCGGCGCCTCGCCGGACACGTCGGGGTTGCGTCTTGGCTATTTCGGCGCGAGCACGGGCGCCGGTGCCGCCCTGGTGGCGGCGGCCGAGCGGCCCGACCAGGCCGCGGCCGTGGTTTCGCGTGGTGGCCGGCCCGATCTTGCGGCGCTCGCCCTGCCGCGGGTCCGGGCGCCGACCTTGCTCGTCGTCGGAGGCGCCGACACGCAAGTGATCGCGCTCAACCGCGAGGCACTGGCGGCGCTCCGCAGCGAGAAGGAGCTCACCATCGTCCCTGGCGCGACACATCTGTTCGAGGAGCCCGGCGCCCTGGACGAAGTCGCGGATCTCGCCACCCAATGGTTCTTGCGCCATCTGATTTCGGACAGATCGGCGTCGACGTCCTGACAGCTGGGGCTTGCATCACCGGTCCCGGGATCATTTGCGTCCTCAACGCGTTATGATCCTCATAAGACAGCGCGCAGCTGCAACCCGAATGGCTGTCGCAACCCGCATGTGGGAGAAAGACAATGCCGGACAAGAAAACCATCGAGAAGGCCCGAAAGGACAAGCGCGAGGGCAAATCGCCGAGCACGCAGGCCGGCGAGTTCGTGCACGAGGAGATCGATAAGATCCGCCGCGGTGAGCACGGCGCGCGCTCGACCCAGCAGGCCATCGCCATCGGGCTTTCCGAGGCGAGACGCGCAGGCGTAGACCTGCCCCCGCCCAAAAAGGGCAAGGTGAAGGAGAGCACGCGCAAAAGCGCCGAATACGCCTATGAGGCCGGCCAGGGCGAACGCAAGCCGAAACGCCGCCCGCGGGTCTCCAAAGCCGTCTCCAAGGTGCTCGAGCACGAGCCGAAGAGCACGGCGTCGCACGAGGCGCTGGCGCAGCAGGCCAAGCGTGCGGCCTCGCGCCGGACGGCTGAGGAGCGTTCGGCCGCCGCAAAGAAAGCCGCCGAGACGAAAGGCGCCAGCGGAAGGAAGGCGGCGGCGCAGAAGGCCGCCAGAACGCGCGCACACCACGCATAGTTCAAAGACGGCAGTTCGCCTCCTGGAAATCCGATATGGCCCAAACGACCGGTATCGAGCTCTGCCCCGGCAGCGCGGGACAACGCCGCTGCCCAGGCGAACCAGAGCCTGCATCTACGGGACAACATCGACGTCTTCGACTTCGAAATCACCGCTGACGATACGGCAGCGCTGAACGAGCAATATTCGTCGCTCGCAACGCTGCCTGGACACCGACCCGGAGGTACCCGGCGGCGAGGGCAGCGGGAGACCGGTCAGGAAAGCGCAGTCTGTTTCTTGAGCGCGATGCGTATCGCGCACAACGCGGAGAACTCTGATCATGACCTCAGCTGCCAGCACGACAATGCCGCGAGCCACCACTCAGACGAGACATATCGGTTTGCTCGGCGCGCCCTCCAATCTTGGGCTGATGCCACAGGAGGGTGAGCCGGAGCCCGGCGTGTGGAAGGCGCCGGAGGCACTTCAATCGCTTGGTCTCGCCGACCGTTTGGGCGCCGGTCCGTTGCACACGGTTCGGGCTCCGCTTTATCGGCCTGAGGTGGACCCTGCGACGGGCGTGCGCAATGCGCAGGCACTGCGCCAGTATTCCGAGACGCTTGCCGAAGCGGTCGACGAGGAGCTGAACTCGGGAGGGTTCCTGCTCATGCTCGGCGGCGATTGCAGCGTGTTGCTTGGCCCCGCGCTCGCTCTGCGGCGTCGTGGCCGCTACGGCCTTATCTTCTTCGATGGGCACACCGATTTCAAATTACCGGATACCTCGCCCTCGAAGGGAGCCGCGGGCATGGATTTGGCCTTCGTGACCGGCCATGGACCGAAGCTCCTGACCGATTTCGGCGAGCACACTCCTTTGTTCCGTGAGGCCGACGTAGTCGCGTTTGGCTATCGCGATGTGCAGGACCCCGCGACTTACACGTCCAAAGCCGTCTTCGACACCGATGTTCGCCGGATGGATTTGGCTGAAGTGCGGCGGCGCGGCTTCGCCAATGCCGCACGCATAGCGCTTGACGCGGTCGCAGGGCAGGACGTCGAGGGTGTATTCGTCCATTTCGATGTCGACGTCCTGGACAGCGAGATCATGTCGGCTGTCGATACGCCGGAAGCCGGCGGCGTCTTGCCCGACGAAGCCGTCGAAGCCCTTCGCACATGGTGCAACGATCCACGCGTGATTGGGATGGAGGTGACGATCTATGATCCCGACCGCGATCCGGATCGTCGCTGCGGCAAGCTGCTGATCGACATTCTGGTCGCTTCCCTTCGCGGCCGGTAGACCAATGGGAGTCCCGCACTTGTGCACGAATCCGCCGGCGCGAATGGCCGTCGGTCTGACGGATCGCCGCGCGCACCCAGGAGACCGACATCAAGCCATGGATGATCGAGAACGCCGACGATCACTACGAGATCGACATCTCCCGCGCCAGGCGACTGCTCGGCTGGAAGCCGCGGCATAGCCTGACCGCTCCCTTGCCGGAAATGATCCGGCGGCTGAAGGCGGATCCCACCGACTGGTACAAGAAGAACAAGCTTGAACCGTCGGCGGTCGCGGCTTCCGCGCCCGAGCTCGACCAGGCCGCCGAACGGCTGCAGGGTCCGCTCGAGCGCTCGGACGATGAGGTCGAGGCGGAAACCGGACGCCACCGGGCCGCAACGCTCTGGGCGCCGCTGACCAACGTTGCGATCGGGCTGTGGCTCGTGGCGTCGGCCTTCACGCTCGGCCTGTTCGATCCCGCTTCAGCACCGATTCCGCCGGCGCTCGGACATGAGATCGCCTCGCCGGAGACGCGCGACGGCAGGCTCGGCATCAGCGAGATCGTATCCGGCCACGCCATCCTGTCGCTGGCGCTTGTCAGCATGCGCCGGCGCTGGCACGGGCTGCAATGGATCACGGCCTCGATCGGGGTTTGGGTGATGTTCGCGCCGCTGCTGTTCTGGACCACCAGCGCCGGAGCCTACGCGACCGACACGTTGGCCGGCATGCTGATCGTCGCGTTCGCGGTGATGATCCCGCCAACGCCGGGTATCAGCCGGCGTGCCCTTGCCGCCGATGACGACCGTCCGCTCGGCTGGAGCTATTCGCCCTCGCTCTTCACCCAGCGCATTCCCATAATCGGCCTCGCCTTTGTCGGCCTGTTCGTCTCGCGTTATCTCGCCGCCTATCAGCTTGGCCATATCGATGGCCTTTGGGAACCGTTCTTTGGCCCGGGCGAAACGGCAATGGCAGCGAGGCGGTGGTCACCCCTGGGTCTCCAAGGATTTTCCGATCGCCGATGCCGGGCTGGGCGCCTTCGCCTATGCGCTGGATATCCTCGCCGGCGCGATCGGTGACCGCCGCCGCTGGCGCACCATGCCGTGGATGGTGCTTTTGTTCGGCCTGCTGGTCGTCCCGCTCGGCGTGGTCAGCGTCAGCTTCATCATCATCCAACCACCGCTCATCGGGGCGCTGTGCACGCTCTGCATCGTCCAGGCTGCCGTCGCGGTCGTGCTCATCCCCTATTCGGTCGACGAGGTGCTGGCGAGCTGCCAGTATCTCTGGCGTGCGAAACAGGCGGGAGAGCCGTTCTGGCGGACATTCTGGTGCGGAGGCCCGGCACTTTCGGAGGACCAGACGCCGACGCCCGACCTCGACCGGCCGCTGTCGGCAGTGGCGCGGGACTTCGTCACCGGCGGGGTGAACTTCCCGTGGACCCTTGTTGCCAGCACGCTCGCCGGTGCCCTGCTGATGATCACGCCGCTCGCCTTCGGCACAAGCCCGCCGCTCTATTTCAGCGACCATGTGATCGGCTGCCTGGTCATCATGGTCGCCGTCACCGCGATGGCCGAGGTGGCGCGAGCCGTCCGCTTTCTGAACATCGCGCTCGGCGCCTGGATCGCCCTCTCTCCGTTCATCCTCGCCGGCGGTGCGGCGGCAAGCCTCGCCAATCTGGCGATCGGAGCGCTGCTGGTCGGGCTCAGCCTGCCGCGCGGCACACGCAGCGCTGCGCATTATGGCGGCTGGGACAGGGCCATCGTCTGAGGATGTTCAGCGGCTTAATGCTTTGTTTCCCCAGAGATGCGGCCGGACGTAGGCGATCAAGGCCCTGCCGCACAGCGTAAGCGTTGACGACCGCCGTCAGCAATGGCGAGCTGCAGCGACAAGCGCTTATCCCTGCCATATGCTCTCCCAGCGCAGATCGTCCATCGTGCGCGAAATGTCTTCGCGCAGGATCGACACCATCTCGTCGATCTGCTCGCGCGTGATGATCAGCGGCGGCGACATCACGCACATGTTGATCAGTGGCCGGACCAGCAGGCCGAGTTCGTGGCAGCGCGCGTCGATCCCGGTCGACAGTTCGATCCCCCTCGCTTATGACTCTGAAGCTCCGCTGGTGATGGCCGACTGAATAATTTTCAGTGCAGCAACGCGCCCGGCGACGATTGCACCCTCGACGTAGCCCGGAAATGATGGCGACAGCTCCGACGAGGCGAAATGGATCGGCGACGCACCCGCACGGATAATGCGTTCGGCATCAGTTGCCGTCGCATCGACGATCAGATCGCTGTAGCCGCCGCCGCTCCAGCGATCGTCCGTCCAGTCGCGATAGCTGAGATCTGAGAAGCCGGCCGCCTCGGCGCCGAGTGCTTCCTCCAGTTTTGATGTCACCTTGGCGCGCAGTGCCGCCTCGCCCAGTTCGTGCCAGCGCCGGGCCAGCGGCCCGCCGATGAAGACGACAAGCGCTGGATGAGCGTCGTCATTGCTGGCGTCGCAGGCAAAAAGCCCGTGCGGGTCGCGCCACATCACCATGCCGCTCAAGCCCCTGTCTCGCCAGAAGGCCCTGGGATAACGTGCCAGCATCTTGATCACCGCGCCGCTTTGCCAGACGCCGAGCGCTCCTGCCAGCGCAGCCGGTAGCAGCGGCACGAACTCCACTTTCGAGGCCATCATCGGCGGGACCGCGACCAGCACCGTCCGTGCCTCGATTGAGCCTGCAGCCGAGACGACGCGAACCCCTTCCGGTCCGTGTTCTATGCTTTTGATCGGCGTGCTTAGCCGCAGGCGATCGCCGAGGTCCAGGGCCAGATCGTCCGCCAGCGAATACATGGTTTGGCGCACGAAATACTGCAGTTCCGACACCTCGTTGGTGATACGGCGATCATTGTCGATGACATACCACAGCGGCAGCCTTTCCATCGCCAGGCACCAGAGGCCCTCGATCAGCGAATGAAAGGCCGCCTTGGCTTCGCTGGGATCGTTCTGGCGATCGAGCCATGCTGCCATGGTCAAACCGGCAATGGCTGGGTCGTCGGGTGCAACCGCGTTCATCCGCTCCCGTATTCGCATCGCGGCGCCATACGTGCGCGCGGCTTGCGCCTCGCTCATCCGTGGCTGGGTGATGAATTCGCCGGTGAAATGCGTCTTGACCAGCGTCTTACCGCGCGCGCGCACCAGCGCCATCACTTCCGGCATGTCATCGCACAGGAACTGGCCGCCGCTGTCGATGCGCTCGCCAAGTCTGTTCGGCATGGCTTCGACGCGTCCGCCGACGCGGTCGCGGGCTTCGAGCAGCACGAAATCGACGCCGGCCTTCTTCAGCTCAAGCGCCGCCGAAAGGCCGGTGAAGCCGGCGCCGACGACGACCACATCGGCTCGTTCGATCTCGGAGTTCAACAGCCGGCCTTGATCTTCTCGAATTGCGCGATCATCCGCTGTTTGAGCTCCGGCGCCACCGGCTGAGGATGGGAGCCGGGGTCCTCGTAACGGGACTGGTCAAACAAAACGAGGTCCTTGTCCGGCCCCAGCGCCGCAGCCGAAGCCACCAGCGCTCTCAGAGGTCGCGTCAATGTCTTCATTGCTGTTCCATCCTCTTTTGATTGTTCACGCCGGCTTGGCAGCGCTGGCTGCAGATTTCGGATAGTGCTTGGGGAATGCCGCCGACAGGAATTCGTTCGCGGCCTGCAGCGCCGTCTCGCGTGTGGTGTCTTCGGTGCCCATCATCAAACGCAGCCACAGACCATCCAGCATGGCGCTGAGTGCCAGCGCCATAACTTGTGGCTCATAGGCATAGCCGCCGCTCCGCTGGAGCGCCGCGCAAAGATCGATGAAGATGTGCTGGTAGATGGCATCACGTGCGCTGCTCAGGGCCTGATATTTCGGCCGCGATTTGGCCTCGCCCCAGAAGGCACACCAGGCAGCCAGCTTGCGCTTGTTGCAGATCGAGCGATCGAAATCAGCCGCGACCAATGCCTGCAACTGGCGGGCAGGGTCATCTCCGGCCTTTTGCAAGGCGCTGCGCCAATGCGCCGAATACTCGTCATACATGTATTGCAAAGTGGCGACGAGCAGCTTCTCCTTGCTCTCGAAATGGAAATTGACGATGCCGCGCGATAGGCCGGCGCCGTCTGCGACGTCGGCCATCGTCGTCTCCGAAAAGCCGCGCTTGGCCAGTGAATCGATTGTCGCTTCGATCAGTTGAAGCTGCCTTGTCTCCTTCGACGCCTTGCGGCCGCGCTTTTCGGAGTCGCTTTTTCGCGCCGGTTCGAGGAAGGCTTCGCGCGCCTCTGTCGTCTTCATCGGGTGATGGTCTCCAGCGGTGATGGTCTCCAGCATCGCCGGCTAGCCGACCGGCTTTCGGCCCCGAAGATCAGTGGAACGGTGCTTACCACTGTCAAGCAACTTCTGCATGGCTGCCAAGTTCCAATGTTCACGTCGAGATAGGGATCCTTGGAGAAACCGAGGTCGAAGGCACCGTCGGCGAAAGGTAGCGACCCGGCGATGCGTGGACCAGATTTGCCCCCGAGCCCTCTGCAGCGGACCTCTGGGTCGAGATCTATGCCATGCGCGAGCTGCAGTACCAGAAGCCGATGAAGCGTGCCAAACTGGTGCCGCGGCCGTTCGTCAGCCTTGATCGCCGCACCGCCAGCCCGCCTGCGGATTTCTGAGCATGTCCGACGAAGCCGAACGTCATGAGGACGACGCCGAAGCCGCCGAACAGTGGCAGCTGATCAACACGCCGCTCGGCGAAAAATGGTCGGGCCGCACCCGCTATGCCGCGGCCATGTTCTTCTACAAACGCGGCGAGATGAATGCCGAGACGCTCGAGGTCTACCGCATTTGCGCGCGGCTGGATTCGACGGATCCGCTACCGATCATCCGCGATCGCCGCGTCGGTCAGGACTGGCTGAAGCGCATGGGTTTCGAATAACTCGCCCAGGGGCGTGTTGAGATTCAGGTCAGGCCGAGTCGAAAATTGTGGTTTCGAGAACCGGAGCGGCGCGTACTTTGGGTGCCCTAGCCAATGGTCTTTTCCAGCATGCCGAGCCAATTGCGATAGGCGATCTTCTCGATCAGCGCGCGCCCGAAGCCGCGTGCCGCGAACGCGTCGAGCAGTCTTGGCAGGCCAGCAACGTCGCCTATCACGGCCGGGATCATGGCGCCGTCGAAATCCGAGCCCAGGCCGACGCCGTCTTCGCCCAATGCCTGCAGCAGCGAGTCGACATGGCGCACCATGATGTCGAGGCTGGTGTCGGCGTTCATCCTGCCGTCCTCACGCAGGAACCCGGTGGCGAAGTTCAGCCCGACCATGCCGCCCGAATCGCGGATCGCGCCGAGCTGCCATTCGGTGAGGTTGCGCGAATGGCCGCAGATCGCGTGCACGTTGGAATGGGTCGCGACCAGCGGTGCGTCGCTGATCTCGACGACGTCACGGAAACCTTTTTCGTTGAGATGCGAAAGATCGATCATGATCTTCAGCTGGTTGCAGGCTTTCACCAGCGCCTTACCGGCATCGGTCAGCCCCGGCCCTGTATCGGGCGACTGCGGGAAGCGGAACGGCACGCCGTGGCCGAAGGCATTGGGACGGCTCCAGACGATGCCGAGCGAGCGCAGGCCGGCTGCGTGGAGAACGTCGAGCAGGGTGAGCTCTGGGTCGATCGCCTCGACCCCTTCGATATGGAACACCGCCGCAATCGAGCCTTGCGCCATCGCCTTCCTCACATCGCCGGCGCTGCGGCAGATAGTAAGGGCCGAAGCCCGCTCCAGCCTGAACAGGATCGAGGCCATCGCTACCGTCGAGTTGAGCGCATCGGCGCGCGGGATCTCGGGTGGCAAGGGCTCGCTGTCGCTCGGCGCCAGCGGCACCGCGCCGCGTTTGGATTTCTCGACAGGCGGCGGGAAGATCGCGAACATGCCGCCGGCAAACCCGCCTTTCTTCGCGCGCGGCAGGTCGATATGGCCACCCGGCGTCCCCTCGACGAACAGCTTTTCGACGTCCGCATCCTTCGACTGGTAGAGCCTGAGCAGCGTGTCGTTGTGGCCGTCGAAGACGGGAACGAGATCGGATTCGGTCATGGAGGGCCATTCGGTTGACGTGATCGGACCGCGGACGGCGAGCCGGTTGCTGGCAATACTTAGGCAAGGTTGGCGCTCTGCGCAAATCCCGTATGTTTGCCCCTTGCGTTTGTACGCCCCCAATAGCCAAAGCGGCACGCGGTAAAGCCGCGCACCCCTTCTTTCGACATTCGTCGAGGCTGTGCCTTACCGCTTCAGCACGTCCGCCCATTCCGGATGGCGGCGGAACTGAGCATTGGCGAACGGGCAAAGCGGGATGATCGTCTTGCCCACCGCACGTGCATCCTCGACGGCACGGCTGACCAGGCGAAGCCCCGCGCCCTGGCCGCGAAATGCATCCGGCACTTCGGTATGGTCGATGATGATCTGGTGCTCACCGATCTTGGTGAAGGTCATCTCCGCCTCGGCGCCGCCCGGCCCACGCAGGAAGTAGCGGCCCTTCGAGCCGCGGTCCTCCAGTTCAATCTCCGGCAATAGGTCAGACATGGCTTGCGGTCCTTTCATCCGACGCCACGGCGAACAACCGCCGCGCCGCCTCGATCTCGCTCGGCCGCACCTCATGGCCGCCGTCATGCCACTCGACTGTGACATCGGCGCCATCGGCGCGCAAATAGGCTTCGAGGCGCGCCGTCAAATCAGGCGGACAGATCGGGTCCCGCCTGCCGGCGGTGACCAGGATGCGGCTGCCGCAAAGGCTGCCCTTGACCTTCGGTTCGAACGGGATCAGCGGATGCATCAGCACCGTTGCGTCGAACAGCGACGGTTCGGTAAACAGCACCGAGGCCAGGATGTTGGCGCCGTTGGAGTAACCGAGGCCGAGCACCGAAGATGGCCTTGCCGCCTCGACATGCGCCTTGACGAAGCCGGCCATCTTGTCCGTCGCTCGCGTGAGGTCGCCCATGTCGTAAACGCCCTCGCCGGTACGGCGGAAGAAGCGTGCGGCGCCTTGTTCTGAGACATCGCCGCGCGGAGCGACGATCGTCGCTTGGGGCGCGAGATCGCGTCCAAGCGACAGAAGCTGGGCCTCGTCGCCACCGGTGCCGTGGAAGACGAAGAGCAACGGTCCGCCCGGCGAACCGGGCAGCACTTTGTGAATATATGAATCCTTGCTCATGACCTTGCCCTCAGTCTTCCAGTTTCTGCAGATGCTGCTCGAGATAGGGTCGCAAATGCTGGTGTTGCGACGGCAGTTTCAGCGCCTCGCCAAGGTGGGCGGTATCCTCGTCGCGGTCGAAGCCCGGCTCGTTGGTGGCGACTTCGAACAGCACGCCGCCCGGTGTGCGGAAGTAGATCGCCCAGAAATAATCGCGGTCGATCACTGGCGTCACCTGATAACCTGTATCGACCAGCGCCTTGCGCACTTCGAGCTGCTTGGCGCGGTTCTCGACGGCGAAAGCGACATGGTGGACCGAGCCAGCGCCGAGATTGGCGAAGCCGGCCCCCGGCAGCGATTCGATATCGACGACGTCGGCGCCGTTGCCGCTCTTCACCGCCAGCCGCCTGACGTTGCCGGACTTGTCGAGCTCCTCATAACCCATGAATTTCAGCAGCTCTTCGGTGGCGCCGCCATCTTTCAGCCTAAGCGACACCGAGTGAAAGCCGCGGATCGCCTCGTCGGTGGGAATGCCACCCTTGGCCCATGGCACACGGCTGTCCGCTTTGTCCTCGACCAGCGCAAACCCGTCGCCGTCGGGACCGGCGAACGCAAGACGCTTCTCGCCGAACGTCTCCTCGCGGGACAGCCCGGTGACACCTTGCTCGGCAAACCGTTTCTCCCAATAGCCGAGCGTGCCCTCGGGCACCGAGTAAGCGGTGGTGCCGACTTCGCCGACTCCATGGCGGCCTTTGCCGATGTTCGGGAACGGGAAATAGGTCATCACCGAGCCGGGCGTGCCGACCTCGTCGCCGTAATAGAGGTGATAGACATCGGGTGCATCGAAATTGACCGTTTTCTTGACCCGGCGCAGGCCGAGTGTACCGGTGAAGAATTCGTTGTTCTGGCGTGCATTGCTGGCCATCGAGGTGACGTGATGCAGGCCCTTGACCTGGTCGAGCATGTTTCTGCTCCTTCCCTTGTGTGTGGTGGTGCGGCTCTTGCCGCTGTCCACGCAAATATGAGGATCCGCCTCCTGGCCGCAAAGGCGGCAAATACAGAATGGACTGTGCTGTTAAAGTGAACGATCAAGCAGGTTTTGTTCACCATTCGGCGAACCGGACCGGCTTGCATACTCGCCGAAATTGCGCTCCATGAATGACGCATGTAGCCAGCGTGAGGATACCGCGGTTGACGGGAAAACGCCCCAACATTCTCCTGATCACCTGCGACCAATGGCAAGGCGACTGCCTGTCAGCCGCTGGCCACAAGGTGGTAAGGACGCCGAATGCCGACGCGCTGGCTGCCGAGGGCGTTCTGTTCCCGAAGCACTATGGCGGCGCCGCACCTTGCTCGCCGGCGCGCGCCTGCCTCTACACCGGCCTCTACCAGATGAACAATCGTGTTTGCCGCAACGGCACACCGCTCGATGCCCGCCACGGCAACATAGCGCTCTGGGCGCGCGCCCTTGGCTATGATCCGACGCTGTTCGGTTATACCGACATGGCGCGCGACCCGCGCACGCTGGCGCCTGGCGACCCGCAGCTGAAGAGCTATGAAGGCGTGCTGCCCGGCTTCACCGTGCGCCAGCTTCTGCCCGAGCACCAGAAGCCCTGGCTGTCATGGCTCAAGGCGCGCGGCGTCGATGCCGGCGCCGGCTCCCCCGCCATTCACCGCCCGGTGGGCGAAATCCTGGAAAACGACGGCGGGGTCAGCAACGCTCCGCCAATCTATTCGAACGACGAGACGCCGTCGGCCTTCCTGGCCGGCGAATTCATCCGCTGGCTCGGCGAGCAGGAGCACGATACGCCGTGGTTCGCGCACCTTTCCTTCATCAGCCCCCACCCGCGCCTTACAACACCATGTACGATCCGGCCATCGGTCCAGCTTTTGACCGCGCCAAAAGCTGGCAGGCCGAAGCAGCAAGCCACCCCTACCTCGCCTTTGAATTTGACCGGCACGAACGGTCGAAATTCCGCCCCGGCTCGGAGGGCAAGGTGCGCGACTGGGGCGACGATAATTTTCGCCGCATCCGGGCGCTCTATTACGGCATGATCTCGGAGGTCGACGCGCAGCTTGGCCGTGTCTGGCAAGCGGTCAAGGCGGCCGATGCATGGGACGACACCGTCATCGTGCTGACCTCCGACCACGCCGAGATGATGGGCGATCATTTCATGCTGGGCAAAGGCGGCTTCTTCGACGGCAGCTTCCATATTCCGCTGATCATTCGCGATCCGCGCCGCCGCAAGGCTGTCGGCAGCAGCGTCGACCGCTTCACCGAGGCGGTGGATTTGGCGCCGACCTTGCTCGATCTCACTAGGCTCGAGCTCACTGGCGGCGAAGTGCTGCCGCATCTCGACGGCCGCTCGCTGGCGCCTTTCCTGGACGCAACGGAGCCGGACAATTGGCGCGATGCGGCGCATTGGGAGTTCGATTTCCGCTCGATCGCGGATGGTGATGCCGAACGGTATTTCGGCATCGGTCCGCGTCAGTGCAATCTCGCCGTCGTCCGCACGCAAAAGTTTAAATATGTGCATTTCGGCGGCGGCCTGCCGCCCTTGTTCTTCGACCTGGAAAAGGATGCCGGCGAGCTGACCAACGTCGCTGATGATCCAGCCTATCTGCCGGCGCGGTTGGAATTTGCCGAGAAGTTGCTCACCTGGCGGGCCGAGCATCTCGACCAGTCTCTGGCGCTCGCCGAATTAACGGACGATGGCGTTGCCGGCCATGTCGCCGGCTTTCCCTCGATATAAGTAAAGCCCGCGCCGTTGCCGGCGCGGGCTTCTCTGTCGGCCTGTGTGCAGCTTAGCGCATCATCATACGCTGTTTGTCGCGATTTTGCGCATAGGTGGCCTTGTCGTAGGGGGCCTGCGCCTCGAGCTGCTCCTTGGTGAAGTTCGTGTAGAGATAGCGCTTGCCGTTCTTGTCGGTCATGAATTTCAGGTTGTCCATGCCAACCGCCACTTCCTTCGAACCGATGCCTAGGAAGCCGCCGACATCGATGATGATCGCGTCGACCTTCTTGTCGCCGCCCAGCACGATATCGCCGATCTTGCCGACGTTGACATCGTTGGCGCCGTAAACGGTTGTTCCAACCAGATCCTCAGCCCGGATTTCGCCCATCGGCATTTCGGTTAGCGTCGACTTGTCGATCGACCCGGTCTTGGTCTGGTCGGCCGTGGAATTAGCCGGAGGCGCCGCTGCCGGAGCGTTTTGAGCCGTCTTGCTGGTCGTCTCGGTGGTTTTGGTCGTCGCGGTGTTGCTGGCCGTCACGGTAGGCGTGACGGTGGCGGGCGCAGTAGCCGCGGCAGTGGTTGCCGGGGCCGGATCATAGGCCTTGCGGTTGAAGTCCGGCTGCGCCTGCAGCTCTTCCTTGGTCGTTTGCGCGACCAGCCAGCGATCGCCGTTCCTCTCGGCCCACTGCGCCTTGTCGAAATCATACGCGACGTTCTTTTCGCCGATGCCGAGGAAGCCGCCGACACCGATGATCAGCGATTGCGCCTTGGCTTCCTTGTTGATGACGATGTCGTTCACGTCACCGATGTTCTGGGCGTCGTCGCCGGTGCCGTTATAGACGGTCTCGCCGATGATATTGGTGGCGAGATTGCCTTCGGCGCGCTTCACTGGCTCAGCCGGCGCGGCAGGCGCAGGGGTTGTATTTTGCGCGCTGGTGGAAGGGGCGGCAGGCACCGCATTATCGGCCGAAGCTGGTGGCGGAGGCGGATCGTAAGGTCTCCGGTCGAAATCCGGCTGAGCCGTCAACTCATCCTTCGTCGTTTGCGCTATCAGCCAACGGTCGCCATTTCTTTCGGCCCATTGCATCTTCTTGTAGTCGAAAGTGACGTTCTTGGTTCCTATGCCAAGAAAACCGCCAACGCCGATGACGACGGATTTTACCTCGCCGCGCTCGTCGAAGACGATATCGCTGATTTTGCCGATATTCTGGGCATCATCGCCGGTGCCATTATAGACGGATTCGCCGATGATGTTGGTGGCAAGGCTGCCCTCGGCACGTATCGCCGGAGCGGTATCCTCGGCGGCGGGTGGTTGCGCCGGCGCCGGGGTCGTCGCCGATTGCGCAAATGCACCCGTCGCAATCAATGTTGCGACTGCTGTCGTGGTTAAAAGGGTGCGGATCATCTCAGTGTCTCCTCGTCGGATTTCGTGCACGCCCTGCCCGCCTGGCGTCACTGCGGGCGCAGCGTCTTCTGCATGTTCACAACGTTGTGACCACACTGTTGTTCCGAAAAAAGCCGTGGTGCACCCGGTGCGATGTCAATGGTTCTCGGATTCGCCGCGCTGGTCGAAAGGAACATTTTCCCGGCCGCCCCGTTCCACTCCCGGCTGGGGCCCCGTCCCGGCCTGATAGGTGCTGTAAAATGGAACGGCCATGCGGTTTGCAGCGGTGCTGAACAAGGACGGGGGCACCCTGCGCACCATCGATCTTGAGGCCTTCGCCAGTCGGATGCGCAGCACGCTTGAGACTGCCGGCCACTCGATCGATATCGAAATCGTCGCCGGCAAGGATATCGTTGCCACGCTGGACGGCGTAGCTTCCAGGCGCGGCATCGACGTCGTGCTGGCTGGCGGCGGCGACGGAACCATTTCGGCCGCGGCAGCCCGTTTGATGAATGGGGAGAAGGCGCTGGCAATTCTGCCGGCTGGCACAATGAACCTTTTTGCGCGCGGCCTCGGTATTCCGCAGACCCTCGATGCGGCACTGAAATCGTTTGCCGACGGCGAGGTGATGGCGATTGACGTTGCAACAGCCAACGGCCGGCCTTTCGTACATCAATTCTCGATCGGCATGCACGCCAGGATGGTGCAACTGCGCCAGAAGATGGAATTCGGCTCGCGGCTGGGGAAGATGCGCGCCTCGGTGCGAGCCGCTTGGGCAACGATCAACAATCCACCGGCGATGAACGTAACGCTGACGATCGGCGAGGCCGAGATCAGAACCCGGATCACCGGCATCGGCATCACCAACAATCTGTTCGGCGAGGGCCACCTGCCCTATGCCGATGATCCTGCAGGCGGCGTGCTGGGCATCTATGTCACCGTGGCACGGCGGCGCGGCGAATTGATCCGGTTCCTCTTTGACGTCGCCCGTGGGAAATGGCGCGGCAACGAACATGTCGAAATCCATCAGGCAAACCGCGCCGTTTTGAAAATCCATTCGACGAACAGGAAAGTTCAGGCCGTCATGGACGGCGAACTGGTAAAGCTCGATCGCGAGACGACCGTCGAAATCCATCCGCGCGCGTTGAATGTTCTCGTCCCGGCGCGTGCCGCCGAGGCAAAGGTTGCCTGACGTGGGATGCGTGATGTGGGTTGCGTGATGCGAGCTGGCACGGGCGATGGAAAGAGCCTAGCCGCTGGGGGTGTTGCCCTGTTCGGTCTTCGGCGTCTCGATCATCCAGCCGTAGATTTCGGCGACGCCCCAGGCGATAAAAGCCAGCAACAGCGCGGCGATCAGGATACGAAGGACATGCCGGCCCCGCCCCCCTTGACGGGCTTTGTTTTCAGGAATGGTTTTTGGCATTGTCTGGCTCCATATTTGGCGCCGGCAGGCATGACTAGCGGGGCGTTGGCTGGTAACGGTCCCCCGCTGCGAAAGTTCCGGCTCTGCAAGGCGGCAAACCGGCCGGTTGGCCTGACCAATCAGCGGAGCCGGCCACCGGGGGCATAGTGGACGACAATAGCCAGAACACGCCGGGCCTGCCGGCCGATATTCGCCGTGTGGTGGGCGCCGCGGACCGTCTTGCCGTGCTGCACGGCCTCGACGCGCTGGACAGGGCTGCCGACCCTGATTTCGATCGTATCGGCGGTCTTGCCGCTTCGGCGATGCAAACGCCTGTCGCACTGATCACGCTGGTCGACGCCGAGCGGCAGTGGTTCAAGTCCTGTATCGGCCTCGACGAGACCGAAACCGCAACCGAGACATCGTTCTGCGCCTATACCATCGCAGCCGGCAACGTGCCGATGGTGGTGGCCGACGCGGCTGCGGATCTGCGGTTCAAAGCCAATCCGCTGGTCACCGGCGAGCATCATATCCGCTTTTACGCAGGCGTGCCGATCGTAATCGACGGCGCGCTGATCGGCACGCTGTGCGTGCTCGACCGGAAGCCGCACGCACGTCCCTCCTCTGTCCAACTCGACCAGCTGTCGGCGCTGGCTGGCCTCGCCGCCAGCCTGTTCACGCTGAAGGATGCAACACGTAGCGCGGCGATAGCCAAGGCCGCACTGGTTCGAGAGGAAAAGCGGCGCGCTATCGCACTCGACGCGGCTTCGCTTGCCAGCTGGGCATGGGATATCCGCAGCGACATGATCGACTGCGATGTCCTGCTGTCTGAATTGTTCAACCTGCCGAAGTCGAACCGGCTGAGGGCGCGCGACATCCTGACCGCCATCGACCCGCGCGACGTTCACCAGACCGAAACACGCTTTCGCGACGCGCTGACCGGCAGCGACGATTATTTTGGCGAATACCGTGTCAAAGGCCTCGATCCGCCGCGATGGATCGCAACGCGCGGCCGCGTCATAGAGCGCGACGGCGAGGGCAAGCCGACGCTGATCTTCGGCGTCAATTACGACATCACCGAACGCAAGCTTGGCGACGAACGTCAACGACTGTTGCTGCGCGAGCTCAATCACCGCGTCAAGAACACTTTGGCAACCGTACAGGCGCTGGCGACGCAGACCGTTCGCCATGCCCGCCAGCCAAGCGAATTCCTCGAAGCCTTCGGCGCCAGGCTGCAGGCACTGGGCGTTGCGCACAGCCTGCTGTCGGACCGCGAGTGGCGCGGCATCGGCATCCGCGAGCTGGTGCAGATCGAGGTAAAGCCGTTCCAAGCCGCCGGACAATCGCGGATGGCGATCTCCGGCGCCGATGTCCTGCTCTCACCCGACCAGGCAGTCGGGCTCGGACTGATCCTGCATGAACTGGCAAGCAACGCACTGCAATACGGGTCGCTCTCGGTTTCCTCCGGAAAGGTCGATCTCGATTGGAAGGTACAAGGCGGGAAGGGTGCACGGCGTCTGTTGCTGGCCTGGCGCGAAAGCGGCGGCCCACGCGTTGCGCCGCCCGAACGCCATGGCTTCGGCTCGATCCTGATCCGCCGCAGCCTGGCCAAGGTCATTTCCAGCGAGGTGACCCACGAATTCCGGCCGGATGGCGTGGTTGCCGAAATATCGATTCCGCTCGATTTGTGACGCCAGCATTTTGCGACCGGGCGCCAGAATCGTTTGCCCCGAACTATCCCTCCGAACTATCCCGTTTGCCGGTATCCGGATCATCCGAGCCGCGCTTCACGTTCTCGCGGTAGATGGCGTAGGCAGCGAGTGCTATCGCCGGGCCGAGAATGGCGCCCAACCCGCCCTTCGCCAGGCCACCTTTGCCCTTGAGCAGCGCCGGCAGCACGGCGAGTGCCGCAGTGATGCCGATAGCCTTCATGTCGGCGTTGCGTCGCTTCGCCCGGCGCCTGGCGCGCGAGCCGGCCGATATCCGGTAAACGAGCAAGATGAGACCGGCGATTGCCAGAAAGCCGATCCCGAAGCTCAGGGAAGCTGCCATCGGCCCATAGCGGGCCACCGCCCAGATATAGGCCGCCCCGACGAGAAAGCCGAGGCCGCACAGCGCCGCGAGCGCTGCGACCGAATAGACAATCGCAGCGACGCGCGCGCGTTGCACCGCTGCAATGGTTTCGCCCGAGGCGATGCCCGAGATCAGCGATGCAAGCATTCCCATGCGTGCAGAACTAGCGGCGCGCGAGAAGCGCGAAGAGGAATCCGACGCCTGCGGCGATCGCCAGCGAAGTCACCGGCTTTTCGCGCATATGGGCTATCATCTGCGCCTCGATGTCCCTGGCGTTGCTGCGCAGGCTGTCGAAGGCCGCCTCGCCCTGGGTTCGCAACTGCTCGACGCTTTCGGCGGCGGCTCGCCTTGCAGCTCCATAGCCATGTTCGCCAGTTTTGGCCAACAGCTTGGTAAGTTGGTCGATGTCGGCCTTCAGTTGTGCGATGTCGGCCTCAATATCGGAATTCGTGCGGGCTTCGTTCGCGGCCTTTCCTGTGGCAGTCGCCATTGCTTCACTCTCCATGCTTTTTGCTCGGTCGAAACGCCCGACAGACCCCAAGGTTCCGGCACGAACCTCTTCTAACCCTATCTCCGGCAGCGCGCGTTGCAAATGCCTTGCATGGGCCGGGGCCGACGCATCCGCGCCAGCGCGTTTTTTTTAAATGACAGCATGCCAAATAACCATCATGACTTCCCCGTTTCACGATAGAGACGCGTTTGAGGAGATATTGCTGCGTGCGCCCATCGCTTGACGGTTTGCGGATTCTTATCCTGGAAGATGAGTTCCTGATTGCCATGGATATCGAGCAGCTTTGCCGCGACTACGGCGCGCTGGATGTGGTCATCGCCCGTGATCTGACCGAGATCGAACAGCAAGACATTGCCGCGCAGTTCGATGTGGCCATCGTCGACCTCATGCTGAGCGGCGTTTCGACGCTCCAATTTGCTTCGCGGCTGCGTGAAGCGGGCATCCCGTTCGTGTTCGCCTCGGGCTATTCGGATACCGACGAGATCAAGAAAACTTTTCCCGGCGTCAGGCTGGTCACCAAGCCCTATTCGGGAGACGATCTCGTTGAGGCAGTGGTAACGGCCTGCAGGCGCACGCCGCTTCGCTGAGGCGCGGAGCGGTTCGAACACGCCCGCGCTTCACGCAGCCGTCGATCCCGTTACCTGAGCCGAAATTGCGTCCGGGCCATATTCGTCTTCACCGGAGATCTTCAGGATTTCCTGCAGCCGTGTGCGGGCGCGGCTGACGCGGCTCTTGATCGTTCCGACGGCGCAGCCGCAGATCTCGGCCGCTTCCTCGTAGGAGAAGCCCGACGCGCCGATGAGGATAATGGCTTCGCGCTGGTCTTCGGGCAGCAACTCGAGCGCGCCCCGAAAGTCCTCGAGGTCAAGCTGGCCGTGCTGGGCCGGATGAACAGCAAGCCTGGCCGTCATGACGCCATCGCTGTCCTGCACCTCGCGGCCACGCTTGCGCATCTGCGAATAGAATTCGTTGCGCAAGATTGTGAACAGCCATGCCTTCAGATTGGTGCCGGGCTGGAAGCTTTCATGCTTGTCCCAGGCCTTGACCAACGTTTCCTGCACCAGGTCGTCAGCCTTGTCGGCGTTTTGCGTCAGCGACACGGCAAAAGCCCGCAGGCTCGGGATCGAGCCGAGCAAGTCGGTCTTGAAGCCCTGGGAGACGGCCGCCATGCCTCAGTCCTTCTTTTGTACAGGTTCGGCCTTTTCCAACTGGCTGAGCAGTTGGGCGAAGCGATCCGGCACATTGTCGGAGACCAGCTCGTCGTAGTATTGTTTGAGTTTGCGGCCGATTTCCGAATTCGGCCCAAGCGGGTCGCGGGAAGCAGCCCGGCGCCCGTTGCCCACGCCAGCCGTGGTAGCTTTCGTCATGTTCTTCATTTCGCCCTTTGTCCCAGCCTTGAGCCGCCCTTCAACACATAACGCACGGCAAGCGGCAGCCTCGTCTGGTTGCCCAACCCCGCCCTAAACGCCAGCCCCCATACTTAGTTCCGCATGACCGGAACTTTTTCGCGCAACCCGCGTTTCTAACTTTGGGCTTGCGAACCGTTTTTAGCTATAACATGAACATGCAATCACGTCATATGAGGGAGACGTCCGATATGAGCCTATCAGCAACCATCGCTCCGCACCTGCCGTTCCTGCGCCGCTTCTCGCGCGCCGTATCCGGATCGCAGGAGAGCGGCGACGCGTTGGTCGCCGCAATGCTCGAGGCCATCATTGCCGATGTCGATATCTTTCCGAACGCATCGAACGACCGCATCGCGCTCTACAAGGTCTTTGCCAAGCTCTTCACCTCGGTGGCCATTCGCGTTCCGCAGGAGCATGCCCAGTCGGCATGGGAACAGCGCGCCGCGGCCAATCTGAATGCAATTGCGCCTCGTCCCCGCCAAGCCTTTCTGCTGGTCGCGGTCGAAGGCTTCAGCGAAGACGAGGCGGCGGAGATTCTCGACGTCGACGAACAGGAATTCTCCGAACTCCTCGCGCAGGCGAGCAACGAGATCTCCCGTCAGGTGGCAACCGACGTGCTGATCATCGAGGATGAGCCGCTGATCGCCATGGATATCGAAGAAATGGTCGAAAGCCTCGGCCACCGCGTCGTCGGAACGGCGCGCACCCATGCCGAGGCGGTGGCGATGTTCGGCAAGGCGAGGCCAAAGATGGTGCTTGCCGATATTCAGCTCGCCGACGGCAGTTCGGGCATCGCGGCCGTCAATGAGATCCTGTCGTCGACCTCGGTGCCGGTGATCTTCATCACCGCCTTTCCCGAGCGCCTGCTCACCGGCGAGCGGCCGGAACCGGCTTTCCTCGTCACCAAGCCGTTCAATCCGGACATGGTCAAGGCGCTTATCAGCCAGGCCCTGTTTTTTGACCGGCACGCGAAAGCCGCGGCATGAAACAGCCGGCGGCCGAGCTGCCGCCGGGATAGCCGCTCCCTCGGATCAGATGGGCGTGATGCCGGCTCAACTCACTGCCAACCAACTGGGGCAATCAACTGGACCTTTTTCAGACACCGCGGCAATTCGGGCCCTGAAGATTTTCGGCATCGTCTTTTTCGGAAAATGGTGGAACAAACGGAGGCGAATCACGTTTTCACCGCAGCATTGGAAGGAGATCGATCATGCTTTACTGGGCGCTCGTATTTCTCGTCGTGGCGATTATCGCCGGTGCGCTTGGTTTCGGCGGCATCGCTGGTACCTCGGCCGGCATAGCACAGATATTGTTCTTCATCTTTCTCGCCTTCCTGATCATATCGCTTATTGCCGGCCTGATCAGACGAGCGTGAATGCCAAGCGGCCATTCGAGCGAACACTGGAAGCCGCACCCCTCAAACGGTTTCCAGCCACCGCCGGGCAGTGTCCTCCAACGGGATGCCGCTCGGCGGACCGCTTTTTAAGGCTTGATACGAGGCTCCTCCTTTTGGAACCCATTCTTCCGCGAGCCGTTCAGCCCGACATGGGTTGAGCAAATTGACCGATGCGTTCCAGAGTCGGAAAAATGAAAGACCGCGGCCAGAGTGATGAGATCATCGCTTTGCATCCCGCCGAAAGCGGGATGCAGCTTGGCCGGGCCCTTCTCCATGCACTGCACAATGCCGGGATTTCCGTCCTGTACCAGGATCGCGAGATGAAGACGGTGTGGGCGCGCAACATGCGCGCCCCATGGACTTCCGATGCCTCCGACAACAACGGCATCTTGCCGTCGGCGCAGGCCGAGCGTATCGGCGCCGCCAAGCACGACGTCATCGTCTCCGGCAATCCTCAACATCTCGAACTCAGCGTGCCGGCCGATGACGGCGCCCGCTGGTTTCAGGTGTGGATAGACGCCGACCGCAGCGAGACCGGCGCGGTGCAGGGCGTCGTGACCACCATGGTCGAAACAACCGAGCAGAAACGCCGGGAGCAGACGTTGAAGGCGCTGCTGCGCGAAGTCAGTCATCGCTCCAAGAACCTTTTGGCCATCATCCAGAGCATCGCCACCCAGACGGGCCGTTATTCCGGCAGCATTGACGATTTCCTGACGCGTTTCCGGGGCCGATTGCAGTCGCTGGCCTCCTCGCAGGATTTGGTTACGTCATCCAACTGGCGGGGAGCGTCGCTGCGCGAGCTGGTTTCCGGTCAGGTCGGCAGGTACGGCGCGGATCCCTTGCACAGCCTGCGTTTCCGCGGCGCAAATCCATATCTCAACCCCAATGCCGCCTTGCACATCGGCTTGGCCATGCATGAGCTCGCCGTCAATTCGGTCAGCTATGGCGCACTGTCGCGCAGCGACGGTTTCGTCGAGGTGACGGCCGATCTGACGGCAGCTTCCGCTGGCGAGCCTGCGCTGTCACTGACATGGGCCGAAGTGATCGGAGCCAACGACAATCAGCGCAGCGAGAAACGTTTTGGCAGCGTCGCGCTCGAACGCGTCGTGCCCACTTCATTGAATGGAACGGCGACACTTGAGATCACCGGGAACCGCCTCGAATACCGCCTTGTCGTTCCACACGGCAATTTCGAGACGGATTGAACGAACGGCGGTCGCCGCGAGAAGACATGCTGCGCATCGCCAAACCTTAACCGACTGTTCACCATAAAGTCCGATCCTGCCCGAACGTGCCGATCCGCCGGACATCGATTGAGTTTGGCACAAAATGAAAGGAATGGGCCTTGACGGCTGCCGACTTGAACAGACTGGAACAGGCCGCTCGCGTCTCGATGGGCGGTTTTCAGGATCCCGACGCGTCCGCAGCGCCCGCGCCTCGTGCTTCGCCCCTCCGCTTCGCCGCCGTCGCGCTTATGGCCGCGATCGTTCTGACCGCCGCGTCCCAACTGATCTGAATCGAACTCGCCTCTGCTTGATCGGCTTGAAACGATGCGTCCTTGGAGATTTCCAAGTTCGTGGTAGCATCGAACGGCGCACGCCCCGAAAAAGACTATCTTAATCAACAATGAAATCGTGCGGGCGAAGGCCGTACTTTCGTGCTAAATGGCGGCTGGAGCTTATTAAAGTGAGGACAAACGTGAGGATGACTCCATGCGGAAGATGATTATTGCCATGGTTGCCGTGGTTGCGGTCAGCGGCTGCACCACCACGGAAGAGAACGTGGGTATCGGCACTGTGGGCGGCGCACTCATTGGTGGCGCTGTCGGCGGCGGCAAGGGCGCTTTGATCGGCGCCGGCGCTGGTGCGATTGGCGGTCTGCTCGTTCGCCGTCTGCAAAATGGCTACTGCCAGTACAGAGATCGTCACGGCCGGATCTACACAGCTCGCTGCAACTAGTTTCGAGCTCCAGGCGAACAGCAAACGCGGAGACAGGCCACCTGTCTCCGCGTTTGCACCTCCAAGGCGCTGTCGCGATGCGGCCCACGAGACGGCGGTTTCAGGCCGGCAGCGGAACCTTGATTTCCACGTTCAAGCCATCTTCGTGAAAATCGCGCCTGATTGTGCCACGCAATTCTCGCGTGACATTGAGATCGATCAGCCTGGTGCCAAAACCGCTCTTTGCCGGTGTCTCGAGCTTCTTCTGACCGGCCTCACGCCAGTTGAGAGCCAATGTCCGGGCGCCGCCACGGCCTTCGAGCGACCAGTCGACCTTCAGCGCACCGACTGAATTGCCGGCTTCGCCGTGCTTCAGCGCATTCGTCGCCAGTTCGTGAAAAACGAGGCCGAGTGCCTGCGTCGTTTTTTCGTCAAGAAGAACCTCCGGTCCCGACAACAGCCCTTCAGGAAGCTCGCTGCCGAACACCTGGCCAAGCTCGATGCGCAGCAGGTCGCCGAGATCGGCTTTCTGCCAGCGTGAGCGCGTCAGCATGTCCTGGGAAGCCGCCATCGCCTGCAGCCGGGCCGAGAAAGAAGCCGAGAATTCCTGGACGTCGGTGGTGTGCGATGCTGTCTGGCGCGCGATTGCCAGCACCCGCGTGATCGAGTTCTTGATGCGATGCTTCATCTCCTGCAGCATCAGGTCTTTTTCCAGCAGGCTCTTTTCGGTCGTTTCGTGAAGCAGCGAGACCGCCTCATAGGCCCGCTCCTGATAGCGGGCCACCAGCGCGATGGCGCCCGCAAGCAGCAGTCCGAACAATCCGAGCATCACCGGGATGGCGCGCGAGGAAGGTTGCGAGAAAGCACTTGTCGGCCTGAACAGGACGACCCACGGCCGGCCGGCGACGGTGATCTTGCGGGTGACTAGCAGCCTGTCGCCGAGGCCCGAAACAGGCGGCGTTTCCGACTGGAACAGCAGGTTGTCGCTGTCCACCGTGCCGTCATAGATCTCGGTATTGACCGGCAGCAATGGTGCCCGGCTGAGCGCGGCCTGGAACAGATCACGGGCGCGGAAGGCCGCATAAAGGAAGCCGGCAGTCGAGGATCTCGACGCGTTCACGGCGTCCGGCGCGGTTTCGACATTGAGCCGGACGAAGACCAGGAACCCGGTAAAGGTCTGCGCGGCACCCGTATCCTTGCCGAGCTGCACCAGCCCGCTGGCGTGCTGCTGGTCGTCGGCCATCGCCCTTTCGATCGCCTCGCGCCGCGCCGGCCCGGTGAACATGTCGTAGCCGATGCTGGATTTGTTGGACGGATCCAGCGGTTCGAACAGCACGATGGGCGTGCGCCACGGTAAGTTCGTGTCGGGATAGATCGGATGGCTTGCGCCGTGATCGTGCAGGATGTCGCGCTCGACCGCCGCCTCGTTGCCCGTTTTCGCCAGGCGGAGGAAGCCGATGCCGCGCAGGCCGGCGAAATTATTGTTGATGTCGAGCGCGTTGAAGAAAGCCTTGAACTCGCCTTGCGAGATACCGCCATTGCGCGCGTCGAACAGCGCCCGGGTTGAGCGCAGCAGCGACAGGTCCAGGTCGATGCGGCTTTCGATCCGGTTAAGCGCGTCGTCCGCCGTCGCGTCGAATTTAATGCGGGCCGCCTCCTGGGTGGCAAAATACGCAAAACCCGCCATCGTCAGGCTGATCAGCGCGACGGCGATAAAAGCGACAGTCGGAAAAAGCTTCTTCAATGGCTGATACGTCCCGTGGACGGTTCGGCTCTTTATGGGCAAGTCCCGACGCCAACACAATGGCGAGGCCAAAGCATGGTGACGGCTGGCACATTTTGGCGGCTTGTGATTAGCCGGCTAATTCTCATTCATGCGGCAATCTTCAGGGCTCCCGGCCCCGGAATGGCGCCGGGTGGGCACTTGCCGAGGATGATCATGCCGAGCACTTCGTCCTGGGTGACGTCGGTCGTGCGCGCCGTGCCGACAACCCGACCGTTCTTCATGACGCAGACGCGGTCGGCAAGCTCGAACACGTCGTGAATATCATGGCTGATCAGGAAAATGCCGATGCCGTCGGCCTTGAGCTGCCTGACCAGTTCGCCGACCTGCGCCGTCTCCTGCGGCCCGAGTGCCGCCGTCGGCTCGTCCATGATCAGGATGCGGGCGTTGAACAGGATGGCGCGGGCGATCGCAACCGACTGCCGCTGGCCGCCTGAAAGCTTTACGACCGGCTCCTTGAAGCGTTGGAAACGCGGATTGAGCCTGCCCATCACCTTGCGCGCCTCGGCCTCCATGGCGACGTCATCGAGCGTACCCCAGCCGGTCATCAGCTCGCGGCCGAGAAACAGGTTGGCGGCCGCATCGACGTTGTCGGCCAGCGCCAGCGTCTGGTAGATCGTCTCGATGCCGTACTTCTTGGCGTCGCGGGGATTGGAGATCGAAGCCTCCTCGCCGTTGACGAAAATCTGGCCCGCATCGCGCTTGTAGGCGCCGGACAGGATTTTTATCAACGTCGACTTGCCGGCACCGTTGTGACCGAGCAAAGCCATCACTTCGCCCGGGAAAAGATCGACCGAGGCATCGTCGACGGCGCGAATGCCGCCGAAGGCGATGGAGATGTTGCGCATGTCGATCAGCGGCGTGGGAGCGGTCTTGTCTGCCATGCTTGTTCTTCCTCCCTATAGATCCTGCTTGAGCATGATCTTGTCCGACAACCGGTTTCCACCTTGCGGGATCATGCTCAGACCCGTTTGCGATAGACGGTATCGAGCCACACCGCGACCACCAGCACGGCGCCGACAACAATGCTCTGCAGCGGCGAATCGATGCCGAGCAGCACCATGCCGGATTGCAGCGACTGCATCAAAAGCGCGCCGAGCATGGCGCCGAGCACTGTGCCGGAGCCGCCGGCGAGCGACGTGCCGCCGATCACCGCCGCCGCGATGACCAGGAGTTCGTCCAGGGTCCCCAGCGCATTGGTCGACGCATTGAGGCGGGCCGAAGCAATCGCCGCGCTGATCGCGGCCAGCACGCCCATGATCATGAACACCTTCATGGTCACCCAGCGCGTGTTGATGCCGGCGAGTTCCGCCGCTTCCGGGTTGCCGCCAATGGCAAAGACATAGCGGCCGAAACGGGTGCGTTTGGTGATGAAGGTCATGACGATGCCGACTGCGACAGCGATCAGCACCGGTATGGCGATGCCATGGGCGATGAACAGCCCGCCTTCGGGGAGGGTGATGCCGTTCCGCTGGGCGTACTGGCGAACGATGCCGATCGGCCAGGGATAGGAATTGGCGATCCAGACAGCGCCGAGGATGGCGGCACAGGCGACAACACCGAGCAGGGTCTCCGCCCAGACGGGGCGCAGCGGAAATTTGAACCGCTTGCGCTGCGACCGGCCGTTGAGCAGCATGAAGGCGACGCCCACACAGGCGAGAATGCCGACGATCCAGCTTGCGGTTGCGCCGATCGAGCCACGCGGCCCGCCGCCCATGAGCTGGAAGGTGGCGTCGAGCGGCGCGACGGTGCGCCCGCTCGTCATCAACCATGCCATGCCGCGCCAGACCAGCAGGCCGCCCAGCGTCACGATGAAGGCCGGAACCTCGAGATAGGCGATGATAAAGCCCTGGAACGCGCCGATCAGGAGGCCGAGCGCCACGCCGGCAGCCAGCGCGATGATCCATATCCAGGGATTTCCAAGCTGGAACTCCATGACGCGGATGAGGAATTCGGCCTGCGCCACGCCCATCACCATGCCGATCACGCCTTCGACGGAGCCGACCGAAAGATCGATGTTGCGCATCACGATGACCAGCACCATGCCGGTCGCCATGATCGCGACCGAGGAGGTCTGCACCGACAAGTTCCAGAGATTGCGCGGCGTGAGGAAAAGCCCACCCGAGAGTATGTGGATCCCGACCCAGATGACCAGCAGCGCGCCGACCATGCCGAGCATGCGCGTGTCGAGTTCGGTTGCCTTGAGAAATCGGGCAACGATGCCGAGCTCGGATTCACGCGCCCGGTCTGCCGTGCTGTCGACCGGCGTGTTGGAAGTCGTGTCGGTCATCATGTTTCTCCCGCCGGGTTGCCGTCTGCCGCGGATGCCGGAAGCAGCCTAGAAGTTATCCGCCGGAAGCGGAAAAACAACTCTTGTTGAAAAAACGCCGCGGCGAGCGGCCGCGGCGTTCGGACGTCTCGGAAACGTCGGCTCAGTTGCAGACTGCAACAGTGCCCGCCGCCACGCCGGCGCAGACCTCTTCTTTCTTGATCCAGCCGGCGTCGATGACGACGTTGAGGTTATCCTTGGTGATGGCGACCGGGGTCAGGAACAGCGACTTGACGGTATTGCCGCCGGGCGTGGTGAAATCCTTCACGCCGGCAATGTCGGTCATCTGCTTGCCGTCGGCCAGTTGCGAGGCGATCTCGGCGGCGTTCTTGCCGAGCTCGCGCGCATCCTTCCACACCGACACAGTCTGTGTGCCGAGCGCGATGCGGTTCAGCGCGGCGTGGTCGCCGTCCTGGCCCGAGACCGGAACAGATCCAGCCAACCCTTGCGCCGTCAATGCTGCGACGACGCCGCCGGCAGTACCGTCATTGGCCGCGACCACTGCATCGACCTTGTTGTCGTTCGCCGTCAGGAACTGTTCCATGTTTTTCTGGGCGTTGGCCGGCAGCCAGCCGTCGGTATAGGCCTCGCCGACATTCTTGATCTTGCCGCTGTCGATAGCGTCCTTCAGCACTTCCATCGAACCGGCAAACAGGAAATCGGCATTCGGATCGGCACCCGAGCCCTTGATGAAGACGTAGTTGCCTTCCGGCTTCACCTTGAACACTTCGCGGGCCTGCATGCGGCCGACTTCCTTGTTGTCAAAGGTCAGGTAAAAGACGTCCTTGTTCTCGATCAGCCGGTCGTAGCCGACAACCGGAATACCTTCGTCCAGCGCCTTCTGCACGGCCGGCCCGATGGCCGAGGCGTCCTGCGCAAGGATGATCAGTGCGTTGGCGCCCTGCGAGATCAGGCTCTCGACGTCGGTGAGCTGCTTGCCGGGGTTGGACTGCGCGTCGGCGGAAATATACTTGTCGCCGGCGGCCTCGATGGCCGCCTTCATTGCGGCCTCGTCGGTCTTCCAGCGCTCTTCCTGGAAGTTCGACCAGGAAACGCCGATGACCTTGTCTTTAGCCTGCGCCACCGACGCCAGCGCCAGCGTCATGGCGACACCCGCCAGAATGGCGGTCGTGAATTTCTTCATCATATCCTCCCTGCGCCGCGTACGGCGTGACCAATTGGCTCAAAGACCAGCTTAGAAGCTCTAATTTTTTCGAGCCTCGAAAAAATACTGGCCCGATCTCCGGCTGCTGTCAACATCGATTCTGATGGATTTTGATGACTTTGCGAGTTTTTTCGAGCGTCGGAATAAACGATGACAGCGCCACCCGCATCTGACACTATTTGCCTGCATCCGACACTGTTTGTCGGACATTACCGACGGCTTCCGGTTCATGAGCGGCCGCGGCAACCGGGAGGAAAGCAAAACGATGTCGGTCGGAATCCGCCATGACGATTTGCGCCGGCGCAACCGGGCGATGGTGATCTCGGCGGTGCGCCGGGCCGGCCAGCCATCGCGTACTGAGATCGCAGCAACCACCGGCCTCAGCCATTCGACCATATCGGCGATCTCCTCCGACCTGATACGGGAAGGCATCCTCGCCGAGAGCAAGGCAAGCGAGCCCGTTTCGTTGAAACGCGGTCGTCCGCAGGTCGGCCTCGCCCTCAACCCGGAAGCTGCGGCGGTGTTGACCGTGGTGTTGTCGCTGAATTTCCTGTCGGCCGCCATTATCGACTATGCGGGACAGGTGGTCGCCGAGGAACAGCGCCGGCTGGACACGCTGACCATGCCGCGCGACGAACTGATCCGCGAATGCATGGCCATCGTCCGGCGCCGACTTGAGGATCCAGACCTTGACGTCCGCAGTGTCGCCCGCATCGCCCTAGCTATCCAGGGCATTACCGACTCCCCTGCACGCGCCATGCTGTGGTCGCCGATCACGCCGCAGACCGACATTGCCTTTGCCGACATGCTGGAGGACGAATTCGGCATCCCGGCAAC
The DNA here is from genome assembly GCF_040318035.1 of Mesorhizobium sp. M1329. NCBI lineage: Bacteria > Pseudomonadati > Pseudomonadota > Alphaproteobacteria > Hyphomicrobiales > Phyllobacteriaceae > Mesorhizobium > Mesorhizobium sp. M1329. Next base: position 55,382 of record NZ_JAMYLN010000020.1, on the reverse strand, counting down.
GGTGGAGAACGACTGCAATATGATGGCGGTGGCTCTGCGCTGGCGCAAGCCGGACCGCTATCGCGACGACTTCATCGCCATCCTGCTTTCGCATGGCATCGGCATGGGGCTAGTGTTGAAGGGCGAGCTGTTCACCGGCACGCATTCCTCGGGCGGCGAGTTTGGCCACATGATCCATCGTCCAGGCGGCGCGCTCTGCCGTTGCGGACGACGCGGCTGCATCGAGGCCTATGCCGGCAACTACGCCATCTGGCGCAACGCCAGGCAGATGAGCGAAGACAGCGAACCGGTCGCCGACGTCAGCGACGCCGACATGCGCGCCCTGGCGGCCCGGGCGCGCGAGAAAGATGGGCCGGAACGCGAGGCCTACTGCAAGGCCGGCGAAGCGCTGGGTTTCGGTCTCGGCTCGCTGTTCGCGCTGATCGATCCGGCACCGGTCGCGATGGTCGGCGCCAGTGCCGCCGCCTTCGATCTGATCGAGCCGGCCTTGCGCAAGGCAATCGCACAGACCGCCGGCGGCCAGCATTCCGGCTCGATCTCTTTCGACACTGAGCCGAACGAATTGCCGCTGATCCGCGAAGGCTGCGCGATGCGGGCGTTAAGCTTCGTCGACCAGGAGATTTTCGCGCCGGGCGCGCAAATGAGGCCCGGCGTCCGAAAGAACGTCGCCTGACCAGGCGGATCAATCTTCCCTGATCGCATAACCGGCACCGCGGATGGTGCGGATGACATCCGGCATGCGGCCGTTATTGACGGCTTTGCGCAGCCGGCCGACATGGACGTCCACTGTGCGTTCGTCGATGTAGATCGTCTCGCCCCAGACATTATCGAGCAACTGGCTGCGCGAGAAGACGCGGCCCGGATGCCGCATCATAAACTCCAGCAGCCGGAATTCGGTCGGTCCGAGCCTGATCTCGCTCTTCTTGCGATAGACCCTGTGCGATTCGCGATCGAGCACGATGTCGCCGACCTTCAGCACGCTGGACAGCACTTCCGGCTTGGCGCGGCGCAGCAGCGCCTTGACCCTGGCCATGAATTCCGGTGTAGAAAACGGTTTGACCAGATAGTCGTCGGCGCCGGTCGAAAGACCGCGCACCCGGTCGCTCTCCTCGCCGCGCGCGGTCAGCATGATGATCGGCAGCCGCTCGGTTTCGGGGCGCACCCGCAACCGGCGGCAGAGCTCGATGCCGGAAACCGCTGGTATCATCCAGTCGAGCACCAGAAGGTCGGGCACATTCTCCTGCAAACGGATCTCGGCTTCGTCGCCGCGTGTCACCACCTCGACCTGGTAGCCTTCGGATTCGAGATTGTAGCGGAGCAGCACACCCAACGGCTCCTCGTCCTCCACCACCATTACTCGTGGTGCGATCATCAGCTGGGCACCCCCATCATGTCACCGGCGCGGACATTGTCGTTTCGTCCTGCTTCGGACGATTGACCGGCAATTGCTCGCCGGTCAGCACATAATACGCATTTTCGGCGATGTTGGTGACATGGTCGCCGATCCGCTCCAGATTCTTGGCGCAGAACAGCAGGTGCGTGCAAGCGGTGATGTTGCGCGGATCTTCCATCATGTAGGTCAATAGCTCGCGGAACACGGACGTGTATTTGACGTCAATGCGCTCGTCGGCGGCACGCAGCTTGGCCAACGCGGCCGCATCGCCTGCAGCATACTCCTCGATGACGCCCTGCACCTGGATGAGCACCAGCTGCGCCATCGCGTCGATGGAATGCGACAAGTCGCGCGGCGTGACGCTGAGGCCGACCGCACTCACACGCTTGGCGATATTCTTGGCAAGGTCGCCGATGCGTTCGAGGTCGCCGGCCATGCGGATCGCTCCGACCACATGGCGAAGATCGTGGGCCATCGGCTGGCGTTTGGCGATCAGGGTGATGGCGCGGTCGTCCAGTTCGCGTTGACGCGCATCCATGATGGCGTCGTCGGAAACGACGCGTTGCGCCAACACGTTGTCGGAATTCAACAGGGCCTTGGTCGCCCCGCCGACCATCGAACCGGCGAGGTCGGCCATGTCGCGGATCAGCTTGCTGATCTGCTCGAGATCCTCGTCGAAAGAAGCGACTGTGTGTTCGCCCATGGTCCTGTCCTCATATGCATGATCGGAACGGCTCAGCCGAAGCGGCCGGTGATATAATCCTGCGTGCGCTTCTCGCGGGGCGACGTGAAGATCTTCTCGGTCCGGTCGAACTCGACCAGTTCACCCAGATACATGAAGGCGGTCTGGCGCGACACGCGCGCCGCCTGCTGCATGTTGTGGGTGACGATGACGATCGTGTAGTCGGCTTGCAATTCGTCGATCAGTTCCTCGATCTTGGCGGTCGACAATGGGTCGAGTGCGGACGCCGGTTCGTCGAGCAGAATGACTTCCGGCTTCACGGCCACGGTGCGGGCGATACAGAGCCGCTGCTGCTGGCCGCCGGACAGGCTCAAGCCGCTGGCGTTGAGTTTGTCCTTGACCTCGCTCCACAGCGCGGCGCGCTTCAACGCCTGTTCGACGCGGCCGTCCATCTCGGACTTGCCGAGGTTTTCGTAGAGCCTGACGCCGAAGGCGATGTTCTCGTAGATCGACATCGGGAACGGCGTCGGCTTCTGGAACACCATGCCGATCTTGGTCCTGAGGAGGTTGAGATCCTGCGACCGGTCGAGAATGTTTTTGCCGTCGAGCAGCACCTGGCCCTCGGCTGTCTGTTTCGGGTAGAGCTCATAGATGCGGTTGAACACACGCAGCAGCGTCGATTTCCCGCAGCCCGAAGGCCCAATGAAGGCCGTGACGCTGCGCTCGGGCAGCGACAGGCTGATGTCCTTTAGCGCCTTGCTCTGGCCGTAGTAGAAGTTGAGGTTCTTGACCTCGATCTTCGTCTTCTCGGCGACCGTTTCGGTCATCGTCATGTCCGGGGACAACATCTGTGTCATCTGTCCTCTCTGCGTCCGGTAAGGCTGCGGGCGAGGATGCTCAAGCCCAGAACCGTCAGGGTGATTATGAGTGCGCCGGTCCACGCCAGTTGCTGCCATTCCTCGTAAGGGCTGAGAGCGAACTGGAAGATGGTCACCGGCAGGCTGGCCATCGGCGCGTTGATATTGCTGCTCCAGAACTGGTTGTTGAGCGCGGTGAAGAGCAGCGGCGCCGTCTCGCCGGAAATGCGCGCTATCGCCAGCAATATGCCGGTGACGATGCCGGATAATGCGGCGCGGTAGGCGACCGAACGGATCACCACCCAGCGCGGCGCGCCGATCGCGGCACCGGCTTCACGTAATGCGTTCGGCACCAGGTTGAGCATGTCTTCGGTGGTGCGCACGACCACCGGAATGACCAGGATGGCAAGCGCAACGGCGCCGGCAATGGCCGAGAAATGCCCCATTGGCCGCACCATCAACTCATAGACGAACAAGCCGATGATGATCGACGGCGCCGACAACAGGATGTCGTTGATGAAGCGGACGACGGTGGTGATGCGCGAGAAACGTCCATATTCGGCCATGTAGGTTCCCGCCAGCACGCCGATCGGCGTGCCGACGACAACAGCGATGATCGTCATCAGCAGGCTTCCCGCAATGGCATTGAGCAGGCCGCCGGCCTCGCCCGGTGGTGGCGTCATCTCGGTGAAGACCGCAAGCGAAAGCCCGGCCGTGCCCTTATAGACCAGCGCGCCGAGGATGAGCGCCAGCCAGGCAAGCCCGATGCCGGCGGCGACGACGCAAAGCGCCATCATCACCGAATTCCTGGCTTTGCGGCGGCTGTGGAGCGATGAGGATGTCGACATCGGTCAGGCTCCCGTACGGGCGTCGATCCGCATCAGCATATAGCGGGCGGCGGCAAGGATCAGGAAGGTGATGACGAACAGGATCAGGCCGAGCGAAACCAGCGAGGAGGTGTAGAGATCGCCGTCGGCTTCGGTGAATTCATTGGCGATGGTGGCCGAGATGGTCGTGCCCGGCGCGAACAGAGAGGCGCTGATGCGGTGGGCGTTGCCGATGACGAAGGTCACCGCCATGGTCTCGCCGAGCGCCCGGCCGAGGCCAAGCATGACGCCGCCCATGATGCCGATGCGGGTATAGGGAATGACCACGCGCCGGGTCACTTCCCATGTCGTGCAGCCGATGCCGTAGGCCGATTCCTTCAGCACCGCCGGCACCGTATCGAAGACGTCCTTGGTGATCGAGGTGATGAAGGGCAGCACCATGATGGCGAGGATCAGCGCCGAGGTCAGAAGGCCGATGCCGTAAGGAGGGCCGGCGAAAAGGCTGGATAGTCCCGGCACGCCGTGGAAGATGTTGATTATGAAGGGCTGTATCGTCGTCTGCAGGAACGGCGCGAACACGAACAGGCCCCAGATGCCGTAGATGATCGAGGGAATGCCGGCCAATAGCTCGACCGCTATGCCGATCGGGCGCCTGAGCGGGCGCGGGCAGAGCTCGGTGAGAAAGATTGCAATGCCGATGCCGATCGGGACCGCGATCAGGATGGCGATGGCCGCCGTTACCAGGGTGCCGTAGATCGGCGCCAGTGCGCCAAATTTTTCCGTGACCGGATTCCAGCTCTCAGTCGTCAGGAAAGAAAAACCGAAGGAGGACAGCGCCTGCCATGAGCCGGCAAACAGCGAGATCGCGACACCGCCGAGGATGACCAGCACAAGAATTGCGGAAGCGCGGGTGAGACCGCGGAATATGGCATCTGTGAGCGCGAAGCGCCGCACCGTAGCTTCCCTGGCCCGGGCTGCTGCGGATGATGGCATGGCATCGGAAGCGATGGTCATTGGGTCCTCGCGATTAAAGGCAACAGGGAGGGCGCCGTCGACGCCCTCCCTGGAGGAGATTACATAGCCGAGTAGAGCGGCTTGCCGTCGCTGCCGACGACTTCCTTGGCCCACATCGCCTTGACGCTCTCGACCACCTTGTCGGGCATCGGAACGTAGTCCAGCTCGCCCGCCATCTCGTCGCCCTTGTCATACGCCCAGGCGAAGAATTTGAGCGCCTCGCCGGTGGTCGCGGCGTCGTCCGGCTTCTTGTACAGGAGGATCCACGTCGCCGCCGTCATCGGCCAGGACTCGGCGCCCGGCTCGTTGGCGAGGATCACCCCATAGCCCGGCTGCGAGCTCCAGTCGGCATTGGCCGCTGCCGCCGAAAACGCCGCCGCGGCAGGCTCGACCTTCTTGCCGTCCTTGTTGATCATGTCGGTGTGGGTGAGCTTGTTCTGCTTGGCATAGGCGTATTCGACATAGCCGATCGCGCCGCCAGTCTGGGAGACGTTGTTGGCAACGCCCTCATTGCCCTTGGCGCCGATGCCAACGGGCCATTCCACGGCCTTGTCGACGCCGACCTTTTCTTTCCAGTCCGCGCTGACGTCGCCGAGGTAATAGGTGAAGTTGAACGTCGTGCCCGAACCATCGGAACGGTGAACGACCGCGATCGCCTGCGAAGGCAGCTTGACGTCTGGATTGAGCTTCTTGATCGCTGCGTCATCCCAGCTCGTGATCTTGCCGAGGAAGATGTCGGCCAGCGTCGGGCCGTCGAGAACCAACTCGCCAGGCTTGATGCCTTCGAGATTGACGACGGGAACGATGCCACCCATCACCATCGGGAACTGAGCCAGTCCGGACGCTTCAAGCTCTTCGCCTTTCAGCGGCGCATCCGAAGCGCCGAAGGTAACGGTCTTGGCCTTGATCTGCTTGATGCCGCCGCCGGAACCGATCGACTGGTAGTTAAGGCCAACGCCGGTGTCTTTCTTGTAGGTGTCGGCCCACTTCGCATAGATCGGGTAGGGGAAGGTGGCGCCGGCGCCGGAGATGTCCGCGGCGAGCGCGGCGGACAGGGTGAGGGTGGTCGTCGCCGCAGCCATTGCAATCGCAACGGCCGCCGAGCGGATGAAATGTCTCATGTGGCCTGCTCCTTGTCGGAATATGGTCTCTCGGCGCCATACCTCCGGCGCCCGCTGAGGCCAATAGCCCCCGATTATTACAGTCGCATGACAGTTTCATGTCGCTCCGGTAACGTCGTCCAGCCGGGGTTAAGAAGGAGCGGCTGCGGCCTTTGTCGGAGTGGGCCGCGCTTTGCCGTTGGAATCAGCAGCTTGCGTGAATTCCGGCCCGGCATCGTCTGCTCGGCGATCGCAGCCACCGGCCTTGAAAAGAAAAAAGCCGGACGGGAGCGCGTTGCATGCAGCCAGAGCGTGTCATGGCCGCGCCATCGCCTAAACAGGTCCGTTGGGGTAAATCTGACCCTGTTTCTTGCCGGCGGTCGCTGCTCCCGCCCGTAACTGGAGGAGCGGAACTTCGAATCCCATTGTCGCGATTGAGCGCGGCTTTGGTATGGTGCGATCGCACCATGGCCTTACGCTGGAAGCGTTGACGAATCGCACGTTTCTAACTCGCGCTGGACCTCCATCCGCGCCCGACCCGGCGCTCGATCTTCGAGCAAGGCCTTCGACTGGAAGTGCGAAGACTTCTACTTCACCGTATCTACTCCCTCCGCCCTATTCCGCCGGTTGTCGGTCAGGCCGAAGCAGCGTTATAAGCTTGCAGGGGTGTTGCTGATGTTTCGACGGATTCTGCCTGTCTTCCTGTGCCTGGCGCTGCCTCTGGGAAGCGGCTGCGCGCGCAGCTATGACGGCACCGTCATCATTCCCAAGCCGCTCGATGTTCGCCGGTTCTGGGACCGGCCTTCGCCGCAGGCGCAAGCCGAACAGTCGCAACTGGAGACCGACGTCTTTCCAGTGGCGCCGCAAACGCCGAAAAGGCTGGCGGTGCGCAGGAGCGCAGCTTCGGTTGCAGCGCCACGGAGGAGGGTTGCCGTCAACCCGCCGTCGCCGGAGCCGACGAAGCCGCTAACTTGCAGGAACGTCAGCGAGCCCGGCAAACGGGCCCGCATGGTCTGCGAATAACCAGCGACGTCGGTCGACGCGCGCCTCCAGGCCTTGAAGAGGCTATCTGGCCAGCCGTTCGCCGTCTCGGACCGCCGCCTGCCTTGGTCAGTCCGCCGGGAAAAAGGCCGGCCCGACCACTCTCACCGGCCGCGCTCCGACCGCTTTTTCGATCGACTGATGCTGGGCAGCCCCTTGCACCTCGGTAGCCTGCGTTTTTGCCTCTGCGGGAGCGGCACCGGCGGTTTCGATCCCGGATTCAGGAATTTCCGCGACGATGCCAAAATCCGGCTTTGCCGTCGGCAACGGAATGATGGCGTTGGTCATGTTGGCCGGTGTCACGGTTCGTGCCCTGAGTTCGGCGACGCGCCGGTAGTAGCGCTTGACGTCGCAGGCCTTGAAATTCGCGTCGTCGCGGTACCGGAACGCGGCAGGTAGCTCCACATAGGGTTTTCCCGACTCGAGTGCGACCATCTCTTCGGTCTCGCGGGTGGCGTCGCTCAGCGTATAGAGGTCGACGCCGGCATCGTCGCAGATGTAGCGGCACTGATCGACCGTTTCCTTCAGATCGTCGCTCTTGGCGAACTGCGATTTTGGCGCGGGGAAGAAGTATCCGTCCGACAAGCGAACGCAAAACAGCATCCGATTGCCGCCAATTGTTGTGCCTGCGGACTGGGCTTTGGGTGCTGTGCGTTGCTGCGCCTGCTGTTTCTTGGCAGCCGGGGCGGCGCAGCCCAGCGCGACAAACCTGGCCTTCAATCCGGACGTGTCCCTGCCCGAATTCGCCAGTCTCGCGATTTGCCGTTGCACCTCCGCCTTGCTACTGACCAGGTCTGCGCAGGGATTGAAGAAGAAGCCGGCCGTTTTCACCGTGCATCGGCGTTGTCTCTCCAGCTTTTGAAGCGCGGCGAGTTGCCGGTGCAGTTGGGCAAGCTCGGGGCTGGTCCCGCCGCCGCGCCCCGCCGAAACCAATTGGCTCCTGATAGCACCGCAGCTATCCGCGTAGGAGAAGGATGTGCCGAGCGCAACGGCTATTGCCGACACTAGCATCAGAATCGTGAAGGGCCAGAAGCGTGTCATTGGAACGACCATTATCCTTGTTGCGCCGAGAACAGGATTTCTTCTTTGTCGACTATGGATAAGTACTGGCTAAATCAGTTTCACCTAATTGAAGTAGATCGAACTGCCGACAGAGACTTTAGCTCTAGTGTATTAGATCAACTCGTGTAAATTCAATATTACATTTTTATTTCAAGATTGAGACGAACCGGCAGCAACGCCGGCGGACGCCCGCCACGGCGACGTTTGATGCGCGCGGCGGGTTCCGCATCGCGATCAATCCGGCGTTACCGGCCGGCCGTTGCTGAAACCTTAGCCCTGGGTTCGGCGTTGAGCGGCCAAGGAGGAGACCGCAAATGTCGATCCACTTCACTGTCGCGGACCTGACCAGGAATCTGTTCCATTCACTTGGGTTGGACCATGAACGCGCACCGAGGCCACTTGACCACGAGCAGAGGCTGTTGCTGGAGTGCTATCTCGCCGGCCAGATACCGGAATCGGCCTGGAGCGACTATGTCTTCGAAATGCCGGAACTGGCGCGACATGTCGAGGCGAGACGAAGCCGCCACTAAAGCGCATCGCGGTCGACCGGGCCTCATGTGACGCGCTTAGGTTCTTGTCTAATGCATGTCGTTGTCGCAAAACCGCTGCACACTTTGCGCGACATGCATTAGGAAAAGTGGAATCCGGATGTCGGAAAAGATCAAGGCGAAGCCTGCACTCGCGTTGCAGGCTGTTTTTGTTTAGGCGAGTTGAATTGCAGAGTGAACACCTTGCCCGGGATGCCTTCAGCCAGCGCCGGTGAAAGGCTCAACGGCAGGCAGTGGTCCACGGCCGCAATCGCCGCATCGACAAAAGCTTGCCGCGCCTTCTCGTCGCCGGCCACGCGGATGGCGGTCGGCTTGGGCCGGCCGATCAGCGTGCCATTGCGCCTGAAGCTGAAGCTCAGGGTGACGGTGGAATTCCCGGCATTCGCTGGCGGGGTCCAGCACGCCTGGATGGCAGCCCCGACCTCGGGCATGGTGTTGAGCGTCGCTGCATTCGATTGACCGGCTGCACCCGCCAGCATGGCGCCTGCAATCACCACCATTCCAGCAATGCTTTTCATGACAGGGCCTCTGTCCTTGAACCGCCCTCGAGGACGGGGACTACTTCGATGGTAGGGCCGACATCGGCGATGACAAGATGCCGGCGACGCGCTTCATCAGCCATGCAGGGCGTCGAAGCGCCGTCAGCCGCAACTTCGGCAGCGCCGCAACAAGCAAAAGGCCGGCGAGCAGCCGACCTTTGCTTTCCATCCGCGCCAGTACATCCGTGGTCGCGGGCTGGAGGTGGATACCAGTAGAAAGGGTTTCGGTTAACGAAACCTTACTCTCCCCACATCGTGCAAACAGGGGAGAGTAAAAAAGAATTACCCCAGATCATTGCAGGCTCCTGCGGGAATGCGGACGGTCGCCGGCCTGCCCGTGCCTCAGGCGTTGGCCTGCGACCGCACATAGGCGATGTAGCCGCGCACATCGCCGGCCGGCTCGGCATAGGCCTTGCCGAGCTTCTTCTCGATCGCCGCCATATAGTCTTTTGCCCATTGGGGCAGCGCATAGTCGATGACGGCGAGGAATTCGAGCGTCGCCGCCAGGCGGATGTCGGCGATCGACGGGTTCTTGCCGCCGATGAACGGCTTGCCGTTCCTGAAGAAGCTGTGAAACACCTCCAGCGGCTCGGCTATCGCTTCCATAGCGGCCTTCTGGGCTTCCGACTTCCTGTCGGGATCAGCGTCGCTGTGACCAACCTCGCCGGCATATTGCGGGAAATTCAGTGCAGGATAGGTGGCGCGCGCCACATAGGGGTAGAGCGTCCCGATCAGGTAGAACATGGCACTGTCGATCATTGCCCGCTTGGCCGGCGCCTTGGGATATAGGTTATCCAGCCCGTGCTTGTTGGCGAGGTATTGCATGATGGCGCAGCTTTCCCACAAGACACCTCTCGGCAGGCCCTTGTCCTCGATCATCGGCGTCAAATGGGCCGGGTTTCGCGCCATATATTCGGGCGAGCGCGTATGGCCCCATACGTCGGTCTCGGAATGGTCGAGCCCGGCGGCGCGTGCAAACACCCGAACGCTCATATTGTTGACGCTCGGCTTCAGCATGCTGAGCGTGAGCGCCGGCTTTTTCGCCGGTTTCGCCTTGGCCTTCGCGAGCTTTTTGGCGGAGACCTTCGCCGCCGGCTTTGCCACTTTCGCCGCTGACCTAGCGGCGGCTTTGGCCGCCGGCTTCGCTCCTGGCTTGGCTGTCATCGGTGCCGAAGTCTTGGCCGCGGGCCTTTTCGCACTCTTCGTTGCTGTCTTTGCCATTATGTCCTCCCATTGTTGGCGTGTCGTCAGTATGGATTTTTCGGTGCGCGATCCTCCGACAAGGTTGCGCGCGAGCGCTCGACAAGCGTCTGGATCGCATCGGCAAGGTGCACTTCGGCGATGTTGTAGTCGCCGCGCGCAACGCGGATCTTGTGCGCCTGCATCAGCACGTCGGCATGGGTGAAGCCCGCCGGCGGCTCGAAACGGTAGGAGGCGAGCTCGATCAGCAGGCCGAGCGGATCCTCGAAGTAGATCGAGTCCATGAAACCGCGATCCTTGACGCCGCTGTGCTTGATTTCACGCTCGTTGAGCCGGGCGACCGCCTGCAAAAAGGTGACGCGCGACACCGCAAAAGCGATGTGATGGACGCAGCCCGTATCGGTCGGCGTGCGCCGCTTGACTGGTGTGCGGCTCTCGTCGGTGAAGACCGTGATCAGCCGCCCATCGCCTGGGTCGAAATAGAGGTGGCTTTCGCTTGCCTTGTCGAGGTTGGGCTGCTCGAAGATGAAGGGCATGCCGAGCACGCCCTCCCAAAAATCGATCGAGGTCTGGCGCCCGGCCCCGACCAGCGTGATGTGATGGACGCCTTGTGATTGCAGTTTTTGCATTGGTCTCCTCCCGGCCACGCCGTCTTGCCGCCGAACGGAAGTTCGGATGCCCAGTCGCGCTTGGATCAGCGCCCGGCATGTGACCGCGCCCGGCCTCGCTCGCCTGCGCTCCGCATTCCGCATCCTGCAGGAGTGCGGCCGGAGCTTTGATGAACGGATGCTAATTCAATCCGAGGCGTTGCGCCAGAAGCGCTGAGTTTCAAGAACTCCACGCAGGCGCCAAGAGCGGCACCGGGATCGCGTCGCTGGGTTTCCCGAGCGGTCGGTTTGGCGAGGCAGGTCAAAGGGGCCCGGTTGACGCATGCCGCGCCTGGTTCGGATTACGGGCGCCCTTAGATGAAAATCACATATTCTTCATCGGCACGTCGGGATCGACATGTCCCCCATCGGCAGTGATCTTCAGCCTTGAGAGGTAGTGCTCCCATCCCATTCGGTGGCTGTCACGCTCCTTTGCGTTCGGCAGTCCGCTGTGCGTGAAGCGGATCAGTGTCCCCGCATCCCTCGCGATCAGGTCGATCTCGACATGGCTGGAGCCGGGCGGCACGGTCTCGTTGTCTTCCCAGCCAAAACTGTAGGCAAGACGGTGGACCGGGATCACCTCGGTGAACTCACCGCGCGCCATATGGCGACCACCGACATTGACGAGAAACAGACCGCCCGGCGTTGCATCCAAATTCGCTTCGGTCCCGATCCATCGCACGATCTGGTCCGGATCCGTCAAAAGCGCGAACACGGTCGCTTGTGGCGCGGCGACCTCAATCTCTGTGTAAACCGATTCCGCCATCGCTCACTCCAGGTCACATCCGCATCGAATGCCGTACATGATTGAAGCGAATTTGGGGAGTTGCAAGAAGATGTTCGAGGCGTAAGCATAAGCCGGTGCCGAGTGACCTTCTACCGATGCTTCTCGCAAACTCGCTTTCATTCCTTCTGGACGACGCCGCGCATATTGGCGACGGTGGGCGACTTCTATTGCAGCTCTCAACGCATTTGATGGAAGACGGCTTGCCGATCATCGCCGGCGCGCTGGCGCAGGATGCTCCCGACCCGATCATTTCACGCCGCATCTGGCTCTGGCGAGCGCCTGGGGGTGAAGTGGTCGAGGCTTTGGGGATAGGCGCCGACGGCCAGAATGCCGATCCCCGGTTCGTGCTGCGGGAGTGGCTTGGCACGACGCGGGCGATCGTGTTCGACGAGCGAGCGGGCGGTGTCGCACCGACTTTGGTGTGGGCGTTCGATTATACTCCGGATGAGGCGCAGTCAGAGCTGCTGCGGCAAGTCTCCCGGTTTGCTGCGGCTCCGATGACCGCACTCGCAGAACGGTCCGCGAAACGCGCATTGCTCGAAGCATATTTGGGAAAGCGCAGCGCAGCACATGTGCTCAACGGTCATTCTCGTCGAGTAAAGGGAGAGACGATACGGGCTGCGCTTCTGTGCGCGGACCTTCGAGGTTTCACCGATCTATCCGAGGTTCATGATGCAGAGATCGTGTTGGTACTTGATGCCTGGTTCGATTGCGTCGCCGGCGCGGTGCACGCATTTGGTGGCGAGGTTCTCAAGTTTATAGGTGATGGCGTCCTCGCGATTTTCCCGATTGGCGAGCGCGATTCAAGGGCCGCATGTGACGCGGCGGTACGCGCCGTGAAGGCCACGCGCGCCGGGATAGATCATCTCAACCAAACTCGGCGCCGCAATGGCGGCCCTGAGCTCGGATATGGCATTGGCCTGCATGTCGGCGAGATACTCTGGGGGAATATCGGCACTGCCGGCAGGTTGGACTTCACCGCGATCGGCAAGGCTGTAAATCTTGTCAGCCGCATCGAAGGGCTGTGCAAGCCGTTGGGACGGATGGTGCTCGCGTCGACAGTGTTCGAGGCAGAAACTACCGAGCCGATGATCACCATGGGCAGTCATCCGCTCGGAGGAATAGCAGGCGCGCAAACATTATTCGGCTTGCCGGAATAGATCGAATGGTTGAGCGCGCCGTGGATGTGTCGTTCGCAGCATATCTTGGTATCGTGCGAAGCCATGACTGAGAGAAATTCGAACGGCAAAGAAGCTACGACACTGCAACTGGAGTATGGCGTCTAGAGCCCAGCCATGCGCGTTGCGCGCAGCTTCGCTGGCCAGTGCTAAGGGCCGAGTATTCCCGGCATCCACCTTCGAGGGAGAGGCGCCCTTCGCCGAGCTCGCCAAAACGATCGGTCGCCGGCAGCTGTAGCTCAGGTCGGCTCCAGGCAGTGCCGACCAGCGTGGTAGACGCCTTCAGCGCGACGTTCTGCGCGCCGCTAAAGCTGCGCCTCAAGACCCATGATGCAATGCTAATGCAATCGGCTCCGCTGCGCCAGAAGCGGCAATGAGCCAAACCCGCCGCGACCCGAGGCGATGGATCGGATTGATGGTTTGCCGAGAGCTTGGAGAGACTTGGTACGCCCAAGGGGAATCGAACCCCTGTTCCCGCCGTGAGAGGGCGGTGTCCTGACCGCTAGACGATGGGCGCGTTCAAGAACCGGCGATATAGGCTGACGGCCGGCAAAAAGCAACTAGGCTTAGGTCTGCCTGTCGCACCGGTGGAATATCCGCTGCAAGCCTAGCGTTTTGGCTCGATCAGGTCCCAGAGATTGCCATAGAGATCGGCGAAAACCGCCACAGTGCCATAGACCTCGTGGCGGGGCGCCTCACGGAATTCGACGCCCTTTTCGAGCATCAGCGCATGGTCACGGGCAAAATCGTCGGTTTCGAGGAACAAAAAGACGCGTCCGCCGGTCTGGTTGCCGATCGCCTCCCTTTGCGCATCGCCGGATGCCTCGGCGAGAAGCAGCCGCGCGCCCTGCCCTTTGCCCGGCATGATGGTGACCCAGCGTTTGCCGCCGCCGAGATCTACATCTTCGGTGAGGACAAAACCCAGCCGGTCGACATACCACGAGATCGCTTCGTCATAGTTTGCGACGAGAAGCGCGACCGTGGCAATGCTGCGGCGTTCGGCAAAACCGGTCATTTGTTCCTGATCGAAAAACGGCCGACGATGCGGCGCTCAGTGATGTCATACAAGAAAATAGCGCGGCTGCCGTCGGGCAGCTCGGCGTCGATCGACAGGTGATTGCCGGAGAGCGATTGGCTGATCACCCTGGCGCCGACCGGCAGCACGATGTCGCCGTTGACCGTCTCGCCAATCGGCACCTGGATGTCGCTGGTCAACGGCGGGGCGGCAGGCGGCGCGTTGCGCGCTTTGTAGACAAGCGCCGCGATCACCACCATAAGGGCGAGGAACAGCAGGCCGAGATTGATGGCGACGAAGCGCACGAGCTTCCTCCGCACCTTTTCGACCTCGGGGTCGAGCGGCTTTTCCTCGTCTTCGTCGGCAAGCGGCCGGGCCATGGCAGCAGATTCCGGAACTGTTCTCGATGAGCGCTCATAACGAAGAGGCCAGACAATTAATAGGGGCCGGACAGATCGTGCTGGAGGCGGGCGCCGATGCGGCCGGCCAGCGGCTCGACCAATGGCTGGCGGCCAGGCTCGGTCCCGACATGTCGCGCAGCCGCGTACAGATGCTGATAAAGCAGGGCGCGGTCAGGATCGGCGGCAGGCAGGTCGACGAGACGAAGCGCAAGATGGCACAAGGTGACAGCGTGTCGGTTGATATGCCGGAGCCGGAACCAGCGGAGCCGCAAGGCGAAGATATTGCGCTGGACGTCCTCTACGAGGACAGCGAGCTGATCGTCATCAACAAGCCGGCCGGGCTGGTCGTGCATCCCGGCGCCGGCAACTGGACCGGCACGCTGGTCAACGCGCTGATCCATCATTGCGGCGACAGCCTGTCGGGCATCGGCGGGGTGAGGCGGCCGGGCATCGTCCATCGCCTCGATAAGGAGACCAGCGGCGTCATGGTCGTCGCCAAGACCGATCGCGCCCACAAGGCGTTGTCGGAGGCCTTTGCCGACCACGGCCTGACCGGCGATCTTGAGCGGGCGTATCTGGCGTTGGTCTGGGGCATACCGGCAAGGCCGACCGGGACGGTCGACGCGCCGCTCGGCCGCGCCGCCGACCGGGTACGCCGCGCCGTAGTACCGCAAGGCCGCGACGATGCCCGCCATGCCATAACGCATTTCACCGTCGTCGAGCGCTTTGGCGAGCAGCAGCAGGAATTCGCCACGGCGAGCCTGGTCGAATGCCGGCTGGAAACCGGTCGCACCCACCAGATACGCGTCCACATGGCCCATATCGGCCATCCGGTGATTGGCGACCCCGAATACGGCCAGGCTTTCCGCACCAAGGCCAATCGGTTGCCCGAGCCGCTAAGAAGCAAGGTAAAGGCGTTTCCGCGACAAGCTTTGCACGCCCGCCTCCTTGCATTTCGGCATCCGGATACCCATTTAACGATGAGGTTCGAAGCACCGATACCGTGGGACATGGAGGAACTCGTCGACGGCTTCCGCAAGCTCTGAACCAACCACCTGAAAACCTGACCGGCGTTGTTCACTTCAACGTGACACACTGTTTCGTGTTGAACAAATGCCTGTCTTTCTGGTTTTGTTCCTATATATGTCGGTTGGCGCGAATGTGCCTTTGGCATTCGCGCCACATGCCCGCCGCGTTTCGGGGGCATCACTCCAATAGAGAGGGGGCGCTATCATGGCCCAGTCATTACCCAGTATCGTTTCCGGCGAAGGCGGTCTCAGCCGCTACCTGGAAGAAATCCGCCGCTTTCCGATGCTTCAGCCGCAGGAAGAGTACATGCTCGCCAAGCGCTACGCCGAGCATGAGGACACCACGGCTGCGCATAAGCTCGTCACCAGCCACCTTCGGCTCGTCGCCAAGATCGCCATGGGCTATCGCGGCTATGGCCTGCCGATCGGCGAGGTGATCTCGGAAGGCAATGTCGGCCTGATGCAGGCCGTCAAGAAATTCGAACCGGAGCGCGGCTTCCGTCTTGCCACCTATGCGATGTGGTGGATCAAGGCCTCGATCCAGGAGTACATCCTGCGCTCGTGGAGCCTGGTCAAGATGGGCACCACCGCCAACCAGAAGCGCCTGTTCTTCAACCTGCGCAAGGTGAAGGGCAAGATCCAGGCGCTCGACGAAGGCGATTTGAAGCCCGATCAGATCACCGAGATCGCCACCCGGCTGAACGTCTCGGAAGCGGAAGTTGTGTCGATGAACCGCCGTCTGTCGGGCGACGCCTCGCTCAATGCGCCCATCCGGGCCAGCGAAGGCGAATCCGGCGAATGGCAGGACTGGCTGGTCGACGACCACGAAAGCCAGGAAGAGATGCTGATCGAGCAGGACGAGCTGGAAAACCGGCGCGGCATGCTGTCGGGCGCTCTTGCCGTGCTCAACGACCGCGAACGCCGCATCTTCGAGGCGCGCCGCCTCGCCGATGAGCCGTTGACGCTTGAAGAGCTGTCGGCCGAGTTCGATATCAGCCGCGAGCGCGTGCGCCAGATCGAGGTGCGCGCCTTCGAGAAGGTGCAGGACGCGGTCAAGGCCGCAGCCAAGCGCCAGATGCAGGCGCTGCGCACCATCGAGGCGCAGCCGGCAGCGTAAAGCCTTCAGATAGAAACGAATAACGGCGGCGCCACATACCTGGCGCCGCCGTTTTTTTAGAGGGTTGCCAGTTCCGCGGCGCCTTCGCGGATGTCCGATCCGCTGCCATAAACTGCTCAGTAGCCTCGCCATCGTGTCTGCAGGCGATCTCATTGATAGCGGCATTATCGCAATTTTCCCCAAGCCCTGGAAACCGCAACGCTGCAAGCTGTGGCGACAATGTTCCGGCGCCGACACGGGCTTCCGTCGCAAAATTTCACGGCGGCGCTTGCTCAGACGGTCGACAACGGGCCCGCCGGGCCGCGCCGGGCAGTTGAACTCATCTGTTCGGAAACAAAGGCAGTGTGACGATGACCATTTCTCCGTTTCTGGCCGCTCTCGTATCCGAAGGTCCGCCAGCCGACCGAGCAAAAGACATGGCCCTGTATGGATGGCTAATTGGAAGCTGGGACATGGACACGGTCCACTATCTCGACGACGGCACAATCCAGAAATGGGATGGCGAATGCCATTTTGGCTGGGTGCTCGAAGGCCGCGCGATTCAGGACGTTTGGATCAGGCCCAAGCGCCCTGCACAGTCGACGATGTATGGCACGACCTTGCGCATCTTCGATCCTGGGATCGATGGCTGGCATATCATATGGAGCGACCCGCTCAACCGGGATCACTCGCGCCAGATCGGCCGGGCCGAGGGTAAGGACATTGTCCAGCTCGGCAATGACTCGCGCGGTCTGCAAACTCGATGGCGTTTCACTGAGATCACTGCCAACAGCTTCCATTGGATCGGCGAGGAAAGGTCTTCCGAGAGCGACCCTTGGCAAATCACGTATGAACATTTAGCCCGCCGAACAAAACCCTGACGCTGGACTAAACACTTAGCCGGCGTCTGCGCCGCTCCTCACCCGGCTGCCCCCACCTTCTCCCCTATGGTGACCGACCGGATTCACACATCGCAAAAATCGAATCAGGATCAATAACTTGGATGACCTTGAACGATGAGCGGGCGCCGAGTTTGAATAGCACTGTAGTGCCAGCGACCCATCCCCTCACAGGCAATCGAGCGGAAACTTCAGGTAGCGCCGCCCGTTGGGTTCCGGTTCCGGCAGGCGTCCGCCATTCATATTGACCTGCAGCGCGTGCAGGATCAGCCGCGGCATCGGCAACGTCCTGTCGCGGGCTTGGCGGAGCGCGACGAAGTCGGCTTCCGTCTTGCAGCTGGCAACATGGGTGTTGCCGGCTTTCTGCTCCGCGACCGTGCTTTCCCAGCGCGCTTCGCGGTCACCCGGCTGGTAGTCGTGACCGACGAACAGACGTGTCTCGTCCGGCAGTGCCAGGATGTCCTGGATCGAGTGCCAGAGCCGCTCGGCGCTGCCGCCGGGAAAGTCTGCCCTTGCGGTGCCGCTGTCCGGCATGAACAGCGTGTCGTGGATGAAGGCGGCGTCGCCGATGACGTAAGTGATCGAGGCCAGTGTGTGGCCCGGCGAAAACAGCACTCTTGCCGGAAGGCCGCCGACCGAAAAAGTCGCGCCGTCGGCGAACAGCCTGTCCCACTGCGAACCGTCGGCGGGGAATTCCGGCCAGTTGTAGATCACCTTCCACAATTTCTGGACGTCGACGATCCTCTCGCCGATTGCCGTCGGCGCTCCGGTTCTCCCCCTCAGATAATGGGCGGCGGAGAAATGATCGGCATGCGGATGCGTGTCGAGGATCCACTCGACCTCCAGCCCGCTTTCCCTGACGAAATCGAGCAGGGCGTCGGCGTTTTTCGTCGCCGTTGCACCGGACCTTTCGTCGAAGTCGAGCACCGGATCGATGATGGCGCATTTGCGGGTCGCCATGTCGGCGACCACATACTGGACGGACCCGCTCGGCTTGTCATAGAAGCCGGTGACCTGCGACCTGGCCGATAATGCGTCCAATCCAGCCTCCTTCGCCCCCCACCACGGCAGGAAGGATTTTCTCTGCCACGGCAAATTAAAGGCATGGTTGTCCGTCAACCAGGCATCGTCAAGCACCTCATGCTCACACGGCCAGGAAAACCAAAAATTCTCTGTGCCGCCTCTGCCGGCTTAGGCAGAAGGCTGCTTGGTTTTCCTGAGATATGGCAGGATTGTCTCATAGGCACCGAAGCGCTTGATGGCATCCTCATTCGAGACGGCAGCGGTGATGATGACGTCCTCGCCCTGCTTCCAGTTCGCCGGTGTCGCCACCTGGTGCTTGGCTGTCAGCTGCATGGAATCGATGGCGCGCAGGATTTCGTCGAAGTTGCGGCCCGTCGTCATCGGGTAGGTGAGAACCAGCTTGATCTTCTTGTCGGGCCCGATGACGTAGACCGAACGCACCGTGGCATTGTCGGCGGGCGTGCGGCCTTCCGAGCTGTCGCCGGCACCCGCCGGCAGCATCTCGTAAAGCTTGGCGACCTTGAGATCCTTGTCGCCGATCAGCGGATAGTTCACCGAATGGCCGGTCGCGGTCTTGATGTCGTTCTGCCACTTCTCATGGCTTTCGACGGGATCGACCGAGATGCCGATGATCTTGACGTTGCGCTTCCTGAACTCGCCTTCGAGCCCGGCCATCGTGCCGAGTTCGGTCGTGCAAACCGGCGTAAAGTTCTTCGGATGGCTGAACAATACCGCCCAGCCGTCGCCGATCCATTCATGGAAGCTGATCGGCCCTTGCGTGGTCTCGGCGGTGAAGTCCGGTGCGATGTCGTTGATACGAAGGCTCATGGCGTGTCCCTACCTTGTGAGTGCAGATCGCAGCCGGCGTTGACCGGCGCTGCTTTTGCCTTTCTACCACTCCGGCGTCATCCTTCAAACGGCTGTTGCGCCGGCATCAAGGCCGGCGGCGAAATATTTTCATTGCTTCTCGGCAAATGCAGCAGGAATCTTCGCTGCGCTGGCTCAGGCCTTGCTCACTGCCAGCGTCGTCGCCAGGTCTTCCATGCGCTGGGCCAACGCGCCAAGCGCCCCGGTCAGCACGGAATCGTTCTTGTCGGCCTTGGTCAGTGCGTCGTCGCGCGTCTTGCGCAGCGTCAGCACTTCGCTTTCCATGCCCTTGACCCGCTTTTGCAGTTCTGAAAGCTCATCCATGACCATGATGCCGGCCATCACGGTCAGCCGCTGGTCGCCGATCTCGCCAAAAGAATCCTTCAGATGCGAGACATAGCGGTCGAAGCGCTCGGCAAGATCGATCAGATGCTCTTCCTGGCCCTCGTCGCAGGCCATACGATACTGCTTGCCGTCGATGGAAACCGTGACTTGTGCCATTGGCCTACCTGTCCAGTACCGCGCGGATGGTTTCCATGGCTGTCACCAGCCTTCGCGATACTTCCTTGTTGGCATCTTCCAGCCGTTCGGCGCGGGCCTCGGAGTTGTCGAGTTCCTGCGCCAGCCGCGAACGGTCGGCGTTCATCCGCTGCACTTCGGCCTCGGCTTCCGAATAGTCCCGCTCGTGCTCGAGCTTGGCCGCGACGGCGTTTTCCAGCCCTTCGATGGCCTTACCCAGCCTGGCAATGACTTCCTTGAGGGTCGTTTCCCCGGTCATGGCTTTCGTCCTGCGCCCTGCCCATCACCGAATCATCCACGTTCAGAACGCGTTATCCCTGAAACATTACGCGCCGTGTGAACCGCCCGTCAATAAAGCTGTCGCGACTGTCCCCTGCTAACGCTAATGTAAGTCGCGCATGGCCATCACAAGACCGGCAAAAGCACACCGATTTGTTGACTAAAAGGCCGCGCCTGCTATGTGTCGCGCACCCTTTTCAAGGGCTTTCCCAAGGCCCAAACCCCCATTTTGGAGGAAGCATGACCTCGCGCGAACAACATGACCGGATGGCCAATGCGATCCGTTTTCTCGCCATGGACGCCGTCGAGAAGGCAAATTCCGGCCACCCCGGACTGCCCATGGGCTGCGCCGACATCGCCACGGTGCTGTTCACCCGCTTTCTCAAATACGATCCGAAGAACCCGCATTGGCCGGACCGCGACCGCTTTATCCTTTCGGCAGGTCACGGCTCGATGCTGCTTTACTCACTGCTCTATCTGACCGGCTACGAAGACATCACCATCGACCAGATCAAGCAGTTCCGCCAATTGGGGTCGAGGACGGCGGGCCACCCGGAATACGGCCATGCCGCGGGCATCGAGACGACGACAGGCCCACTCGGCCAGGGCCTTGCCAATTCGGTCGGCTTCGCGCTCGGCGAGCGCATCATGAATGCCGCTTTCGGCAACGATCTCGTCGACCACTACACCTATGTCCTGGCCGGTGACGGCTGCCTGATGGAAGGCGTATCCCAGGAAGCCATTGCGCTTGCCGGACATCTGAAGCTGAACAAGCTGATCGTCTTCTGGGACAACAACAACATCTCGATCGATGGCCCGGTGTCGCTGGCCGACAACACCGATCAGGTTGCCCGCTTCCAGGCGTCCGGCTGGAATGCCAGCCATATCGACGGCCAGGACCCGGAAGCGATCGCCTATGCCATCGAGGCGGCCCGCCACTCCGACAAGCCGACGATGATTGCCTGCAAGACGACGATCGGCTTCGGCGCGCCGACCAAGGCCGGCACCAACAAGGCGCATGGCTCGCCGCTCGGCGCCGAGGAAATCGCCGGCGCCAGAAAATTCTTCGGCTGGGATTATCCGCCGTTCGAGGTTCCGGCCGACATCCTCGATGCGTGGCGTACCGCCGGCCGGACCGGCGTCAAGGCACGCACCGACTGGGAAGGCCGCCTTGCCAAGGCCGACGGCAAATTGCGCGCAGAGTTCGAACGCCGCATCAGTGGCACGCTGCCGGCCAACTTCGATGCCGTCATTGGCGATTACAAGAAGAAGCTCGCCGCCGACAAGCCGAAGGTTGCCACACGTAAGTCATCGGAAATGGCGCTCGAGGTCATCAACGGCGCCGTGCCCGAAACCATCGGCGGCTCGGCCGATTTGACCGGCTCCAACAACACCAAGACCAGCCAAACCAAGAACATCACCGCCGACGATTACGGCCAGCGCTACGTCCACTACGGCGTTCGCGAGCACGGCATGGCGGCCGCACTCAACGGGCTGACATTGCATGGCGGCATTATCGCCTATGGCGGCACTTTCATGTGCTTTTCCGATTATGCCCGTCCGGCGATGCGGCTTGCTTCGCTGATGGGCATCCGCTCGATCTTCGTCATGACCCATGATTCCATCGGCCTTGGCGAAGACGGCCCGACCCATCAGCCGGTCGAGCATCTGGCAGCACTTCGCGCCATTCCGAACCACAATGTCTTCCGCCCGGCCGACGCGGTGGAAACCGCTGAATGCTGGCAGTTGGCCATTGAGTCGGAAAAGACGCCTTCGACATTGGCGTTGACCCGGCAGAACCTGCCGACGGTACGCAACGACTTCGTTGCGGAAAACCTCTCCAGCCGCGGCGCCTATGAACTTGTCGCCGCCAGTGGCGAGGCGGCGGTGACGATCTTCGCTTCGGGCTCGGAGGTGGAGATCGCGCTGGCCGCCCGCGAGGCCTTGGAAAAGCACGGCCACGCGACCCGCGTCGTCTCGGTGCCGTGCTTCGAATTGTTCGACAAGCAGAGCGCCGACTATCGCAGCAGGACGATCGGCAATGCGCCGCTCAAGATTGCCATCGAAGCCGGCATCCGTCAGGGCTGGGATCACTTCATCGGAACCGACGGCATCTTTGTCGGCATGACCGGCTTCGGCGCCTCCGGCACCATCGAACAGCTCTACCCGCATTTCGGCATCACCGCCGAGGTAACGGTGAAGGCGGCGGAAGCCCGTCTGCACGGCAAATGAAAGTGAGCCCCGCCCGGCAAAGGCTGGCATAGCGGTTTTGCCGGGCGGTGGAGCACTAATCGATTTAAATCCGTGCCTCGGCGGCTGGATTCTTTGCCCGTCCGCCGTTATGAAGCTGCGGACTTGATCTTCGGCCTCCAACTCCCAGGGAGAGAACAATGACCGTCAGAGTTGCCATCAACGGATTCGGCCGCATCGGCCGCAACATCCTGCGCGCCATCCATGAATCAGGCCGCAAGGATATCGACGTCGTCGCGGTCAACGATCTCGGCCCGGTCGAGACCAACGCGCATCTGCTGCGCTTCGACAGCGTGCATGGCCGCTTTCCGCATGAGGTGACGGTTGACGGCGACCAGATCATCGTCGGCAAGGAAAAATTCAAAGTCACCGCGATCAAGGATCCGACGCAACTGCCCTGGAAGGAGCTTGGCATCGACATCGCACTCGAATGCACCGGCATCTTCACCGCCCGCGACAAGGCCGTCGCCCATCTGACCGCCGGTGCCAAGCGCGTTCTCGTCTCCGCTCCGGCAGAGGGCGCCGATCTCACCGTCGTCTATGGCATCAACCATGACAAGCTGACCAAGGACCACATCGTCATCTCGAACGCCTCCTGCACCACCAACTGCCTGGCGCCGCTGGCGGCCGTACTGAATGAGGCGGTCGGCATCGAGAAGGGCATGATGACGACGATCCATTCCTACACCGGCGACCAGCCGACGCTGGACACCATGCACAAGGACCTCTACCGCGCCCGCGCCGCCGCGCTGTCGCAGATTCCGACCTCGACCGGTGCCGCCAAGGCCATCGGCCTGGTACTGCCCGAGCTCAAGGGCAAGCTCGACGGCATCTCCATCCGCGTGCCGACCCCGAACGTCTCGCTCGTCGATTTCAAGTTCATCGCCAAGCGGCCGACCACCGTCCAGGAAATCAACGACGCGGTGATCACTGCCTCGAACGGCAAGCTGAAGGGCATCCTCGCCGTTACCCGTCACCCCAATGTTTCGATCGACTTCAACCACGATCCGCATTCCTCGATCGTGGCGCTCGACCAGACCAAGGTCATGGACGGCAACTTCGTTTCGGTGCTGTCGTGGTACGACAACGAGTGGGGCTTTTCCAACCGCATGGGCGATACCGCCGTCGCCTTCGGCAAGACCATCGCCTGATCGCAGAACCATCTTTTCGACGTGGAAGACGCCCGGCTCAGTCCGGGCGTTTTTCGTTGCAGCACGAACCGCCGAGGCACGCTCCGCTGCTCGGGTGCCAAAACTTTCGACGATCGGCAGCGTGGGGCAAAAAGCCACGCTGCTGCCTTGCAGCGGCCATGTCTTCGCCCCACTCTCCCGTGATGCCTGAGCATATCGACTAGGGGCGACCAACGAATGGAGCATGGTATCTATCTGGTGACGCTCGTTGGGGCAGCACTTGTCGTTGCCGCCGCGTTTTCGAGCCTGATCGCCTTCCGCTTCGGCGCCCCTCTCCTGCTGCTGTTTCTCTGCATCGGCCTCGCCACCGGAACCGACGGTCTCGGCATCCATTTCGACAATGCCCGAGTTGCTTATTTTGCCGGCTCATTGGCGCTGGCGGTCATCCTTTTCGATTCCGGCTTCGGCACGCCGCTCAACGCCTTGCGGCAGGCGGCCGGGCCGGCGCTGTCGCTGGCCACATTCGGCGTCCTTTTGACCACCGGCCTGTTCGGCGCCGCCGCCTATTATCTGCTCGACCTGACCTGGCTGGAATCCTTCCTGCTCGGTGCCGCTGTCGCCTCGACCGACGCCGCGGCGGTGTTCTTCCTGCTGCGCGCCGGCGAGATCAATTTGCGCGAGCGCGTGCGGTCCACGCTCGAGGTGGAATCCGGCACCAATGACCCGATCGCCATCTTCCTGACCATCACGCTGGTCGAGGTCATCGCCGCCAACACCCACCCCGAGGCCAAGGTGCTGGTCGCCGATCTTGCCGTCGGCTTCCTTGTCAACATGGGGCTCGGCGCGGTCATCGGCATTCTCGGCGGCATGGCCATCGTGCGCCTTGTCGATCGCCTCAATCTCGATCACGGCCTGCTGCCGATCTTCGTGCTGACGCTGTCGCTGATGGTGTTTGCTGCCGCCGGCGCCGTCGGCGGATCCGGCTTCCTGGCGGTCTATCTCGCAGGCTTGATCGCCGGCAATTCCGATATCCGGGCCGTCACCATCCTCAAGCGCTTCCAGGACGGCATGTCGTGGCTGGCGCAGATCATCATGTTCCTGATCCTCGGCCTGTTCGCGACGCCTTCGCAATTTCCGGCGATCCTGGTGCCGGCAGTTCTGCTCGGCCTGTTCCTGATATTTGTGGCACGGCCAATCGCGGTCTGGCTCTGCCTGGTGCCATTTCGTCTGCCACGCCCGGAAGTCGCCTTCGTCTCATGGGTCGGCCTGCGTGGCGCCGTGTCGATCCTGCTTGCCATCACGCCGCTGCTCGGCGGCCTTGAGAACGGTCGCCTCATCTTCAACACCGCCTTTATCATCGTGCTGGTCTCGCTGATCATCCAGGGATGGACCGTCGGGCCGCTGGCACGCCGCCTCGGCCTTATCGTGCCGGCTCGGCTGGGACCGCTCGACAAGGTCGAATTGGAACTGCCGGGCTCCGCCCATCATGAGCTTCTCGCCTATCGCGTGGCACCTGGTAGCCCGGTCGCGCGCGGCGAACGCATTCCGCGCTGGGCGCGGCCGTCGCTGGTGTTGCGCGACGGACGCTCGATGCGCTTCCAGGACATGGGCCGGCTGGCGGCCGGCGACCATGTCTACATCTTCGTGCCGGACCGCTATCCGCGCCTGCTCGACAAGCTGTTCGCCAGCCGTGCCGTGGTCGATCCCGAGGACGCGGATTTCTTCGGGGCCTTCGCCGTCGATCCGTCACGCTCCGCCGAGGAACTGGAGACCGCCTATGCGCCGGGCCTGACCGAAGCGGAGCGCAAGCTCAGCATTGGCGACCTGGTTACTACGCGGCTCGGCGGCCACGCCGAATACGCCGACCGCGTGCTGCTCGGTCCGATCGAGCTGATCGTTCGCGACGTCGACGACAAGGGCAGGATCACCGGCCTTGGCCTGTCCTTTGAGCCGACCGCCCCGGTGGCGCGCGTTCCGGTATTCCTCAGCGCCGGTGAAATCCGCGACCGCATTGCCGCGTTCATCCGCAACCGGCGCAAGCCAGCCGAGGCGCAGGCGGCCGAGGCGGCGGCCGAGCTGGAACCGGTTCGGCCGCCCGTGGTGGAAAAGACAACTGGCGAAGGCTGACCGCTGTCCACCCGAGCCGCGGAACCCGGCCGCGAGGCTGAAGAATGGCTCGGCAACTGGCGTGGCGGGCCGATGTGGTCCGACATCGCCGGAAATGATCCCGATCGGTCGGCTGCGAGGGCATCCGGCCGATCAGTCGCCAATTCTCCGGCGCGCCATAGGGGCGCTTTAATTGTTGCGGGCCGCGACGAACTCCGCCGCCTGTTTCAGAAGCGCGGCTTGTTCGCCATAGGGCTCGAGCAGCGCATGAGCCTGATCGACGAGGCCATGGAGCTGGTCCCGCGCCCAGCCCGGTCCGTGCAGCGCGACCAGCGTCGCCTTGCCGGCCGCGGCATCCTTGCCGGTCGCCTTGCCCATCTGATGCGCGTCGGCGGTCAGGTCGAGCAGATCGTCGGCAAGTTGAAAAGCAAGCCCGATCGCGGAACCAAATTCGGCCAACCTTTCGCGGTCGCCCGACGGCGCACCGGCAAGGATAGCGCCCGCTTCGCAGGCAAAGCGGATCAGCGCACCGGTTTTCATCGCCTGCAGCCGGATGATGCCGGCCTCGTCCGGCCGGCCTTGTTCGGCCTCGAGATCGAGCATCTGGCCGCCGACCATGCTTCCCGCCCCGGCGGCGCGGGCCAGAGCCAGCACCAACCCTGCCCTACGCTCGGCCGGCAGCATTGTCGCATCGTCGGCAAGGATGTCGAAAGCAAGCGTCAATAAGGCGTCGCCCGCAAGAATGGCGGTCGCCTCATCGAAAGCCCTGTGTACAGTCGGCTGGCCGCGGCGCAGATCGTCGTCGTCCATGGCCGGCAGATCGTCATGGATGAGCGAATAGCAGTGCACGCATTCGAGCGCCGCCGCGACGCGCAGCGCCGCCTCGCCGTCGGCTGAAAATAGTGCAGCACTTTCCATGACCAAGAAGGGACGCAGTCGTTTGCCGCCGTTCAGCACGCCATGTCGCATGGCCGCCATCAGGCGTTCGGGCCGCGCGACCTCGCCTGAAAGCGTCCGTCCGTCGAGCAATCGCCTCAGCAGCGCCTCGAGCGGAACTGCCCGGGCAATAAGTGCAGCTTCGAATGCCATTTGGTCGTCTTTCGTCATGGTCGGGAGCGGTAGCCGACACTCAGACGTTGCGCAAGAAGCCAAGCGCCATTATGCCGGGGGCAGGGAGCAGCGCGGATTGGGTGGCTTGGCGGAACCGATCGTCGATCACGAAACCGAAGGGTTGGACATGGCGAGACCGAGACGCGGCAGCCGCATCGGTCTTCAACGCTGGGTCCGGCGCGGCATCGCCGTCGCCGTCGTGCTGGCGCTGGTGCCGGTGGTGCTGACCTTCCTGTACCTGCCGTCATTCGTGCATCCGGTGTCGACATTGATGCTGAAGGACCTGGCGACGTTTTCCGGCTACGATCGGCGCTGGGTTTCCATCGACGATGTCGCGCCGGTGCTGGCATATTCGGTCATCATGTCGGAGGACGGGCAGTTCTGTTTCCATCGCGGCGTCGATCTGGGCGAGTTGCGCGGCGTCGTTGACGATGCGCTTGCCGGCGAGATGACGCGTGGCGCCTCGACCATCACCATGCAGACGGTAAAGAACCTTTATCTATGGTCGCGGCCGTTGGGCTCGGTCCGTAAGGTCGTCGAACTGCCGCTGGCCGTCTATTTCGATGCGGTGCTGTCGAAACGGCGGATCATGGAGATCTACCTCAACATCGCCGAATGGGGACCGGGCATCTACGGCATCGAGGCCGCCGCCCAGCATCATTTCGGCGTCTCGGCAAAACAGCTGTCGCGCCGGCAGGCAGCGCTGCTTGCCGTCACCTTGCCGAATCCGATCGTGCGCAATCCGGCAAAGCCTGGGCCGGGACTGAGGCGGCTTGCCGCATTGATCGAACGGCGCGCAGGCCGCGCAGGCGCCTACGTCGGTTGCCTGCGATAGTGTCAAAAAAAAACACGGCGACGCTGGCCAAAACGCCGTCGGGCGTGTATAGGCACCCGACTTTCTCAGATTCCGGCCCCTGATGTGGCCCTTTCACGAGGGCCGCCGGGGCGTTTTGACCATGTAGTGGAGCATATCCATGGCCGTTCCGAAACGAAAAACCTCTCCGTCGAAGCGCGGCATGCGCCGTTCTGCCGACGCACTGAAGGCCCCGACCTATGTCGAGGACAAGAACTCCGGCGAGATGCGCCGTCCGCACCATATCGACCTGAAGACCGGCATGTATCGCGGTCGCCAGGTTCTGGAGCCGAAGGAAAGCTGAGAGAGCTTTCGACGGTTTATGGGTTGCGAAACGACCGGCCATTGGCCGGTCTTTTTGCGTTTGCGACAACCGATCATATCAGTCGGGCCTGACATTGTTGTTTCACGCCGTCTTTGTCCGTGTTTATCGGCCGCACGAAAATTCTTGACGACGAACGCCGGGCGCACTCTACAAAGATCAGTCCAACCGGAGCCGCCACATGTTCGGTGCCATCCCGCTGCTGATCGTGCCTTTCATCCTGTACAATCTCGGGCTTCTGGGAATATTCGGCAGCGGCGACGATCCGTGGGCGACCGAAATGTTTTCGGTCCGGATGATGTCGGGTGGCGTGTTCTCTATGACCCTCGGCGATCTCATCGTGCTGATCGCACTGATCTTCTTGTTCGTCGAAGTGGTGAAATCGACGCGCACGACAAATGCCTCGATCATGGACCACCTTTTGTCGACCTTCGTCTTTGTGGCCTATCTGGTCGAGTTCCTGCTGGTGAAGGGCGCCGCCCATTCCGTTTTCTTCACACTGATGGTCATAGCGCTGATCGATGTGCTGGCCGGCTTTTCGGTGTCGATGCGGTCGGCCAGCCGCGACATCAACATGAATTAAGGATCCCGGCTCAGCCCGGGTCGGCGCTAAAGCCAGCCGCCTCGATGCCGGCGATGGCTGCCGTTTCGTCATTGTCGGACGTATCGCCGGAAATACCGACCGCGCCGATGATCGTACCAGCCTCGTCCGGATCAGCACGCCGCCGACGACCGCCAGGATGCGCCCGCCCGACACGTCGGAGATGCCGGCGATCAGATGCGGGCGCTCCCTGGCGAAAGCTTCCACCCGGCGCGAGCCCATGCCGATACCGAGTGCGCCATAGGCCTTACCGGCCGACATTTGCGGACGCAGGAACGAGGCGCCGTCCTGACGCTGGAACGCGACCAGATGGGCGCCGGCGTCGAGCACCGAGACGCCAAGCGGCCTGAGCTTGAGCTCGGCACCCTTGGCAAAGGCGGCGGCGATGATTTCAAGGGCTTTGTCGAGCGTCAGTGCGGTCATGCCGGTCTCCTAAACGCGCCAGTTATCAACCGGCAGAAACATCCCGGTGAACTGTTTCGTGTGCGAAATGAAGCATGCGTCTGGGAGCGCCGGTTTATTTTTTCTTGGCGCGAGGCTTCTTCACCGGGGCGGGAGGCGCATTGGCTAGGTCTTCCGCTTCCTTGGCGAGGCGCAGCGCCCGCAGCTTGTTGGTCTTGGCTTGGCGAGCGTCGCTCTCGGCGACATATTCCGCCATCGCCTTCTGGCGGACCGTGGCTGCCTCTTCCTGTTTCTTGAACCGCAAATCGGCCCGCGCACGGGCAGTGTCCTTAGAGTTCTCGACCAAGAGCGTTATCCAATCCCGTGAATTATCTTCAGCCCCTTGATAGCAGAGCCAGCCCGCAATTGGGAAAATATGTTGGTCATGGCGCCAGATCGCAGCCGATGCCCCGCGCGTTGCGGGCGATCACCGCATCGTATCCGGCCTGCAAAGTCGCGCGGACGGTGGGCTCGGATGGCGCAGGAGACGCACCCAGATGCTCGTGGCGCAACTCGTTCATGAACTTATCCCACATCGGCGGGCCGCCTTTTTCCAGAAGCTCGGCACGGATAGAGAGCTCTTCGCTGACCGGCAGCCAGACCCGGCCCCAGGCGCCGAGATGCGCCAGGATCGGCACCAGCGTGATCGCCATTTCGGTCAGACTGTAGATCACCTTCTGCTTGTGGGAGGGATCATCCGCCTTGGTCAGCATGCCGAGCTCCATCAGCCGCTTCAGCCGGTCGGCGAGGATGTTGGAGGCGATGCCCTCCATCGAGCCGTTGAGCAGTTCGCGAAAGTGGCGTCTGCCGCCGAAGATGATGTCGCGAAGGATGATCAGGCTCCACCGGTCGCCGAACACTTCGAGCGACAGGTTGATGGGGCATCCGGACCGACGATCGATGTTCATGCGAATCTCCAAAACCGGTTGCATTATCGTATCGGTTTTACTATCGTGCAACTGATTGCGAAATGCAATCGGATTGGAAGCCGAAGGAGGAAAGCCATGAAAAACGCCGAACACCCCGAAATCGTATCCCAGACCTTCGGCGATCCGGCCCATCCGGCGGTATTGTTGATCATGGGCGCCATGGCTTCCATGCTCTGGTGGCCCGAAGCGTTTTGCCGGAAGCTGGCCGGCGAAGGTCGCTTCGTGATCCGCTATGACAATCGCGATACCGGCCGTTCGACCAAATACGCGCCGAGCGAGCCGCCTTATACATTCGACGACATGGCGGACGATGCCATCCGCGTCCTTGACGACCATGGAATCCGAAAGGCGCATGTGGTCGGCATGTCGATGGGCGGCATGATCGCGCAGCTCGTTGCGTTGAAATACCCGTCGCGCGTCACTTCGCTGACGGTGATCAGCAGCTCGCCCCTGGGCATCGATACTTCGCATCTGCCCGGAACCACCGAGGCCTATAGGAAACACTCGGCCGAAGGCGCCAAGGTCGACTGGTCGGACCGTGGCCAAGTGGTCGATTTCATCGTCAAGGACGCACATGCGCTCACCGGTGCCGCGCACTCTTTCGACGAGCAGCGAACGCGAGCTTTCGTCGAACAGGATTATGACCGGTCCGGCGGTTTTCTAAGTGCGACCAATCATTTCATGCTCAAGAGTGGCGAAGATGGGAGCGGCGAGGACTGGACGGGTCGGCTGCGCGACATGAAAATCCCGCTCCTCGTTATCCACGGCACCGACGATCCCATCTTTCCAGTCGAGCATGGCGCCGCTCTTGCCGACGCGGTCGCCGGTGCAAGGCTGCTCCGGATCGAGAGCGGCGGCCACGAGCTGCATCCCGACGACTGGGCCGCGATCATCGATGCCATCGTGACCCACAGCCAGGCCAAATAGTACCCGACCCGACACCGAATTTCCGCGAGACGAGCCACCCAAGGAACGACAAACATGTCCCTGACTATGCATCTTCATCCACTGGCCTCCTTCTGCTGGAAGCCGCTGATCGCGCTCTATGAAAACGGCACGCCATTCACATCCGTCGTTGTCGATCTCGGCAATGAACAGTCGCGCGCGGCGTTCCTGAAATTGTGGCCGCTCGGCAAGATGCCGGTACTGCGTGATGAAGCGCTGGATCGGACCGTGCCGGAATCGACGATCGTCATCGAATATCTCAACGCGTATTATCCTGGGCCGGTCGAACTGATCCCCGCCGATCTCGATCTCGCTCGCCAGACCCGGCTCGCCGACCGCTTCTATGACTTCTACGTCCAGGAACCGATGCAGAAGATCGTCGGCGACCGGCTGCGGCCGGAGGGCAAGACCGATCCGTTCGGCGTCGAGCAGGCGCGCACCCAGCTGCGCAGCTCCTACGCCGTCATTGAACAGGACATGCCGTCGAGGACATGGGCGGTGGGTGCGAGCTTCACCATGGCCGACTGCGCTGCCGCCCCCGCGCTGTTCTACGCCAACAAGGTCGAGCCGTTCGGAGACGAATATCCTGCGGTCAGGCGCTATCACGACCGGTTGCTGCAACGCCCGTCGATTGCCCGTGTGATCGAGGAAGCGCAGCCTTATTTCAAGCTCTTCCCCTACAACAATGGCTAGAGTGGTTCATCGTTTCACGGAAACGCCGAACCGCTCTATCTCTTTGTTTTTGCGCAATTCCGGACGGAAAGCCGTTTCACACTTTCCTGGAATTGCTCTAGGCCCGATGCTGCATAGTTGCTCGACGCGCTGACGACGCCCCTCAGCTTCCGGGTGAACCGAGCTGCTCCGCATCCCAGAACTGGTCGAGCCAGATGTTGAGCTTCAGGAAGCCGGCATTGCTGACCGTATAGACGCGCCTGGTGCCTTCCGGCTTGGCGTTGACCAGCCCGGCATCAAGCAGGACCTTCAGGTGCTGCGAAACGGCCGGGCGGGACACCGGCAAGCCGGATGCCAATTCGTTGACGGTCTTCGGTCCGCGCCGGAGCTCTTCCAAGAGATGGCGCCGGTTGGGATCGGCAATCGCCATGAAGGCGTCGGAAAGCATCATGCCTTATTTGTGGGGCAAAGCGCCCCGAATCTCAACCGTCGGTTTCAGCTTTTCTGCGCGGGTCGAGCCGCAACGCTTCCGGCGTCACCGAACGATCGGCCGGCTGGGTCTTGAAGGCATCGCGGCCTTCGATCGGCACCGGCGCGCGACGGCTGATGCGCAGCAGCGTATAGCCGGCCAGGCTGAGATGTGCGAGCGCAGTGGCCAGGAACAGCCCCTCGGGACGCATCCAGCCCATCAGGCCGGCGGCCACCAGTGGACCGATCATCGTGCCGAAGCCATAAAGCAGCAGCAGGCCGCCCGACACTTTGACGAAGTCCTCCGAGCGCGCATGGTCATTGGCATGCGCCACCGCGATCGAATAGAGCGTGTAGGCGAAGGCGCCGTAGGCGGCGGTGCAGACGATGACGAAGACGCCGGAGCGCGGTTCGAACAGGAAGATGGCGATGGCGAACAGCGCAGCGCCGAAAGCCGCGCCCGCCAGCACAAAACGACGGTCCGTCGTGTCGGAGAGCCGCCCGGCCGGAAGCTGCATGGCGGCGCCGGCAATGACCACCAGGCTCATCATCAGCGCGATCTCGGCTGTCGAGATGCCGATGCGCGCTCCATAGACGGCACCAAGCGTACCCCAGGCGCCGTTGGCGATGCCGATCAGCACGCAGGCGATCGCCGATACCGGCGAATTGATGTAGAGCCCTTTGACGTCGAGCGACACGTCCTGCAGCGGCTTGGGGTGCGACGCCGTCGAGACCGCCGTCGGGATCAGCGACAGGCAGAACAGAATGCCAGTGATCATGAACAGCGACGCCGATTTCACATCGCCGCCGGCAACGATCATCTGACCGCCCATGATCGAGGCATAGGTGACCATCATATAGAGACCGAAGACGGTGCCGCGGTTTTCGTTGGTGGCTTTCTCGTTGAGCCAGCTTTCGATGACCATGAAGGCGCCCGCCATGGTGAAGCCGGTGAAGGCGCGCAGCAGGATCCAGGTATATTCGTCGATGATCAGGCCGGTGAGCAATGCGACGATCGCTCCCGATGCGGCAAAGGCACCGAAAGCCCTGACATGACCGGCGCGGCGCACGATGCGTGGCGCAA
This sequence comes from Mesorhizobium sp. M1329, assembly GCF_040318035.1. Lineage (NCBI taxonomy): Bacteria > Pseudomonadati > Pseudomonadota > Alphaproteobacteria > Hyphomicrobiales > Phyllobacteriaceae > Mesorhizobium > Mesorhizobium sp. M1329. The sequence continues at coordinate 22,469 of NZ_JAMYLN010000020.1, read as the reverse complement.
AGAAGCAGCCGGTGACGAAGCCGCCAGCCCAAGCCGTGCCCATCAGGCCGAGCGATGCCGTCGAGAAGCCCTCCACCTGACCGCGCAGCGGCAACAGCAGCCCATGCAGCCCAGATGCCGCCAGCAGGAACGCGGTGCCGCGCAGCAGCGAGAGGATCGGTCTGTAGCTTGCGAACATTTTTCAATCCGGCTGGGGGTTTGGGGCACAAGTCTGGAGACAGCGGCATTCGGGCTTTTCGGCGGCGTGCCCGAGCTTTTGGAATTACCCGCAGTACTATCCGCGGCGAAACAGCGCCTCTGCCGCCGACTTGGTGGAGCCCTTGGTCTTGAGCTCGGCTTCCAGCCGGGCAATCTCGTCACGCAGGATGCCGATCCGCTCGGACAATTCATCGACGGAAAGCAGCGACAGATCCTGCCCGATCTCGTGCGGGCGCGCTTTCTTCTTGGGTTCGTCGTCGAAGATCGCCATCGTCGCTCCTCCGTGATTGCCCATTTGCCTGATTTGCCAATGAGCATACATAGGGCAAGGGTATGGATGCAAATGGCCGGCAAGAGCTGGCACAAGAAACCGGCGAAGCACGACGGGAAAATTCATGGCGAACGCACAGAAAATTCCGGCGAAGATGATGGCGATCGCCATATCGGAACCGGGCGGGCCGCGGGTGCTGAAACCGGAAACCCGCGACGTACCGGTTCCCGGTCCCGGCGAGATCCTGATCCGGGTGCGGGCCGCCGGCGTCAACCGGCCGGACGTGCAGCAGCGCAAGGGCGCCTATCCGCCACCGCCGGGAGCGTCGGATCTGCCGGGCCTGGAAGCGGCAGGCGAAGTCGCTGCCCTTGGTGACGAGATATCGCGCTGGCGCGTCGGCGACCGGGTCTGCGCGCTGACGGCGGGCGGCGGCTATGCCGAATATGTCAAGGTTCATGCCGGCAGCGTGCTGCCGCTGCCCCCCGGCTTTACCTACACCGAAGCGGCGGCGCTGCCGGAAAACTACTTCACTATTTGGCACAATGTCTTCGAGCGCGGCGGCCTGAAGAGCGGCGAGACGCTGCTCGTGCATGGCGGCTCGTCGGGTATCGGCACCACGGCGATCCAGCTTGCTGCCGCTTTCGGCGCCTATGTCATCACCACCGCCGGCAGCAAGGAGAAATGCGAAGCCTGCCTCAAGCTCGGCGCCGACCGGGCGATCAACTACCGCGAGGAGGACTTCGTCGCCGCGGTAAAGGAGGCGACCGGCGGCAAGGGCGCCAATGTCATCCTCGACATGGTCGGCGGCGATTATGTCGCGCGAAACTACGAGGCTGCGGCGCTGGAAGGCCGCATCGTTCAGATCGCCACGCAGGGCGGGGCGGTTGCCAGCGCCGATTTCTCGAAACTCATGGTCAAGCGGCTCGTCCACACCGGCTCGACGCTCAGGCCGCGCACCGTCGAATTCAAGGCGGCAATCGCCGCAGCACTCGAGGCGCAGGTGTGGCCGTTGCTCGGCAGCCGCAAGGTGGCGCCCGTCATGGATATGATCTTCCCGCTCAAGGAGGCCTGGCGGGCGCATGAGCGGATGGAAGACGGCGAACATATCGGCAAGATCGTGCTCGACGTCGGCTAGGAACGTATCGTCCGAGACGCACGCCCCAACAGGCTGAACGAAAGCTTAATGCTGCAATGCAACAAACGCATTGCGGCCATGCAAAAGCGTCTGTTCAATTCCTGAGCAGCGATGCCTATTTACGCGTCATCGAAACGAATGATCCAACGAAATGGAGGACTACCATGAACCCGATCCGCGCTTTCCGTAACTGGCGCATGTACAACGAAACCGTGCGCGAACTGAACCGGCTGAACGCTCGTCAGCTCAACGACCTCGGCATCAACCGCGGCGATATCGAAAGAATCGCCCGCAAAGGGCTTTGATCTCGAGGACGATCCCGCCCAAAGACCGGGCGCTGCTTTTCCGCAACGCCGAGCCGCGGTTCGGGATCAAGCCTTAGAAGCCAGAGCCGCAGCAGACGGATTTCCGTCGCCGGTTCCGAGCCCGCCCGACCTTGGTCTGGCGGGCTTTGTCTTTTTGAAGCTCCGATTGCATGGCGTCATCTGCCGACCCTTCGCGGTCTGCCGGTCGCGGTGCCGTGCCGTCCTTGGCGCGCGCCTGCCAAAATCATTGCGAAACGGCGAGCGAGCGGTTATATAGACCGCGATTTTCCCATTTTGGTGGCTCTAAACCACCGCCCGCGCGGGAACGCGGGCGAACGAGAAGGATTTTTGTAATGGCCAATACGCTGCTGATGCCAAAGGCGACCGCCGTCTGGCTGGTTGACAACACAGCGCTTTCCTTCGAGCAGATCGCGCAGTTCTGCGGACTGCATCCGCTTGAAGTCAAGGCGATCGCCGACGGCGAGTCGGCGCAAGGCATCAAGGGCATGGACCCGATCATGACCGGCCAGCTCACTCGCGACGAGATCGCGCGCGCCGAGAAGGACCCGAACCACCGGCTGAAGCTCTCCGATCCCAAGGTGCGGGTGCCGGAATCCAAGCGCAAGGGTCCGCGCTATACGCCGCTGTCGAAGCGCCAGGACCGGCCCAACGCCATCCTCTGGCTGGTGCGCAACCATCCCGAGCTCAAGGATGCGCAGATTGCCCGCCTTGTCGGCACGACGAAGTCGACAATCGACCAGATCCGCGACAGAAAGCACTGGAACTCCGCCAATCTCCAGCCGATGGATCCGGTGACACTCGGCCTGACGTCGCAGATCGACCTCGACATGGAAATCAACCGCGCCTCGCGCGGCCGCGAGCAGGCGCAGCCGGTCGGCGATACGCTGCTGCCGGCCGCCTTGACCGAACGGCTGGTGCCGGCGCCGGAAAAGCCGAAGGACGAGGACCGCGAACTCGACGCCAACGCCGTCTTCGCCAAGCTTTCGGCGCTGAAGTCGAAGGACAAGGACGCCGACGAAGAGGAGTAGGTCTCGCATCCACAACAAAAAAGCCCGCTTTCAAGCGGGCTTTTTTTTGTGATCTTCCGTGTCAGCTTCGCGCCGCCCGGTCCGGCGCCATGCCGTAGTCCTCGCTGCGTTCCACCGCGCGGTAGAAATCGGCGAGCTGCTTGCCGCGCTCCGGCTTGAAGGTGCGGCCGGCGATGACCACCGAGGCGATGCGGTCGATGCGGAAGGCGCGGAAATCGCCGCGCATCTCGCACCAGGCGACCAAGGTCCACACCTTGCCCCAGAACCACAGGCCGAGCGGGCGGATGTCGCGCGCGGTGCTGCGGCCGGCCTCATCCGAATAGTCGATGGTCAGCACCTGACGTTTCTCGATGGACCGCTCGATCAGGTCGATGGCTTCGCGGGCGGCATCGCTTACCACCCACATCGGCGTGTGGATCTCGGTACGGGCGATGCGGTCCTTTTCGGCGTCGGGCAACACGGCGCCGATCTTGACCAGCGCCTCGTCGGCGGCTCGCGCCATGGCCGCGCCGCCAAAGGCGCGCACCATGCGGGCGCCGGCGACCAGCGCGACGATCTCGTCACGCGTGAACATCAGCGGCGGAAGGTCGAAACCCTCCCTCATCATGTAGCCGACACCAGCCTCGCCGTCGATCGGCACGCCGGTCGACTGCAGGTCGGCGATGTCGCGATAGATCGTCCGCTCGGAAACCTCGAGCCACGTGCCCAGCTTCTGGGCGGTGACCAGACGGCCACCACGCAGATGCTGCACGATCTGGAAGAGCCTGTCGGCGCGGCGCATCGTATGGTCCCTCGGCGTCTATCGTTTCAGCCCTTCGCTCTTGCGCTGCGCGGCAACGAAGGCCGCGCCGAAGGACAGTTTTCTCGTTATCGGCGTGCTTGCGTCGAGCACTCGCCAGAACGGCGCAATGTCGCTCAGCGCCATGCCGCGCTCAAGATCCTCGTTGGCGGCCTCGTCGACGGTGCTCAGATGATAGCCGATGGTGACCGGACATGTCACCTCGGCACCGTGCTCGATGGCGAGAGCGGTGCGCAAAGCGCGGATATCCATTTCCATGCCTTCGGGGATGGGGCGGATGAATGCATCGACCTGGCGAGCTGTAGGAACGAGCATCGGCTGGCCTTCGACGACGTCGCCGATGGTGCGTGGCGACGGTTTTATGCCGTTGATGCCAGGCGTGTTCAGCCTGTCGTTCCAGCTTTTCATCGATCGTCCTCTCGGCCATCCGTCTCCGGCAGCCATCGCACTATGGCACGAGCCTCCTGACACCATACTGTCAGGAGGCTTCAGCATGCCCATTTCAGCTCGTTGCTAGGTCGCATCCAAACGCCACGCAGAAAGCTTGCCTCAATTGCCGCCATTGCGGCGGTCGCCATACATGTCCGGCCAACCAATATCCTTGCGGATGTCTGCCGGCAGGGTATTCATGAAACGCTGGGTGCGGATCTCGTTGCGCATCGTCCGGATCTTGCCGACATAGTGCTGCACGCTACGCAGAATGGTAAAACCGTTCATCGCTGGTCTCCTCTCTTTCGATGCAGGCACTATCGCACACCCCTGCTGACAGCAGTCTGTCAGGAGGGTGCAGCTCTCGTGACCGGCATTCCGATTTGTCCACCGAGGTGACCAGCCAGCGCTGAAAAGAGGCGGGCCGCAGTGGAAAGACGGCGATCGCGGAGCCGCTTTGACAGCCAGCCGCGATGCTGATCAAAGGCGGCATGTCGAAACTTCTCGCGCTCGTCATCATCGCCATGATGGTCATCCAGCTGATCAAGCCGCTCGGCTGGCCCGGACTGAAGCGGCGCAGCGATTTCTGGAAGCTGGCGCTGCTGGCGATGGCGGCGATTTCGATCACGGCGGTGCTCGGGCACTGGACGTAGTGCCGGCGGCCCGCTACGCGACGCCCGGTTCGTTGGCGAGCACCAGGCTGACCAGATGTTCCGCCCAGGCCCGGTAGCCGGCTTCCGAAGCATGAAATCCATCCGACGCAAAGCCGGCCTCGGCATCGGTGATCGGCAGGCGGGGCGCCGGTATGGCGCCGCGCTCGAGGCAAAGGCGCTCGCCCATCCGGTTCATTTCGACGGCGCGGATTTCGAGGATCTTCCCGAGCAGCGGCGGCATTGCCGGCGCCCGGGTGAACTCCAGCACCGGCGACCACACGACGCGCGCCTCCGGCCATTTGGCGCGCAGCGCGTAGAGCAGGCCGCCAAACTCGCGCTTGAAGCGCGGTACCGAATGAAAATTCTTGGTGTCGTTGGTGCCGATGGCCAGCACGATATGCGTCCACGGATCGGCCGATAGATTGGGCAGCACATGATCGCGGATCTGGCCAGAGGTTGCCGAGCTGAAGCCAGCCGCCCGCCAGCGCACGGTGCGGCCGGTGCGTTGCGCAATCAGAACGGCGAGTTGCGCGGCCAATCCGTTTTCGGAATTGCCAATGCCTACCGAGGCGGCGGAGGAATCGCCAAGCACCAGAACCGAGATTGCTGGCGCCAGGCCAGATATCTCGTGCATGACCGGACCTTGTGCCGGCAGCATGCGGGTGGTGCGGCGACGCACGCCAAGTCCTTGCCAGACATAGACCGGAAAGGCGAACCAGGTGAGAAGGGTCGGAAAGCGCCGCATGGCAAGTCCCTTTTAGGGCATAGCGAACAGCACTTAGCGCATGTTGTACTGAAGGTGAACGACCTTGCAGCGACGCCCTTGTCGCCTCAATGGCAGCCGTCATGCGTCCCGGATCGGTCTTCGTACTCGTCATGCAGCCGCACCCAGTCGACGAGGCTATGATGCGGGCCAGTTTCGTTGCGGCCTTTCGGCGTCAGGTCGAGATAGTGATAGGCGCCGATCAGCGGATCGCCGCCTCTGGAGCGCGAGACGAAGGTCAGGAAGATGTCGCCTTTCTCGTCGCGATAGAACACGCTGGTGCCGGGAAGGTCCTTCGAGTTTCGCGCACGCCGCTCGAAATTGTATGTCGTGTCGCCGGTCGCGATCTGCTTGTCGGTGAATGACACCTGCATGTCGAAGTTGAAATCCGAGGCGTAGGACGACACCCAGTCGAATTTCCAGCCCATGCGCTGCTTGTAGGGCAGCAATTCGGCCAAGGGCGCCCGCGCTACCACGACAAGTGAGACATCATGGTGCCTGAGGTGCTGGTTGGCGCCGTCGATATGATCGGCAAGGAATGAGCAGCCTTCGCAGCGATAATCGGCGCCCGGCGCGAACATGAAATGGTAGACGATCAGCTGGCTGTTGCCGCCAAACAGGTCGGGCAGTTTCCTTGGCCCTTGCTCGGTCTCGAAGACGTAGTCCTTGCGGATCTTCAGCCATGGCAGTTCGCGGCGTTCGGCGGCGACACGATCGCGAAAGCGCGTCAATTCCTTTTCGCGCGCCAGATGCGCCTTGTGCGCCTGAAACCAGTCTTCCTGCGAAACGGTCTTGTTGTTTGGCATCGGTCTGCTCCTCTTTTCACGGAGGACGTTCGGCAGCGAGGAATGCCGACAACGAGCTGCATTTCAGTTGCAAGAAATTGCAGCCCTTGCTGCTTTTCAAACAAAACCCGGGCACGTGGCCCTGGTCGGGAGAAACGCAAGATGTTTTCGGTCAGGCGGCTTGCTCAAGCGTCGGCTGCCATTGTCCAAGCGCTGCCAGATGGTTCATGTGGGCGCGATGGGCGAAGGCCGCCTGCGCGGCGGCGACATTTGCCGCCTTGCCGCCCCAGGCCTTCTGCGGGGCGGCCTGCAAGGCGCGGCCGTAGGAGAAGGTCAGCTTCCACGGATGCGGGCCGATAGCGTTGATGGCATTGAGGTTGGCGGTCGCCTCCTCGTCCGATTGTCCGCCTGACAGGAAGGCGATGCCTCCGATCGCGGCCGGCACCGTCTCGCGGAATAGCTTTATGGTCTTTTCGGCGACTTCCTCGGGGCTGCTGACCTTGCCTGACTTCTTGCCGGCAATGACCATGTTCGGTTTCAGGATGGTGCCTTCGAGCACGACGCGGGCCGCATAGAGCTCGGTGTACAGCTTCGTCAGTGTCGCCTTGCTGATCTCGTAGCAAGTGTCGATGTCATGAGCGCCGTCCATCAGCACCTCCGGCTCGACGATCGGCACGATGCCGGCTTCCTGGCAAAGCGCGGCGTAACGGGCGAGCGCATGGGCGTTCGAGCCGATCGAGGTGGCGGAAGGCACGCCCTTGGCAACATCGATGTCGATTACCGCGCGCCATTTGGCAAAGCGGGCGCCAAGTTTGTAATAGTCGGCGAGGCGTTCGCGCAGGCCGTCCAGGCCTTCGGTGATGGTGTCGCCGGGAAAGCCGGCCAGCGGCTTGGCGCCGGCGTCGACCTTGATGCCGGGGATAGCACCTGATGCCTTGATGATGTCGACCAGCGGTGTGCCGTCGGCGGCCTTCTGGTGAATGGTCTCGTCATAGAGGATGACGCCGGAAATGTACTTGGTCATTGCATCGCTGGCACGGAACATCATCTCGCGATAGTCGCGCCGGCTGTCGGCGGTCGACTCGACGCCGATGACGTCGAAGCGCTTCTTGATGGTGCCGGAGCTCTCGTCGGCAGCCAGCAGGCCCTTGCCATTGGCCACCATCGCGGCGGCAATGTCCTCGAGACGTTCGCTCATCATGCTTCTCCTGAAAGAATTGATCCGCGCCCAGCAGACCACCAGAGCAACGCAGGTTCAAGTCGAACCATTTCGTCAAACAAGCGCGAATCGATTGAAAGTCGCGGGCGCACTCCTTCGCACTGCTCTTGCGGCTCCGCTCAGCGCTTCAAGACGTCGACGCCGGGCAAGGGCTTGCCTTCCATCCATTCGAGGAAAGCGCCGCCGGCCGTCGAGACATAAGTGAAATCATCGCTGACGCCGGCATGGTTGAGCGCCGCCACCGTGTCGCCGCCGCCAGCGACCGAGACCAGTGTGCCGGCCTTGGTGCGCGCTGCCGCGTGCCTGGCCGTCGCCACCGTCGCATGGTCGAATGGCTCGATCTCGAAGGCGCCGAGCGGCCCGTTCCAGACCAGCGTCGCGGCGCGGTCGATCCATTCGGCAATGGTTTTCACGGTTTTCGCACCGACATCCAGGATCATGCCGTCGGCCGGCACGTCTGCTATGGCGACGGTCTCGCTAGCGGCGCCGGCCTTGAACTCTCTGGCGACAACGCCGTCGGCGGGCAGGATGATGGCGCAGCCGGCCTCGGCCGCCTCGATCATGATCTGCTTGGCGGTGGTCGCGAGATCATGCTCGCACAAGGATTTCCCGACGTCGGTGCCGCGTGCCGCGAGAAACGTGTTGGCCATGCCGCCGCCGATGACCAGCGCGTCGACCTTCTTCACCAGGTTCATCAACAGATCGATCTTGGTCGAGACCTTGGCCCCGCCGACGATGGCGACAACCGGACGGACGGGATTGCCAAGCCCCTTTTCCAACGCGTCGAGCTCGGCCTGCATGGTACGGCCGGCGAAGGCCGGCAGCACATGCGCCAGCCCTTCAGTCGACGAATGGGCGCGGTGCGCAGCGGAGAAGGCGTCGTTGACGAAAATGTCGCCGTTGGCGGCGAGCTTTTCGGTGAAGGCCGGGTCGTTCTTCTCCTCCGCTTTGTAGAAGCGGGTGTTCTCGAGCAGTAGCACGTCGCCGCTGTCCATGGCGGCGACGGCGCTCGCCGCCATGTCGCCGATGCAATCGGCGGCAAAGCCAACCGGACGGCCGAGCACGTCAGCCGTCGCCTTGGCGATCGGTTCGAGTGAGAATTCCGGCGTCGGTCCATCCTTGGGCCGGCCGAAATGGGCAAGCAGGATGACCTTGGCGCCCTTGCCGGAGAGCTCGGCGATGGTCGGGGCAATGCGCTCGATGCGGGTGGCGTCGGTGACCTTGCCCTCGGTGACGGGAACGTTGAGGTCGACACGCACCAGCACACGCTTGCCGCTGATATTGCCGACGTCGTCCAGTGTCTTGAAGCCGGCCATGCTGATCCCTTTCGCGAAAAATCGCGGGGACCTTACCCCGCATCGACGACGATGCAAGACCTGCCTAACGGTTCACCGAAAATATGATTCACGTGTCGAGGACGAAGTGCCCACGGGGAGCGAGATGGGCAGCAATGGCGTAAAACGCGCCGACATATGGCTTTACCGGTTGCGTACCACGATGCAGGCGCCGCCGACGCTTTGCAGCTTGTCGCAGATCGTGTCGGCCTTGGCTCTGCTATCGGCGCCGATCCGCACGGCATAGATGCCGCGCCTGCCGATCGGGGTACGTACCCGGCTGACCACCGGATCGTGGCCGGCAAGCAGTGCCGGGAACCGGCTTTTCACTCTCAGCCACTGATTGAGCGCCGCGGCGCGGCGGAAATTGCCGGCCACCTGCACACCCCACGGCTTGATGTTGATCGACGACATCGGCACGGTTCTGGACATGATCACCGGCAGTTCGCGGCAAGCGGCAGCGAAACTCGCCTTCTTGTCGAGCGGCCGGATGACGCCGGCGTAGGCGGTATTGGTGAAGTTGTCGGCCGGCTCGCCCATGACGTCCAGAACGTAGCTTTCGGTCTCCATCGGCAAGAAGCCGCCGGAATTCAGCCAGCGCGTCACCCGGCTCTCGCCGGCATTGTAGGCTGCGGCGGCGAGGCCGAGATTGCCGAAACCGGATTTCATTTCGGCGAGGTATTTTGCCGAGGCCGGGATCGCCTGTTCGATGTCGAAGGAATTGGCGAGCCCGCGCATCTTGGCGGTGCCCGGCATGAATTGGGCGATACCCTCCGCACCGACGGGGCTGACCGCATTGGGATCGAAACGGCTCTCCTTCCAGATCAGCCGGGCAAAGAAATCCCGGGGCAGGCCGTTCTGGTCGGCATGCGTCTCGATAAGATCGCAAACTCGATCGATCAGCTTCTGCTTGCCGGGCCGCGGCGGATCGGCCTGGACGGCTGTCGCCCAGCCCAGCCCGGAAATGACAACCAGCGTCGCCCCAAGCAAACGCCGCATCGAACTACTCCGCCGCGGCTTTGCCGTGTTGCCCAAACCGCCGTTCGATGTAGTCGGAAACCATTTTCTCGAAATCGGCGGCGATCGACGGGCCGCGCAGCGTCGCCGCCTTCTTGCCGTCGACGAACACTGGGGCGGTCGGCGTCTCACCGGTGCCGGGCAACGAAATGCCGATATCGGCATGTTTGGATTCGCCCGGACCGTTGACGATGCAACCCATCACCGCGACCTTGAGGTTCTCGACGCCGGGATATTGTTCGCGCCACACCGGCATGTTCTTGCGCAGGTCGGCCTGGATGTTCTGGGCAAGCTCCTGGAACACGGTCGAGGTCGTGCGGCCGCAGCCAGGGCAGGCGGCGACGATCGGCACGAACTGCCGGAAGCCCATGGTTTGTAGCAGTTCTTGCGACACCTGCACCTCGCGCGTGCGGTCGCCGTTCGGCTCCGGCGTCAGCGAGATGCGGATGGTGTCGCCAATGCCTTGCTGGAGCAGGATGCCCATGGCCGCGGACGAGGCGACGATGCCTTTCGAGCCCATGCCCGCCTCCGTCAGGCCGAGGTGCAGCGCATGGTCGGAACGGGTGGCAAGCTCGGTGTAGACGGCGATCAGGTCCTGCACGCCGCTGACCTTGGCCGACAGGATGATTTTCTCACGGGCAAGGCCGATCTCTTCAGCCATTTCGGCCGACAGGATCGCCGACTGCACGATTGCCTCGCGCGTCACTTCCTGGGCGGTCAGCGGAAAGCCCTGGGCCTGGTTGTCGTCCATCAGCCGGGTCAGCAGCTCCTGGTCGAGCGAGCCCCAGTTTACGCCGATGCGCACCGGTTTGTCGTATCGGATCGCCATCTCGACGATCGCCGCGAACTGCCGGTCTTTCTTGTCCTTGAATCCGACATTGCCGGGGTTGATACGGTATTTGGCCAGTGCTTCGGCGCAGGCCGGATGATCGGCCAGCAGCTTGTGGCCGATATAATGGAAATCGCCGACCAGCGGCACGTCGATGCCGAGCCGTTCCAGCCGCTCGCGGATGGCCGGCACGGCGGCAGCGCTTTCGTCGCGATCGACGGTTATGCGCACGATCTCGGAGCCGGCGCGATGCAGCGCCGCCACCTGTGCGACCGTCTGATCGACATCGGCCGTGTCGGTGTTGGTCATCGACTGAACGACGACCGGCGCGCTGCCGCCGACCATCACGCCGCCGACATCGACACCGACCGACCTGCGGCGTGGGAAGGGTGAGGAAAAATATCCGGTCATGCCGGCTGCCTTTAATCTTGAAGGTCCGGGCATGAGGTGGAGGAGCAAAGATGGCTTGTCAATGGCGACTGGCGCGCAGGCCCAGCAAATCGGAAATGACAAGACGGCAGCTTGCCGCAAATCCACGAGTGTTTCCGGCAGCATAGCGATGCCACCGGAAAGATCGCGCGCCGGGCGGCGCTGCTAGTCCTGGAAGGGCTTCAGTGCGTCGTCGGTTTCGCCTTCAGTTTTTCAATCTCGTCCTTGAGCGCCAGCTTGCGCCGCTTGAGATTCACGATTTCGAGGTCGTCTACCGATGGATGGGTCATCGCATCGTCGATTTCCCGTTCGATGTCGCCGTGTTTCCGCTGCAGCTCATCAAGATGGGATGCAAGAGACATGATTGGTTCTCCCTTTCATGGTTTCCTCGATTGCAGCCGCCAAGGCACGTCCACCGCAGGCTCGCTTCTATGACGGCATAATGACAGTGTGCCACCATCGAGCACCGATGTCGAATGCTGCGTGGTAGCATTCCACGACAATATGAAATGTGGTATGGGCTGCGCGCCGGTGCAAGAAGAGCCCGGTCCCGCCCAATCAGGCCCATAGTTTGGGCGCCGCAGACGTGCAGACGGTAAAAATGTCCGATCAGGAACAGGCAGATATCCGCCTCGAATATTCCCGGCTGAAGCAGGAACACGCCGATTTCGACGCGGCCATCAATGCGATGATCGCCATGAATTGCGACCCGCTGCAGATCCAGCGCATGAAGAAAAAGAAGCTTTTCCTGAAGGACAGGCTGATGGCGCTGGAAGACAAGATCATTCCAGACATTATTGCTTGAACGAACGCCATTGCTTGAACGAACGCCGGCGCCGGCCTGCTGGAAAAGCGGCTATGCCGCGATCGAAAGCCGTGCGGCGCGCTCGCGCAACAATGCTATCAGATCGTCGGTCTTTTCGCTCGAAGTATCGATCGGAACCACCAGGCACATCGTCGCCTCGACCCTGCCCGGCGCTGAAAAAACCGGCGCGGCCAGGCATTTCGTATAGGCATCGACAAGGCCGGAGGTGACGCAGTAGCCGGCCGACTTGGCGACGGCGATGTCGGCTATGAAATCGTCGAGCCTCAACCTGCGGCCGTCCGGCAGTACGAGATCGTCTTCCGAAACCATATCCTCGATCGCCGCCCTGTCGAACCCGGCGAGGAGCAGCCGGCCGGACGCTGTCCAGGGAAGCGGTATTTGCAGACCCGTCGCCGAGCTGATCCGGAATGGCCTCGTTCCCGGGCTTGAATGGACGATGGTGTAACGGCCGCTTTGCAGCATGCACAGCTCCGAGGTCTCGCCGGTCTCGCGCGACAGATGGTCGACTTCCTGGCGCCCTCGCCTGAGCAGGTCGTTGCCCCGCACATAGTCCATTCCGTAGAGATAAAGCTTCTTTCCGAAATAGACCCGATTGCCGTCTCCGGCCATCTCCAGCAGGCCTGCGTCGACCAGCGAGCGCACCAGCGTATAAGTCGTCGAACGCGGCGCGTTTACCCCCTTGGCAAGGTCGCCAATGCCGATCGCACGCTGGGTCGTGTGGAGAAACTCCAGGATCTGGAGGACCCGGTTGAGACCCTTCTCCCGAGAGCCCGAGTTCTTGTCTTCGTCCAGACCGACGTCCGGTCGAGCGGCCAAGGCATTGCCATCTTGCATTATCGATCCCTGATGTTAATCTGTCTTGTACAGAGTACAGGCGTCTCTTGTAAGGGACAATGACGTCAGTTGCAACCGATGCCTGTACTGCTGGTCCAAAGGGGAACACAACACGAAAGGAGGTCGCCGTGAACGACACATCCAAAAGGCGTGAATTTCTGAAACTGGGAATGGCCGGGCTTGCAACGGCCGGAGTGATGAGCGCCGCCACCGCGGTCGACGTTCAGAAAGCGGCGGCCCAGGCAGCGCCCGACAGCCTGCTGCGCACCGTCCTCGAACGCGGCAAGGTGATCGTCGGCACCGGCAGTACCAATGCGCCCTGGCATTTCGAGAACGACGCCGGCGAACTGGTGGGCATGGACATCACCATGGGTCGCATTCTCGCCAAGGGGCTTTTCGACGACCCGACCAAAGTCGAATTCGTCATGCAGGATCCGGCTCAGCGCATTCCGAACGTGACCACCAACAAGGTCGACATCACCATCCAGTTCATGACCATGACCGCCCAGCGCTCGCAGCTGATCCACTTCTCCAGGCCCTACTACGTCGAAGGCATCGCCCTGCTGACCCTTCCGAACGCCGAAAACAAGACCTTCGACAAGCTGCTCGCCGGCGGTTCGGCGACCCGGATTTCCATCCTGCAAAACGTCGATGCCGAGGCTAACGTGCATATCGTCCTGCCGGAGTCGCAGGTGATGCAGATAGACACGCAGGCCAATGTGCTGCAGGCACTGGAATCGAAGCGCGTCGACGCCGCCGCGGTCGATCTGTCGACGGTGCGCTGGCTCGCCTCGCGCAATCCGGATAAGTACTTCGATGCCGGCAAGAGCTGGTTCTCGATGCTTTATGGTGCCGCGCTGCGGCAGGGCGACCTCGACTGGCTGACCTTCGTCAACCAGACCTTCACTATCGCCATGTTCGGCCATGAAACGGCACTCTATGACGCTGCGTTCAAGGATTATTTCGGACAGGAGCCGCCGGCGCGCCATCCCGGTTTCCCGGTCATCTGATGCAAGCAGGCGGAAGGACAAACGTCCTTCCGCCTTCTCTCATCACAGCCCTCCATGACGAGGACGCATGGGTTATATCCTCAACTTCAACCTGATCTGGCGGCATTTCGACAAGCTCTGGGGCGGACTGCTGCTAAGCCTCGAACTGGCCGTCATCTCGATCGCGATCGGCATCGTCATCGGGCTCGTTCTGGCGGTCTGGTACGTGTCGGCCGGACGTGCTGTGCGGACCATCATCGCGGGCTATGTCGAGTTCATCCGCAACGTGCCGCTGATCCTGCTCGTCTATCTTGTCTTCTACGGTCTGCCGACCGTGGTCGACATTGCCTACAGCGCGCAAACTTCATTCATTGCCACGCTGTCGCTCTACAGCGGCGCCTACCTGGTCGAGGTGTTTCGCTCGGGGCTCGAGGCGGTGCCGCGCGGGCAGCTCGACGCCGGCAAGGCAATCGGCCTGACACCATGGCAAAGGCTGCTCCATGTGCGCCAGCCGACGATGCTGCGCATAACCCTGCCGGCGCTTTCCAACACATTCATATCGCTCTTCAAGGACACGTCCGTGGCGTCGGTCATCTCGGTACCCGAGCTCACCTATGGCGCCCAGTGGATCAACTTCAATACGTTCCGCATTGTCGAGGTCTATCTGGTGGTGACTGCGATGTACCTGTTGACCGGCTACGCCCTGCTTTTCGCGCTGCGGCTGGTCGAGCGCCGGTTCAAGGCGGCGCGCTGACATGCTGAGCCAGATCATCTACGCCTTGCCGTTCCTCGCCGAAGGCTTTGCCGTAACCTTGTGGGTGTCGCTGCTGGTCGTGGTGTTATCGCTTATCGCCGGCGTGTTGATGGGCGTCGGCCTTGTCTATGGTCCTGCTCCGCTGCGCTGGGCAGTGCGCATCTTCAGCGACACCATACGCGGCATTCCGATCCTGGTGCTGATCTTCTTCGTCTACTACGGCCTACCGGCGGTGGGGCTGCATCTGGAATCCTTTTGGGCGGCCGTACTCGCCCTCACCCTGTTCAAGACCGCCCAAGTCGTCGAATATCTCAGGGGCGCCGTCGGCTCGATTCCCAAGGGTCAGTCGGAGGCGGCGATGGCGATCGGACTGACCTTTCGCCAGCGGCTGGCCTACGTGATTTTTCCGCAGGCGTTTAGGCGCTTCCTGCCACCGTGGATCAATGGCGTCACCGACGCGGTGAAGGGTAGCGCGCTGGTCTCGCTGCTCGGCATCACCGACCTCATGCAGGCGATCAACCAGGTCATCGGCCGCACCTATGAGGCAATGCCGCTCTACATCCTCGGCGCGCTCGTCTACTTCGCCGTCAACTACGCCCTCTCCTTGGCCAGCCGGCGCCTGGAGCGGCGTTTCTCCTTCATCCGGGAATAGCAAGATGTCCAACGCCTCGCCCGCAAATCCGGCGCTTCTCGATGTCTCCGAGGTTTCCAAAGCCTTCGGATCGGTCGAGGTCCTGCGCTCCGTCAGCCTCAAGGTGACACGCGGCGAGGTGGTGACTGTCATCGGCCCCTCCGGCAGCGGCAAGACCACGCTGCTGCGCTGCGTCAACTTCCTGGAGAGCTACGACAGCGGCTCGATCCGCATCGATGGCAAGGAGGTCGGCTATCGCGAGACGGGAGCACGCCAGCGACGCAGCGAGCGCGACCTGGCGGCGATGCGAGCCGAGACCGGAATGGTGTTCCAGAGCTTCAATCTGTTTCCGCATCTGACTGCGGCCGGCAACATCATGCTTGGCCTGCGCAAGGTGCGCGGCAAGACCAATGCCGAGGCCCGAACCATTGCCGAGCACTGGCTCGGCCGCGTCGGCCTCGCCCACAAGGCCGACAGCCTGCCGGCCGAGCTTTCCGGCGGCCAGCAGCAGCGCGTCGGCATCGCCCGCGCCGTGGCGATGGAGCCGAAGATATTGCTTCTCGACGAGATCACCTCGGCGCTCGACCCCGAACTGGTTGGCGAGGTGCTCGAGGTCGTGCGCAGCCTCGCCGAAGACGGCATGACCATGCTGATGGTCACGCATGAAATGGCTTTTGCGCGCGATGCATCGAGCCGCATCGTTTTCATGGCGGACGGCGGCGTCAGCGCCGTCGGACCACCCGCCGAGATTCTGGCGGCGGGGTTCGACAATGAACGCCTTCGCAGCTTCCTGGCGCGGTTTCGCGCCTCGCATTTTTGACATCGGACGGCGAAAGCTGTCGCAAGGAGCTTTTATGACGCCTTACATCCGGCTCGCGGAATTGGGCCTGACATTGCCCGAGCCGCCGAAGCCCATCGCCAACTTCGTCACCTATGCCGAGAGCGGGCGGCTGATCTTCCTCTCCGGCCAGGGGCCGTTGCGCGCCGATGGCGCGCTCTGCACCGGCAAGGTCGGCGAGGATGTCAGCGTTGAAGAGGCCTATGATCATGCCCGTCTGACCGGCCTGAACCTGCTCGCTGTCATGCATGCGGCGGCCGGCGACCTCGGCCGCATCGTGCGCGTCGTCAAGCTGCTTGGCTTTGTCAATGCGACGCCGACATTCAGCGAGCACCCCAAGGTGGTGAATGGCTGTTCCGATCTTTTCGCCGCCGTCTTTGATAAGATCGGCGGACATGCCCGCTCGGCGATCGGTGTCGGCTCGCTGCCAGGCAACATCACAGTTGAAATCGAGGCGGTCGTCGAGATCGCCGCCTGAAAGCATTCGAAACAGGATCTGCAGAGATGACGACCTATGCCGCTGACCGTTCCAACACGACAATTCGCGAACGGCTTGGCCTTCGCCCGATCATCAATGTTTCCGGCACGATGACGGCGCTCGGCGCTTCGATCATCGTACCGGAAGCGATTGCCGCAATGTCGGAAATCGCCTCGCAATGGGTCGAGATGGACGATCTGCAGCGCGCCGCAAGTACGGTGATTGCACGCCTCACCGGCGGCGAGGCCGGCTTTATCACCGCATGCTGTGCCAGCGGCATAACGATGGCAATTGCAGGCGCGATGACCGGAACCAGCCTTCTTGCGATCGAGCGGCTGCCGGACGATGCCGAGGGCCTCAAATCGGAGGTCATCGTCCAGCTTGGCCATATCGTCAATTATGGCGCGCCGATCGACCAGTCGATCCGGCTTGCCGGAGCCAAGGCAGTGCCTGCCGGCACGGTCAGCGTCACCCAGGATTATCATGTTGCCGAGGCGATCCGGGATCGGACGGCGGCAGCCCTCTACGTCGTTGCGCACCACACCGTGCAATACGGCATGCTCTCACTCGAGGAGTTCTGCGAGATTTGCCACGCCAAGGGCGTGCCGGTGATCGTCGACGCCGCCTCGGAATATGATTTGCGCGGCTTTCTGGCGCGCGGTGCCGACATTGTCGTCTACAGCGGGCACAAATTTCTCTCAGGGCCGACAAGCGGCATTGTGGCCGGCCGCAAGGATCTGGTGCGGGCCGCCTATCTCCAGAACCGGGGCGTTGCGCGCGCCATGAAGGTGGGCAAGGAGAGCATTGCCGGCACCATGGCGGCGTTGGAAGCCTGGGAGCGGCGCGACCATGCCGGCATTCGCCAGCGGGAAGAAGCCGCACTGCATCTGTGGCAAACCGCATTGCAGGGCCTGCCTGGCATCGAGGCACGTATCATTCCAGATCCGACCGGAAATCCTCTCGACCGCCTGCAGGTGTTTGTTGCGCCGGAAAGTCGCTTCACCGCCGCCGGGCTGGCGTCAGCGCTTGCCGCGGGTTCGCCGCCCGTGATCGTGCGCAACCACGAGGTCGAGCGCGGTCACTTCTTCCTTGATCCCTGCAATCTCCATCCCGGCGAGGCGGAGATCGTTGCCGAACGCCTGCGGGCGGTGTTGAGTACTGCCGATCGGCCCGCGGATGCGATGAAACCCGCTCGCAAACAGTCCGCCGGGGCGTTGCGCTGGCCTGACTAGACATCGGCAGAGCGTGGTCGAGCCAGTGCCTTCCAGCGCCGGCTTCGCATCGGGCCAGTGCGCCATCACGGCACTGTGAATGACCTTTTTGGTCGTCGGGCGGAATAAACCACCCCGCCCATTGGTCTCCCAAGCAGACGCCATTTCCGGCGTTGCAGGAGACCGGTATGACCCACAACCACGACAATGAAGCTGACGGCATCAGCCGCCGTCATGCACTGGAATGCATGATCTGGGCCGGCACGGGAGTGCTGTGGACGATTTCGGCCGGCGTGCCGGTTTCGCTCAGCCTGCTCGGCGCGGCGCAAGCCGCAGAGGCCTTGGCCACCGGCTTCACTTTCCTCCAGATCTCCGACAGCCACATCGGCTTCGACAAGGCTGCCAACCCGCACGCCATCGACACGCTGAAGGAGGCCATCGGCAAGATCCAGGCGCTGCCGCAAAAGCCCGCTTTCATGATCCACACCGGCGACATCACCCATTTGTCGAAAGCCGCGCAGTTCGACAACGCTGCCCAGATCATCGGCGGTGCAGGCTTCGACGTGCATTATGTGCCCGGTGAGCACGACCTGATTGATGACGGCAACGGGCAGGCCTATCTCGACCGCTACGGCAAGGGCACCAAGGGCGCCGGCTGGTATTCGTTCGACCAGAACGGCGTCCATTTCATCGGGCTGGTCAACGTCGTCAACCTGAGGGCTGGCGGGCTCGGCAATCTCGGCACCGACCAGTTGGCATGGTTAGCTGATGACCTGAAGGCGGTCAGCGCCTCGACGCCAATCGTCGTCTTTGCCCACATCCCGCTCTGGGCTGTTTATCCCGAATGGGGCTGGGGCACCGACGACGCGGCGCAGGCCTTGGCCCTGCTCAAGCGCTTCGGCTCGGTCACCGTACTCAACGGCCATATCCACCAGATCATGCAGAAAGTCGAAGGCAACGTTACCTTCCATACCGCGCGCTCGACCGCTTTCCCGCAACCGGCGCCGGGCACCGCAGCCTCGCCCGGGCCGATGACGGTTCCTGCCGGCCAGTTGCGCAGCCTGCTCGGCACAAGCAGCGTGACGGTCAAGCAAGGCGGGCAGGACCTCGCCATCATCGACAGCACGCTGGCCTGAGGGGAAATGCGATGATCCGCTTTCCATCCCGCCTCTTGGTCGTATCGCCTGTCATGTTCGGTTTGGCGGCAATCCTGACAATGATTTCCATGCCACTGAACGCGGCAGACCAGCCAATGGTCAAGGTCGAGAACTTTGCCTTCACACCGGCGGTGCTGACGGTCAAGCCGGGCACTACCGTGACCTTCGAGAATGACGACGATATCCCGCATCTGGTGGTCGCCAACGATGCCTCATTTCGCTCCAAGGCGCTTGACACCGGTGACACATATGCCTTCACCTTCAACAAAGTGGGCGACTATGCCTATTTCTGCGGGCTTCACCCGCACATGCAGGGCAGGATCACCGTCGCTCCGTGAGGATGTTCGGAAGGTTCTGCCCGGGATGCCGGGCGATGCGACGGTGTTGAACCAAGAGGCCGCGGCCGAGCGCTTTCGCGAGGTGGTTCTGCCCCATCTCGCGGATGCGCTTGCGCTTGCCCGCTGGCTGACCGGCAACGCCGCCGACGCCGAGGATGTGGTGCAGGAGGCCTGTTTGAAGGCGCATGCGGGCATCGCCGGCTATGCCGGCGGCAATGCCCGCGCCTGGTTGCTGGCGATCGTGCGCAACGCCTCTTACTCCTGGCTGGCGCGCAACCGGCCGCGCAGTATCGTCGCCGTCGGCGACCTGACCGACCTCGATGACATGACGGCTGCATATGGCGCCGGCCTGCCGGACACGGATAGTCCTGAGGCAAGCCTGATCGCCCGGGCCGACACGGCGGCACTCGAGGCGGCGATCGCCGCGCTGCCGCACCAATTTCGCGAGACCGTGGTGCTGCGCGACATCAACGGCCTCAGCTATCGCGAGATCGCGACGCTGCTTGGCGTCCCGCTAGGCACGGTGATGTCGCGGCTGGCGAGGGCGCGCGGCCTGCTGATATCCCAACTTGGGAGGGCGCCATGAGCGCGCACAACGATGGACTGCCGGATGATCCGGCGGGCATGGAGCTGATGATCCATGCCTTGGTCGATGGCGAGCTCGACGCAGCAGCAGCATTGGCCGTCGAGCGACGCATTGCCGCCGATCCGGCGCTCGCCGCCAAGCATGCCCGCATCATTGCGCTGCAGACCGTTGTCGGCGGGCTGCCGAGGCCCGATGTCCGCGAGGATTTCAAGGCTCGCATCGCTGCAATCGGGACAGCCGGTACGGCGAAAGTGCTGTCGGCGCCGGCGCCCGCCGCTCGACGGTCACCGGCGCACAGGTCGGTGCACCGATTTGGCGCGTTCGACTGGCGCGCGCTGGCGGCGTCGATCATCGTTACCGCCGTGCTGGCCAGCGGCGCGACGCAATGGATGATGCTGGGCAGGGCGCCCGACAGCTTTGCCGCCGCGGTCGCCAGCGGCCACCGTCGCAGCCTGCTGGCCGCGAGCCCGGTGGACGTCATCTCGTCGGACCGGCACACGGTCAAACCCTGGCTGGATGGCAGGGTCGGCCTGTCGCCGCCGGCACCTGATCTTGCCAATGACGGCTTCGCATTGCTCGGCGGCCGGGTCGAGGTGATCGCCGACCAGCCAGTGCCGGCACTGGTCTACCGGCACCGCGAGCACCTGATCACCCTCGTCGCCGCGCCTGAGGAAAGCGGCTCGACAACCGGACCTGTCGATCTTTCTGCCGGTGGCTTCTCGCTGGTCCACTGGAGCGACAGTGCCTTTTCCTACTGGGCGATTTCCGATACCGAACGCCCTGAACTTGACGACTTCGTCAACCGCTTCCGAGCAGCGGCCGCCCGATGACCACCGCCGCCGCCCGTTAGCCATTTGCGTAGCGACCGAAACGGCACAAGCGGCTTTCCCTTTCTGGCCATCCTTGCGGCTCCCGACGAATTCCGCTAATGCGCGCCTTTGTCGCCGGGGAGCAGAAGCTTGAACGATCAACGCGCCGACGTCGCCATCATCATGGGCAGCCAGTCCGACTGGGCGACGATGCGCCACGCCGCCGAAACGCTTGAGGCGCTTGGAATTCCGCACAAGCGGCTGATCGTCTCGGCCCACCGCACGCCCGACCGGCTCTATGACTTCGCCAAGGGCGCCAAGGCGGCCGGCTACAAGGTGATCATCGCCGGCGCCGGCGGTGCGGCGCATCTGCCCGGCATGACGGCGGCGATGACGCCGCTGCCGGTGTTCGGCGTGCCGGTGGAATCCAAGACGCTGTCCGGCCAGGACTCGCTGCTTTCCATCGTGCAGATGCCGGCCGGCATTCCGGTCGGCACTTTGGCCATCGGCAAGGCCGGCGCTGCCAACGCCGCCCTTCTGGCCGCCGCGGTGCTGGCGCTGAGCGACGAAAAGCTTGCCGCCCGGCTGGATAGCTGGCGTGCCGCACAGACCGCCAAGGTGGCGGCCGAGCCCACGGACGCGCCGTGAGCCTGCCGGCGGGATCGAGCATCGGCATCATCGGCGGCGGCCAGCTTGGCCGCATGCTGGCGATGGCCGCCGCCCGCCTCGGCTACCGCATCGTCGTGCTGGAGCCGCAGCCGGATTGTCCGGCGGCACAGGTCGCCAACCGGCAGATCGTCGCCGCCTATGACGACGCGGCCGCGCTTGGCGAGTTGGCTGCGGCCAGTGCGGTCGTTACTTATGAATTCGAGAACGTACCGGTCGCGGCCGCCGCGGCACTTGCCTCTACGGTGCCGGTCTACCCGCCGGCACGCGCACTGGAAGTAGCGCAGGACCGGCTGGCGGAAAAGAAATTCCTCAACGGCATCGGCATACCGACCGCGGATTTCAGCCCCGTCGACAATGACGAGGAACTGACGGCTGCGCTGAAAAAGTTCAACGGCAGCGGCATATTGAAGACGCGCCGCATGGGCTATGACGGCAAGGGCCAGCGTGTCTTCCGCAACATGGAAACAGGCGGCTTTGCCGGCACCTGCGAGGCGATGGGCAACGTGCCGCTGATCCTGGAATCCTTCGTCACCTTCGAGCGCGAGATTTCAGTGATCGCCGCGCGCGGCATCGACGGCTCGCTCGCCGCCTACGATCCGGCCTGGAATGTCCATCGCAACGGTATTCTCCACAGCTCGACGCTGCCGGCCGGAGTAAAATCCGAGACGGCGGCTGCGGCTCAAACGGCGGCGGCAGAGATTCTTGCCGCGCTCGACTATGTCGGCGTCATCGGCGTCGAATTCTTTGTCCTTGCCGACGGTTCGCTGCTGGCCAACGAGATAGCGCCGCGCGTCCACAATTCCGGCCACTGGACGGAGGGCGCCTGCACCATCTCGCAATTCGAGCAGCACATCCGCGCCGTCGCCGGCCTGCCGCTGGGAAATCCCGCCCGGCAGTTCGACTGCGTCATGGAAAACCTGATCGGCGACGATGTCCAGCGCGTTCCTGAGCTGCTCGCCGAGCCCGATCTTATGCTGCACCTCTATGGCAAGGCCGAGGCGCGGCCCGGCCGCAAGATGGGCCATTTTACGCGCGTGAGCCGCCGCAGCTAGATGTTTGATCCCAGGCTTTGATGGTTCATCATTGTCGTCCGAATCAAAGGATGCACTATGGGCCAGGTTCTGCATGGGAGCG
>NZ_JAMYLN010000019.1:0-116376 GCF_040318035.1 Mesorhizobium sp. M1329 | reverse complement strand
AAGCGTCATCTTTTTTGGTAAGCGAAGCCTAACCAGCCTCAAGGCGGGATCTTGTCCTGTGCCGATGGCGGTGAGCGCGCGGTTGCAAAGAAGAACCATAGAGGGGGAACGAACGACGGCATCTCTAGCGCCAACCATCGCGTCCTATCCGGAGAGGATAATGGGGACGCCACGTTTCCGCAGAAGCGAAAAAGTAACCACGACTGCACAGCAACCGTTCATGCGCAGTCCAGGAGCCTCAGTGCGCTGGCTCATAGGCGAGAGCCCCCCGCATTGCGGACCGCATTGACGAGCACCCAAAATCGAGCCCCAATCGGATTACATCATTTGTTTGGGGATTCACATGAACCGATTTCTCTTTGTAATGGCTGACTTTCTGTCCCGGCCGCCCGGCTTTTATGTGATCATCGTGGCCATGATAGCCTGCACTGCGATGGTCCCTTTCGGCCTAACAAGCGTAATCACCTATGCGCTTTCCGTAGCTGCGATTGTGATTACCGGCGTTGTTCTGATCCAGGGTTATCGCGACACTGCTGCCATCCATGCCAAGCTCGATGAAATTATCGTTGCATTGAAGGAAACGAGGAACAATGTGGTCGGGCTGGAGCACGCCGAGCCTGAGGAAATTAAGGCCCATTTGGCGCGGCTCGAAATGGAAGCGGCGGCGGCGGATCGAGAAACCAAGCACGGGGGAGTCTCTGGCCCGTGAGCCCTACTCAAAAGCCATCATGGGCAAGCTGAGTCCGGCACGAGGCGGTCGCTTCCGAGGGAGTGCATCTTTCGCAGAGCTGGCGAAAGCACTTCCAAGTTATGGGCAGGTTTGCCAGCTTTGCCCGCGCTATGTGGAAGCACACCGCCGTCGAGCGCTGCCGCATTTTCCCGGGAACGTCGACGCCGCGGAAGCCGTCGGCATAGCGATGCCGGCGAAGCCTGCCTGCGGTCCAGATGGCGAGAGCAATATGAGCTCACACCACGTCTCTAATAACGGCATCTAATTTCGGAGGCCAACGCTCGGAGGCCTTTGCGTAAAAAGTCCCTGTTCGATTGCGGCCGCCTTGAAGGCATCGATCGCAGCTTGTTGGTTGCAATGACCGGCCAAGCATTCCTTGATCATTCGGACGGCTTCGACCCGCCGCGGCTTGGCCGCGTATGGCCATGGTTGTTCAAGCGCTTTCGCAGCGTCGGAAATTGATGCAACCACCATCGGCTTGCAATTCAGGTAAATTGTAATCGGAATGAACGCCTGCATTTTTCTCGCTCACCAGGATTGAAGGCGGCTAAACGCGAAGAGAGGGCGGAAGTTGCATGACGCGCATCTTCGCGATTTTAAGCCCCGCTACACGATGCAATTGAGACTGAACAGGCTGTGCTCGGGGCATGCTAAACTCAAATGAACGCCCGTTCGCGGGTCGGCGAACAAATTCGCCGACAAACTCCACCGCGCGGTTTACGAACCATGGGCAAGATGATCGCCGTAGGAAGGCCGGTAAATTCGAATCACGGCGGCTCTGAAAGGTTCCACCGTGGTGCTGCCGGACGGTCCAATTCGGTGTCTAGCGCGGCGACTGCGACTTCTCGGCCGGCCGCTGGCGGGCATTCAGCATGCGCGCTTCGCGTAGCAATGACGGGGGGTCCGTGCCGAACATGTTTATCAGATCCAGGACCTGGGCCGCCGTTATGCCGGTTTCCTTCGCAACAGACTTCGCTACGAGACTTTTGAGGTCGTCATGATCGCTCTTGTCGTCGTCCATAGTAAACTCCCAGCCACGCTTGCGTGTGTCGGTCGCCGTGATACTCGTTTCTCGAGTTAGTTGCATCGCAACGCTCGGTAACAGCTTTCGTTGCATTCGGCGCCGGGAAGAACAGTATATCATTTCGGTCTAAGAAGTTCGAGGAGCTCGCCCTCGTGCTTTTGCCCTCCAACAAAGGTCAAAACGCGAGATGCGAGACGTCGCCGTCCAAGGGCGAGGTTCGACGTTTCGTCGACGCAGTGCCGTTGAAGTACGCGGTGGCACAAACCTAGGTCGGCGGGGTCAAGGCTGGTTTGAACGGCGCAACGTCCCTGACCCATGCTTGGTGAATAGCATTCGATCGATCATCAGTCCCGCCGTGCTTCATATGCGGCGGGCTTTTTATTCCACTAGCGGGAACAACCGAGCCACCCCGAAGGTTCGGTGCTGGCAGCAAGTTTACTCCTGATGGCTGCAGGATCGGTCAAGCCGGTCGAGGCCCGCGTCTTTCATCCCTCCGAAGACGCGGGCCTTACTGCATAGATTCCGTCACAGACGCGAAACTGGAAAGAAGTTGCTGATCGCCGGGAGCTGACTGTATCGTGTGAGGGACTTCGAGGCCGCACCTTTGCCGCTCTGGTCAACCTGCGTCGAGCCTGCCCGCCGCCGGAACCGAAGCTCTATGCGTCCTACACGACGCCGATCGATGAGTAACGGATGATCACCTCGTCCTGAGGAAAGCGTCGCTCAAGGTCAGCACGGCGTATCCGCCAGGCTGGCAGATCATTGTCCTCCGCCATCACCTCGAAGATGACGATTTCATCGTTGCTGCACTGGTCGCCTTGCCGCCACAGACCTTCGGCAGGTGCCTGCAAAAAAGCCGTAACGCCGGCGAACTGCTGGGCCAGTTCCTCTTTCAGCCGGTCGAATTCCTGTTTGGGGAACGGTCTGCCGGAATTGTCCGCGGGAGGTAGGAGGATTTGAAAAAGATACATGCTGAATCCCGATGATCATGAACGGTCGCCGTGTCTCTTCGTTCCTCATGCTTTGTTCTCGGCGTCGGCGCCGGGCGCCGTGTGCTTGATGTCACCGTGGGCCGTGTTCGGCCTGGGACCAATGTTCGCTCTCGCCATTTGCAAGATAGTTGTGCATGTCGGTTGCTGCGACCGCTGCGTGGCCGAATGCTACGGCAAGCTGATTGATCTCGTCGACCACATCTCCGGCTGCATAAAGTCCGCGGACCGCAGTGCGCTGGCGCGAATCCACGACGAGATTGCCCGCTTTGTCACAGCATGCACCAAGGTCGACCGCAAGCTGCGAGCGGATCGTTGAGCCCATCGCAGGGTAGATGGTCTGGAACGAGAGCGTTGCGCCGTCGATGAGTTCCACTACCGCCTCCCGGCCCGTGGCGCAAACGGCATTGGGTCTGCATATGCCGATCTTGATTCCGGCGCTTTTGAGTTTGTTACGCTTGTCCGGGGAGAGCTCGGATGGATCGGTAATCAGCAGGGTGAGATCCTGAGTGAAAGTGCGCATGAACAACGCCTTTTTCATTGCGTGTTCGGTCGGTCCGATGATGGCCACCCGCTTGTCGATTGCTTCATAGCCGTCGCAGATAGGGCACAATCGCAAGACGCCAGCTTGGATCATGTCGGTAGCGCTAGGAAGATCCGGGAGGACGTCAACAACGCCGGTTGCAATGAGCACCGAGCGGGCACGAATGGGAGACGAAGCGGCCGCCAAAAACCCAGCCTTCGTTTTGCGAATGGATACGATCCTGTCGCGGACCAAGCTTGCGCCGTATCGAGGAGCCTGCAGTTCGAGGCGCTCAAGCAGGTCAGGGCCGGTAATGCCATCTGGGAAGCCCGGGCAGTTGCGTGTCAAGGGAATCCACTTTGCACGGCTTTCATCTGCGTCGACAACAATTACTCGCCTTCGAAATCTTCCAAGGTAAGTCGCAGCCGTTAGGCCCGCTGGCCCGCCACCTACGATCAGGCAGTCGAAGCTTCCTTCATGCCGGTTCGTGTCACGGTTGGCCATTCAGAAATCCTGAATCAAAAGGCTGGATCGCGAGGGCACAGCCGAACGCCGTTGAAGGAACGCGGAGCTGGCGATTTGGTTACAAATGTGGAGCTCCCAATTGGTCGGACAGTTCAGCTATTGAGACAATGCTTTGATACCTGCGGAGGGGAAGCCATCTTCAGCGCGGTATCCGGATGGATACCGACAGAATAGGTCGACGACGGGCTGGCGGAGTAAGCGTCCGCGGCACAAGCAGGATGAAGTAGGCGGGCGTTTCCCTCACTTGGCCTGGGCCAACATGACCGGCCTTCAGAGACGGCGGCAGCTGCTGTAGCGATTTCTTCAATCAGCTCCAATATCCGCCAACAAGACTGCTGCGCAGCCAGTGTTCGTCCATCACCATTTTGCCGGACTTCCGCAGCCCGGACCAGAGCGGATTTACACCGTTGCGGTCGATTCGCCGGTGCTCGCCAAGCCTCGACAATTGTTCTATGCTCTCTTTGGCACGGCATGGTCGTGATTGCGACACAGAAGGCTGTTGTCCTGTGGGGGGTTCCATGTTCGAAGTCGTCGGAGACTGGTGGAAGACGGGCTCGAGAAGCTGCTTCGCCCTAAACACCACCCTTGGCTTGATCGTTGCGCTATCGGTGCTGTTGGTACCTGGGCTGGAAAGCGCCAATGCACAGACGAACTGGACGCTCGACCCGACGGCGTCCGTGCTCACCTACCAGTCGGTCAAGAAGAACACGATCGTCGAAACCAACAAGATCAGGAACATAGCCGGCACTCTTTCTTCGGCGGGTGAGGCCAAGATCACCTTTGACCTCAACTCCGTCGACACCGGTGTCGACCTTCGCAATGTCCGCATGCGGTTCCTCTTCTTTGAGACATTCAAATATCCGTCCGCCGAACTGACCGCAAAAGTGGACCCTGCCGCATTTGCAGACCTGGCGACCAAGCGAAGGGTGAAGGCAGTACTGCCATTTCGCCTCAACCTGCACGGGGTCGATAAGGATCTCGAGGCCAATGTTGTGGTGACCATGATCAGCGACAGCATGGTCTCCGTCGCTTCGGAGGCGCCTGTTGCCGTGCATGTCGAGGACTTCGGACTGCTGCCGAATGTCGACAAACTGCAGCAGGCCGCCAATGTGACCAACATTGTTCCGACCGCTTCGGTATCGTTCGATTTCGTGTTCAACGCTGACGGCAGCAAGCCCGCGGCCGTGCAGACAGTCGCGGCAAGTACTGCCGACGTCGGACCCGTCTCCACCGATGCCGCGAAGGCGAACTTCAGCGACGAGGAGTGCCTCAACCGGTTCGCGGTGCTCTCCCGCACTGGTGCCATCTACTTTCGGTCGGCGAGCGCGCGCCTCGACAACCTAAGCCGCCCGCTGCTGGCGGAGGTGGTTGGCGTGGTCGGCAAGTGTCCCAGCCTGAAGGTAGAGGTTTCCGGCCATACCGATTCCGACGGTTCGCCTGAGGCCAACAAGCTGCTGTCGGAGCGCAGGGCTCAGGCTGTTGCCGACGCCATCGTTGCCGCGGGTATTGCACGAACGCAGATCACGGCGACCGGGTATGGCGAGGAGCGGCCTGTTGCGGCCAACGATACGCCGAAGGACAAGGCGCTCAACCGGCGGATCGAGTTTTCCGCCACCAAGCTCGTCAACTGAGGAAGGACCTCTTGTTCCGGCGGGGCTTCCAGCTGATTGCCTGTTTTGGCAGCACCCCGCGCATGATCGGGCTGGTGACGCTCTCTCTATTGTTGGCATTGACGGCGGCCAATGCGGAACGCCGTGTTGCTCTGGTCCTTGGCAACTCCCAGTACCAGCATGCGCCGGCGCTGACCAACCCGGTCCGCGACGCGCAGGCTGTTGCCGACCGCCTTGCGACGTTGGACTTTGAAGTCGTCTCCGGTTTCGATCTGACCAAATTGCAGACCCAGACGACCATTGCGCAGTTCGCAAAGCAGGTTCGCGGCGCCGACATTGCCCTTTTCTTTTACGCCGGCCATGGTTTGCAGGTTTCAGGCAGCAACTACCTCCTTCCGGTCGATGCCGCATTGGAAGACGAGACCTCGCTTGATTTCGAGGCCGTGCCTGTCGAGTTCGTTTTGCGGCAAATGTCGCGCGAGACCAGCATAAGACTGATTTTCCTCGATGCCTGTCGCGACAATCCCCTGGCCGAAGTGTTGGCAAAGGCGGCCGGCAAGGGAGCGAGAAGCGGGCTTGCCGAAATCCCGATCGAGAATGGCGGCGCCGGCACGCTGGTCGCGTTCTCCACCAGTCCCAATCAGGTCGCCTATGACGGATCGAGCGAACATTCGCCGTTCACGTCTGCGTTGCTTGCCCATATCGGAGCTTCGAACGTCTCCATCACCGATGCGATGAACATGGTCACCGCCGATGTCTTCAAAGCAACCGCCGGCAAGCAGCGCCCGTGGATCAATGTCTCGCTGACCACCGAGGTCGTATTGCACAGAGTCGATCTCAACGCGCCGCTGATCGTCGGCGAAGCGACCGGTCCGCAACCAGCGGAAGGCGGCTCGGATGGGCGCAACGCCACCGGAAATTCGTCAGGCGAGGATGAGGCACAGCTTGCACTTAATGTCCTGCGGCAGAAAATCCCGAAACTGGCTTCGGACGATCCGATCTTTTTCGACCGACCTGTCGATTTTGGAGATCCAAAGATCGACGGCAAGAGTATCGCCGAGCTGATCACGGGCAAGCCGCTCTTTGCTCCCGTGGAAGGGCTCGACAAAGCGGTGTGGCAGGGCAAGCACTGCAATGGCTGTCATGAGTGGAATGAGGTTCGGCTGTGCGAACAGGCGAAGAATTTCGCCGCCAACGATGTCTCCGTGCTGCGCCTGCAGCATCCGCTCGGGACGCGCTTCAAGGTGGCGCTGGCCAAGTGGGCGCAAGGCGGCTGCAAGTAAGATCTGGACCTTCGGTTCGAAAATTCTCGGTCAAACAGGCTATGGGGCCAATCCCCGCATAGACATTCGTCGTGTGCGGAAATCAGAAAACGGCCCGATTGAGAGCCACGGATGAGCTCCACAACAGCGTGTCGGCCCGCGCCATCCTGATCGAGATGAAAAGCATTCCTTGCTGCACGAAGCCCTCTAAGGGGACCCTATTAGTGGCGGATGTTGAAGGGTCCGCAACGCTCGACAGTCTGCACCGAAAGTGCCCGCGCGATACCCGCTCGCGGAACTGGAACGATCTAAACGATCTAATCGTGCCTGGTGTGCCTTTAGAACGGCCGTAGCGGCCCTCCGTGACCTGGGCCCACACGCAGACGAGACGAACCTCGAACTGTGTGAAATTCTGATCGATCTGGCGACATATGATGGAAGGGCCGTCCTGCTCGACACCGAAGAATAGCCAGAATAGCTAAGGAACAAATCGGATCACGGGATGGTTCGGACCTATTCGCATGTAGGCCGGCCATGGTTGAGTTCGACGAAAGAAACAGAAGGTTATCGCCGATCTCATACGACGGTGGATCACGTCAGAAGCCATCCGCGACTACCTCCGCAAGGCGCTAAATCTTCCGGTAGATCAGGGGCTTCCGGATGAGCACAAGTCTTTGCTTGATGAAATTGATAGGGTCGACAAAGAGTGATCGCATGACTGGTTTGCTCCGGTCCCGTCAATCTACGTCTGCAACTCACAGGGCAACAGCAAGTAACTCATGAAGTGGACCAAGCGTGGCCGTCAGTGGAGCGTGGGTCTAGCTGATGCCGCCACCACGAAGCACGAACAGCCTACCGACGTTTGATCAGTTCGGAAGGCAATCGTCAGGTTTGCGCAAGCGGCTAGGGTTGGAAGTCGATGCAGAAATGCCGAAGCACTTTGCCGGGTTGCTAACCGCGCTTGACCAGCGTGAGCAGGAACTGGCTGACGAGCCTTCAGTACGCTTTCGTACCTCGAATTGATTCAAATATGGCCGTCATGGCAACGTTGCCCAGAGAACACCTAGATCGCGGCGAGCAGGGACAGCAGCACATTGCTAGAACTCATCTTCCGGGGCTGAGACTGGTGGCCCGCAAAATCCACCCGACGTCGCCCTCTAGACCGAGGAAAGCACCGAGGCGAAGAGGCGGACGACGGTAGCCAACCCGCGGATGAGAATCTGATCAACGTCATCTCTGAGCCCCCCCTCGGCCCTGCGCAGTTCCAGCCAATCCCGACTCCTTTGGACACCCGCGCCAAGCAGTTGTTCCCTCTCGCCTTCAGCCCTGACAGAAAACATGCGAGGCTAGTATGCGTCCGCTGATTGGCGCAGCGCCTCGGTCTCGGCCATCTGTAAGCCCATTTCAACAAAGGCAGATAGGACGGCAAAACGGTCCGCAAGTGCAACACGCGCGAGTCCTGCCAGAACTCCGGCATTGACGGCATGGGCGGCAGGCAACGGCTGTAAGGCCGGTGGCACTGCTGTGCGGCCGGTGGATCCGCCAGTACCAAAGCCATTGCTACGCCGTACCGCAGCCAACGCAATCCAGGCGCCCGGGGTTGTAGGTGGCACTGCCGCTGCCTGGCCCAGCGCGGCGCGATGGTGGGCGCTGCCCGGTTCGCTGACCCAGTTGCTGACGAGTGCGAGCAGTTTTTGATCAGTTTCATCGAGCAGCTCGCTCAAATGCCCAAGGCATTCATGAGCCCACCAGACCGCAGCCCGATCCGGCAGCAGGTAGGCGCAAAAGGTGATTGCCTCTTCGGGAACGCGCCCGGCGAGGAGGCCGCGGCAAAACTCGATCGAACGCTGTTCGGTTGGAAGGGTTCGCATGTCCAGGGCAGCCGCAGGACAAGCCATGAAAAGATCTCGTGCCGTTTTGAATCGGAGCCCGTTGGCCATGACGCCACGCTTTCATCGAGAGCCTGCCGGCACTCAAGCCCGCAGCGCGGCGCGGGTCAAGTCTCAACTTGCGGCGGGGTGATGACCGGTGACACAGCCGCGGCTCGGTATTTCCCGCAGACAATTGCTTCGGAATTTGGTATGTTCACGGTTGGTTAATATCGGATGCTCAACAGGAGTAACCGCTATGCGGTGGGCCAGTTCACCCTTGGTGTTGGCGGTCTTGGTTTTCTCGACCCATGTTTACGCCGACCCGGTCCAGAAATCAGAAGATATCGTGAAGTTTTTTGCCGGCGTGGCCGATCTTGGCAAGTCGCGTGGAATTTGTGTCGGCACCGATGAGCAGTGCAAGAGCAGGACCAAGGCAAAAGACGGACCCGCCGACAAATCCAGTCTCGACATGCTGATCAATTTCGGACTCGATTCGGCCGAACTCGACGCGACCGCGCGCGCCGAGCTTGCGGAGTTTGCCAAGGCCCTGAAGGACAACCGGCTAAGCACTTTCCACTTTGTCGTCGAAGGCTATACCGACGCCTCCGGTCCGGCAAACTACAATGAGCGGCTCTCACAGCGGCGGGCGCAATCTGTGACGTCCTTCCTGACAGCAAGCGGCATTGAGGCTGCCCGCATTAACCCGATTGGCCTGGGCGAAGCGCATCCGCGCAGCCCCAATCCGTACGATGCTGTCAATCGCCGTGTGGAAATGCGCATAAAGACCGAGTAGCGAACGCTGGCGCATGCCGCCGGAAACTGTGCGGCAGTTTCGAGCCACAACGGCATTGCGGCGGGCAGGGCAGTCGTTTGAACGCCTGCTGACAGTTCCTCCAGCTCGCCGCCCACCACCACCCTGGCGCTGAGGTGCAGCGGCTTGGTCGGGAAATCGCGGACCCGGGAACTAATCGGGCTGCGTCTGCGAAGCGGTTGCGACTTGCCGACGCCGGCCCTGGTTCAAAGCGCATTCTGAACGGAGCTCAGCATCGCCGTGATCACCTGTTTGTACTTTGCGAACTCGGGCGATGTCTGCCGGACCTCAGTCGTGGTCGTGGACTGCTGGCTTGCGGCGGTCGTGGCTGGGCTGAGCTTTCGACCCATCTTCCTTTCGGCCCAGTCCACGACATAGCTGGCGGTCTTGCCGGTGAGAAAGGGATTGGCCTGAATGACGGCTGATCCGAGCACGGCGCTCAGTTGCGCCGAACCCGACGCCGACAGCACCTGATGCGCCCCCTCCATGCCGAGGAAATGGCACAGATAGAGCCGGCCGGCTGTGATCTGGTGGCCACGCGCCCGAAGATAGGCTTCGCCCTCTCGCGCCAGATTGCGAACCATCTCGCGCGAGATCGTGGCGTCGTAACGCAGGGCAAGCAGGTCGGCGGTCGAGAGCGTGCGTGCCAGTTCAGGGCGGTATGTATTCATCATCCGGATCCAGGTTTTGGTAATGAACTGGCCGGCGCCGGTCGCTGAAGAATTCGGGTTCTTGGCACGGGCACTGCCGCCACTTTCGACGTGGACGATGCGGTCGGTGAGCGTTTCCACGGCGGAAAGATCCGACGCGACCGCGGTAACTGTGCCCAGCGGGTCGATCGCCGCGCCATTCTGGTAAAGTTCGAAATGCAGGTGCGGTCCGGTCGACAGTCCGGTGGTGCCGATGTAGCCGATGATGTCGCCTGCCTTCACCTTGGTGCCGACACCTCCGACGATTGCGAATTTCTGCATGTGCGCATAGCGCGTCTCGCGCCCGCTGCCGTGCGAAATCTTGACCAGATTGCCATAGCCGCCCCCATCGCCCTGGAAGCTGATTTCGCCATCGAAGGCGGCTGCGATCGGCGTGCCGACCGGCGCCGCCCAGTCGACGCCCTTGTGGATGCGAACGGTGCCCAGAATTGGATGCTTGCGCGGCCCGAAGGTCGAGGTCAAGACCCCGTTGACCGGCGTGACCATGCCGTTGGTGACCGTCAGCGAGCGGACCTGATCGTCGCCTGTCACGCATGCAAACTGGCCATCGCCCTGCTGGAAGACGAAACAGTCGAGACTTTTTGTCGTGCCCTGGACACCAACATACAGCACGCGCCCGGCGCCTTCGTCCTTGCCGCGCGGCGTCTGCGAATAGATCAGCACAAGACGCTGGTCCTCGCTTGCGAAGGCGTCCAGATCCTGTCCTCTCGACAGATACATGATGGCTTCGCCGATCACGCCGGTCGGAACGCTATTGCGTGCCGCGGTCGAATAGATCGCGTCGAGCAGACGATACTGCCTTTTGTGGGCGCCTTCGGCGGGCGCGCCCGAGTAGTTGAACAGATCTTCACGTACCCAAGGATCAACGCCCGATACGAACACGCCCGCGGCATTGCGCGTCAGCGTACCGACAAAGACGTTCTTGGCGTAGATCGACACCTGCATGAGGGACATCGTTGTCGTCTCGCGGTTGGGCCGGTATCCACGCATGGCCACGACATAGCCCGGTTCCAGGCCGTCCCGGCCGAAGAGGGCCTTCAGCGCCTCGCCTGCCTGCTTGGCGTCGTCGGCGGAGAAATGTGCATCGAGCGCAACGCTGTCCAGACTGCGATCGTTGAGGATCTTCACGAACGTGTCTTGCGTCGTTTCGAACCGCTGATATTCGTTCGTGACGGTTACGACGCTGGTGTTGTTTTCGATCTGGGTCTTGTGGAACGCGGGAAGAGCTGCATCGCCTGCATCGATTGTTTCACCCCAGCCGGCCTCCGGGTCGTCGGCTTCGGCCAGTTGATCGGCAGCAGGCGCGGGTTCATCCGGGGCAGGAAATGGCTGAAGGTTGTTCTGCAGATCGCTGGAAGCGGCGGGAGCCGTCTTTCGTTGCGCCTGGAAGAATGCAAAATCCTCCTGCGTCGACGGTATGGTCGTCATGAATTTCTCGCTGGCGCTGAGCATGACGTCGGACAAAATCTCGATCTGTGGCGAAACCCCGGCCAGGTCGAGTTCGGCCGGACGTGGAACAACACGGCCTTTCGTTGCGGCGCCGGAATCGGGTGCGAGCGTGATCCACATCGGGTCCCCCGGCAGGCCGATGATGGCAGGTACATAAACAGAGGCATCAGCCGGCACATCGTCGGCTCCTTCGACCGCATGCAGCTCCTCGTCTTCGTCGCCAAACGACCAATAGTCCGCGGTGAGATAGAAGCCGGCGGCAATCGAACAAAGGAAAACCGTGGCGAAGCCGGCAAGAAGCCTGCGCCAAAACGTGCGCCGGCGAAGGGCAGCGCGTGCTTGCTTCTTCTCCTTGAAGGTGGTGTCGATAGCGTGCGTCACGGACTGTTTCCGGTCAGGAAAAACGTCCAACGCACCTGTTCAAGCGTATCGACTTCAACAAATCGCGCGGCAATATGGCCGCGCTGCCAGCATTCGTCGATGCCGCGTATCGAGAAACGTCGCCGCTCAATGCACATTTCGGTCGATCCGGTCAGGATGGCATGGCCGAAAACGTCAGTGGCGTAGAGGTAGATGTAGCGGTTCGCCAGTTCCTCGCGGATGACATTCACGCACTGATTTGCGCCGATGGTCCACCAGCCATCGGTCTGGTCGGCATTGTCGACCTCCTGGCCGACGGCGAGGTTGACAACGTCGAGCGTCTGATTGCACACCGTGAATTCGGCGCGCGCTTCGTTGCATGAGAGCACGGCCAGCAACGCGGCGGCCGAAACGACCGCAAGCCTCCTGCGGCCCCTCGAGGCAAGCAAGGTTCGAAGCCGACCACGCTGCTTCAAAGGCAGGTCGGAAGACGAGCGGGGCAGAATCGAGCTATGGAGTTCCATCGGACGCCCATGCTACCCGCCGAGCCGGAAATACTTGGCACTGGCCGAGAACTTGGATCCCTTGGCCTCGATTTCCTCGAGAATTTTGGGCAACAGCCGTGAGGCTGGCATTGGCGTGGAGAATGCAGCCAACTGGATATCCTGGGGCCCGGTAATCACCATGATGATCTGCGGCACGGCCTTGCCTGCTGCCCTGTCGGCGGCGCCGAGACCGATCGGGATGCTGAAGGTAGCCTTGTCCGATTGCACGACCATGCGGTCGTCGAGGTTGAACATCATGCCTTTGTGGTCGATCAGCAGCACGCTGGAAATGAGCCCGCCACGCGTCACCAGCGTACCGCTGATCGGCGTACCGTTCGGCACCGATGTTCGATCGAGGACAAGCTGCGGCTTTTCGCCAGCAGTCTGCCCCAGAAAGCGCAGGAAGTTGGTGACTTCGCACTGGCTCGGCTCAATGAGGCGCACGTTGATGTCCGGCTCAACGTGGAACTTTGCCTGGAAATCAGCCAACATCTGCTCGAAGGGCTGGACCGCGGTTCCAAATCCTTCGATGGCAGCGGTCTTATCGGTTATCGAGGTCACGGCGGCGTAGAAACAGTCGCCACCGCTGAAGTCGCGAACCCACGAGACGCGTTGCGCTATATCGTCGATTACCGGGGCAACTTCTGGCTTAGGCAAGTTCAGGGCGACCACGGCCTGGTCTGGTTCTTTGGCCGGCGGCAGGTCGGCCTGCTGCTCCTTTGCCCTCGTCGCATCCGGCTGGCGTTCAGCCGGCTTGGGAACGGGCGCTGCGGGTATCGCCTTCGCCGGCCGGCTCGCCTGGTGTTTGGGCGGCGGCAGGTCGGCCTGCTGCTCCTTTGCGCTCGTCGCATCTGCCTGACCTGCAGCCGGTTCGGGAGCTGGCGTGGCCGGTTTCGCCTCCGCCTGTTGGCTTGCCTGCTGTTCAGGCTTTTGGCTCGCCGCGGCGTCTGGTTCGGGCGGCGTCGGAGCCTTTTCGACCGGCGGGAGGGCAGGAACAAGCTTGGCAGGTGGCGAGGGCGTTTCGGGCTGAATTGACGGCGTTGCGTTTTCGGCCGGCGGTTGCGCCGCACTTGCTGACGGCGTCGACGTTTCCTCGGATTTCGGGAGTATCTTGGGCGACGCTGCCGGCGGCGGCATTCGATCTGCGGCCCCTGCCTGATTTTCGGCTGGTGCTAACGCAGTCTCCGTTTGCGGCTTTGGGGCTGGAACTTCCTGTGGCGGTTCAAGGGTGTCCGCAACATTGTCCGTCGCCAGCGGCTTCGATGCCTCTGCCTCTGGCATTGATGCTTCGGGGACAGGTATCGTTGCTCGTGGGGCAGGCTGTGGGGGCTCTGGCGCGGAAAGCGAGGTCTTGCTGGCGCTCGGCGCGGAGGGCGTTGTAAAGCCGCTGAAATAAACGCCGGCAACTGAGGCGAGAGCCAATGTCGCGAAGGCAGAGATTGCGATGGTTCGCGTCTTTGTGGATCGTCCAGGAACAGCGCCCACGACCGCACGTGGCGGCGCGGCGACCGGTGAGGCTCGCGGTTCGGACAACAGCGCCGGCCGGACATGCGGGACAAACCGCTGCCCAGTCGAGCCTGTTGCCAAAGGCGCTTCGTGGCCCAAGACATTGGATGGCGGGGACGAGGCCTTCGGATTGGGCGCAAGCGTTTGCCCCGCTCGTGGCAGACCCGGCCTGTCGCGGTTTGGGATGGACGTCGGTGGCGATGTCCCTTCGTCCTCGTCACGCGTCATCCTGGCGATCTCCGCCATGCTTACCGGGCGGTCTCGCGGATCCGGCTGCAGCATGGCTTCAACGATGCCGCGAAAATCGTCGTCGATGTCGGACAGGTCAGGCACGGTCCGACGCTTTTCGATGATCTCGAATTGGGACCCGCTCATGTCGATCGGCTTGCCGCGCAGGGCGGCAACCAGCACTAGCCCCAGGCTGTAGATGTCGGACTGCTCGCTGACATCGCCGCTGTATAGCCCAAGCTGTTCGGGGGAAACGTAGTTGTACTTTCCCGCGAATTTTCCGCCGATCAGGGTCTCACCGCCGACGGTCGCCGATCGCGCGATACCGAAATCGATGATCTTGGCGCGGTCAACCCGCCCGCCTGGCAAGATGATGTTGTCCGGAGAGAGGTCGCGGTGAATTGCTCCCGCCTCATGCACGGCGCTCAGACCCGACGTGAGGCGATGGCAGAGCTTGCGTACCTCTTCAGTCGGCATCGGGCCACGCCGGATGATGTCGTAAAGCGACTCGCCGTCGACAAATTCCATCGCAAGGTAAGGACGACCGATTCCGGGGTCGATGGTGAAGACGTGATATCTCACGACGGCATCATGCGAGAGGTGATTGAGGATCGACGCTTCCTTGCGGAACAAGGACAAGATCGTCGGGTCGCGGGCAAATTCGGGCAGGACGATCTTGATCGCGACATGGTCGCCAGTCTGAATGTTGTGCCCGCGGTAGACCTCACCCATGCCGCCGAATGCGATCCGCTCGTCAAGTTCGTAGATGCCGCTAAGCTGCGTACCGACGGCGGTGTTGGCCAGCTGCGGCGATATTCGCGTCTTGTCGTCGGCGCTCATCGGCCTCAACCCTCCGCTCTGGACAGATCAGGGTAGGGGGGGTGCCCATTGCTTCTGTTTGCGAATTTTACCAGCACAATCGTGACATTGTCTGTCCCGCCTCGCTCCAGCACCGTTTTCAGCAGAGCCTCACAGGCCGCCTGAGGTGTCGCAGTCACAACCGTGGCGCCGATCTCGGCATCGGTCAGATGCGCCGTCAGCCCATCGGTGCACAACACAAAGATGTCTCCGGGCATGATTTCGCCTTGCTGGAAATCGATGACGATTTCGTCGCTGACGCCTACCGCATGCGTGATGACATTGCGGCGCGGCCAGGTGAGCGCCTCGGCTGCGCTGATCATGCCGCGGTCGAGAAGTTCCTGAACTTCGGTGTGGTCCTTCGAGATCTGTGAGATCGCGCCGTTGCGGATCAGATAGACCCGGCTGTCGCCCGCCCACAGGCAGGCAAATCGCCCATCCATCGCCAACAGGGCGGCAACGGTGGAGCCGATGGTTATGCCGCGGGACTCGGAGATCCTGCGGATCTCGGCGTTGGCACGGCTCAGCCTGTCCTCGAAGCGTGCACGAAGATCCGGGGCGGAACTGGCAATGCCGATCGTGGCCAGATGATCGACGATGCTGGCTGAAGCAACCTCTCCGGCTTCATGCCCACCCATTCCGTCGGCCACCACCCACAGGCCGGTTCGCGGCTCGACCAGATAGTTGTCTTCATTGTGCTCACGGACACAGCCATTGTGGCTCACGCCGAAGCTTTCAAAGGAAAGGGCGACATCGCTCAACTTGCCACCAAGCGCTTCTCGAAGCGTCCTCTGCAGCGCACTCTCAGGCGCTCGCTGGCGCCACTTTGCCACAGGCTCGAATATTAAAATATCGAAATCTAGCTTTGAGCGCCTGACCGTTGTGGCGGGTCACCACGAGAAAGAGCTCAAGAGATGATTTGAGGGAGCGGCAGCGCTCAGTTGCCTGCTCAACTGCGCATGCTGCGATCTTCCCATCTGGCACGGCTTGCCGGTCCCTAAGCGTTCCAGCTCATCTCACAACCAACCAAGCAGCGGTCAGTACCCCGGAATGTGCGGAAAGACCTCGTAGGATCTCGCCATTATCGGCTCCCCAGAAGACCACCTGGATGCCACTGCCAGGAGCCCGACTTCTTCCAGGATCCGAGTGAGCAGCGTGCCCACCCAGCGCGCATTGCCGACGCAGTTCAAACAGGAGGGTAGATAATAGCCAACTATCGATCCTCGCCGTGACATCCGGCTGGTTAACGCAGGCAACATCGTTTCTATATATTCCTGATGTCAACCAGTGAGATCAGCATGGCTCGAACAGCGCCAAACACTAATATTATCGGGTCTGATAGTCTGCAGGCAGTGTTTCTTCGACGCGCCACATCGGCGCTTGAGCGCATTGCAGCCACTGCCTCACCAAAGGTTCTGGACGCATTGTCGGCCCCGACCGATGCCGGTTCGCTCGCCCGGCTTCTCAGCCAGTCGGACGTCATCGGGTCAGCCGTCATAGAACTCGATCCACTCGTCCCCGCCCTGGCAAGAAACGTCGAACACCGCAAAATTCTAATTGAGCGTGCGGGCGGCACGCTGTCGGCCGAGAATGCCGGACGGCTGCTCGGCATCTCGCGTCAGGCAGTGGACAAGCGCCGGCGGGCCGGGTCGTTGCTTGCGGTTCGGCAGGGGAGCGACTGGCACTATCCTGCTTGCCAATTTGACGAAACGGATATGGTCGCCGGCATCGCGGACGTTGTGCGGGCCTACACTTCAGCCGGATCGTGGATGGCGCTGGACTTCTTGCTCGCCCCCGACTCGGTGCTCGGAGGGCGCACGCCACTTGAGGCGTTGAGGGCCGGCGAGGCGGATTCAGTTCTGCGCATTCTACGCAGTGAGGCTGTGGATGGGTTTGCATGATTTCCGTGGATCGGGCCCCGCGCCGCGGTCCACCCGGCCTGGCGCCTCCTCCTCCCGATTGGCTTGACGATATCTCGCTTTCTATTGACAAAATAGAAGCCGGTCAGGTGCTGCACCGTGTTCACCGATCTTGGCTCGACCCGATTTTTTTCGGACCGGGACGGGGCGTGCCACCGACGAACCGTTTTGACAGCGCGGGCGGACGGTTCGTGGTCCTTTATGCCGGTCTGACGCTTCGCCGGGCGTTGGCCGAACCACAGCTGCGCAATCCGCAACGCCTCATGGTCGGCATGGCGGATATAGTGGAGCGTTCGGCATCGGGGTTGGTCGCGGACCGGCCCTTGCGCGTTGCGCGTCTGTATGGGCCGGGCCTTCAAACCATGGGCACTGACAATGCGATTTCGACGGGCCCCTATGAACCTTGCGGCCTTTGGTCTGATGCGCTGTGGGCGCATCGAGATCAGCCGGATGGATTGGCCTACCAATCGCGACACCATTCCAGCGAGATGTGCCTCGCTCTCTTTAAGAGAGCTGACTTTCAACTTAAGAGAGCTGACTTTCAACTTCTGCCAAAGGAGACCCGATCCTTATCGAGCATGTTCGACGAAGGTTGCAGCAGTGCTCGAGACTTATCGGAAATCCGTTTTGCTGCCCGCCAAGTAGCACGCCGCCAGTGCTGCCGGCGACGGTTCTCGATACGGTCCTTCGGACGAACGCCGCTCGTGGGGCCCTGGCGAGGCGGGTTCTTGCCCGGATGGGGAAGGCACCGTTTGGCAGGCGATGGTTTGGATACGCACATCAACCAGGCGTTCGCTGATGCCGCTCATTGATGCAAGACAAACCTCAGATCGACTAGATTTCGCGATCCCACTTGCCCTCGGCGAGGCTCAAATCCTCTCAGAAAGCCTTCGGACAGCTGAATACAGAAAGTGCGGGAAGGAAGAAGGGGCTGGGTCCGGGACCGGTCTGGATCGTATAACTGACGTCGCGTCCACCAACCACGAAGCGCGCCTCAACAGTGCCGTCTTTGCTGGTGATCGTCGCCTTGTCCAGCAACCGCTTCAGCGACCACGGCCCGTCGAAGCTGATAACGGATTCGCGGCCCGGCATTTCCGGTGTAAGTCTCAGACTGGCGGACGCCGAGGCCGCGCCGCTCGGCCAGGACACCGTGCTTGGCGTGTTACCCGCCTGGTTGCTCTGCACGATCTGGCCATCGATGTCGAGCACCGCAGAATCTGCATCGCCGTTCAGCGAGAACGGAGTAAACGTCAGGTTGACCGAGGGCATTGATCCGCCCGAGGGGAAAAAGGCGTTGCGGATTTCCGCAGCCACCTGAAAGTTTTTCAGCGTCGACTTCGACAGATCGCGCCCAAAGCGCGCATTCTGTTTCCAGCTCCAGTCCTGGCCGCTCATGTCGATCAAGGAAGCAAGGTTTAGTGCGAAAAACCGATCCATCAGGCCGCCCGGAGAGAACAGCTTGGCAAAGTCCGCCATCGCAATATCCTCGGTACCATCGCCGGCAAACGGGTAGCGGCCGTTGACCGCCTCCTCGCAGGGCTGCGTGACGGCCTGGTCGAGCATCTCGTTCAGATTCGTCAACGAAATTTCAGCCGCGTTGCCCTCAAATTCGTCTGCAGTTGCGTTGACCATTCTGCCGAGTTGCTTGGGCAGACGCGATGCATTGGCGCGAAGGGTGGCTATCTGCAGCTGAAGGTTGGCGTTGACACGTTCCGTCTGCGAAGGGACCTCGGTTGCCAGTTGCAGGCTCTGTTGGATATCGCGAAAATTCTGGGTCAGCGCATCGATCGGTCGGTGTCCAAAAGGCCCGCTTACCAGAGCCTGGAAGGACCTGAACTGCGCTTCGATGTTTGCCCCGGGGCTCTGGGTTTGAAATTTCGCCGACCCCATACCGGCACGGCTTTGCGACTTTGCGGAGCTAATTTGAATGCCGATGCGAGCCAGGCCCTTGGCCATGTCCGCAGCGTCCTGGGACTGGCGCATGACGGTGCCGGCTTGCGTCCCATTGCCTGAGTCTTCACCGGAGACAGGGTCGCGCGCCAAGGCTGTTTCCTCGGCAATCGCGGCAAAAAGCTGTTCGATCGGCGAGCTTGGTGAGGCAACGGCGGAAAGCGCGACATAGTGCGGCTTGTCGTTCAGCATGGCTTTGAATTTCAAACCATTGAGAACGCTGTTCCACGCGGCTGCGAACTCCTTGCCGTAGCGATCGAGAAGTTCGGGGCCGAGCTTGAGCAACTCCTGATCGATCCCGCCTTGCTCGCCGCCACCGCCCAGGACCCACTGGTCGTCGACGAGTGTCTGCGCAATGCGCGAAAGCTGTCCGAGATAAAAGTTGTTGAATCCGGCATGGGTGT
This sequence comes from Mesorhizobium sp. M1329, assembly GCF_040318035.1. Taxonomy (NCBI): domain Bacteria; kingdom Pseudomonadati; phylum Pseudomonadota; class Alphaproteobacteria; order Hyphomicrobiales; family Phyllobacteriaceae; genus Mesorhizobium; species Mesorhizobium sp. M1329. The sequence goes on along the minus strand of NZ_JAMYLN010000019.1, from coordinate 97,102 downwards.
AAAGACCGGGAACACGGAGCTTCGACAGATCGCCGCCATCGACGCGCTCGAACACAAGCTGCGCTTCCGGCCCGCCTTTTTGCGAAACAGAAAAATCGTCCAGCGCAGCCGCGTACACCGCCGACTTGATCAATGCGGACGCACGATCGGTAAGGCTCATGCGCCCGAGTGAACGTTGGGCGGCTTCCACAAGCGGCTGGTTGAGTTCGAAAGCCGGATCATAGGCATCGTCCAACGCAAGCATGGCGCGCAGGTGCTTTTCGAGCTGCGCGCGTCCTTCGCGGTTGCTCTCGCCTGGATACCGGTTCTGTTCCCAATCCTGCTTCATCCAGGAGATGATCAATGCGTCATCGACCTTGGGTGCTTTGCCGCCAAGCATCAGGTAGATCTTGAGCGGTTCGTAGAGCGCGGCGGGCTCAGCCATCGTCGCCTGGACGGTCCGCTCGGCCTGAACAAGCAGACGCGACCGCAACATTCGTTCCAGTGCTTGCCGGTAGGCTGTTGTCGATGCCGAAAGAAGCCTTTCCCGCTGGCTAAGGCCGACCGTTTCCTCGATCGGTATCGGTAAGTCACTGGTTTCGAAACCGGCCGGCATCTTGCGCAACTGGTCGAGCGGGCCGATGACGTTTTCAAGGTCGACATCGGTGACCGTGGTGCTTTTGAGCAGGGCGTCGGCTGTCTCGCGATATTGGCTCGTCGCCTGCGTGGTGGAGGCGATCAGCGAGCGGTTGGCCATGAAGCTCATCCCGAGCGCGCCAAGGGCCGCTGCAGTGATCAAGGCTATGATGCCAAAGCCGCCATATCTGAGGGCCGCTGCCCGCCTCTCGGTCGCTCGGTCATAGGAAACCCACCCGGATTCGGCGAAAATGACATCAGTCAGGAGATCGTGCAAAAAGAAGCTTTTGCCGGTCCCGGACAGGTGGGGGCGGGAATTGTTGCCGAAACTGCGGCCGATTGCGCCCAGCACCTGATCGATAGGCGTTCCCTCTTGGGTCCCCGACGAGAAGTAGAGCCCACGCAAGCTGACGTTCACCTGGCTGCGGACCGGATCGAACAGGCTGGTCACGAAATTGGCAATTCGGCCCTTCAGCGCGTAAAACTGGGCCGGAAAGCCAAAAATCGATATGCGCGAGACCGGATCAGGCTCTTCCTGCAGGCGATCAGGCATCTCGTCCGCCAAGCGGTTCGCCAGTGCATCGAATTCGGCCGAAGCCTCACCGGCCATGTTCTTATTGCGGTCTGTGGTCTGGAATGTCGCGCCCCAGACCTTGCGCCTGCGCGGCTCCTCGAAACTGCCGAAATAATCCATGAAGCCGGCAACAAGATCGGCCTTGGTGAAAAGCAGGTACACCGGAAACTGGATTTTCAGCGTCTCGTGGATCTCCCTCAGGCGACTGCGTATTTCAACGACATGGGCGTCAAGCTGCTGGTCATCGAGGCTGATGAGATCGGCAAGGCTGATGGCCAGGATAACCCCGTTGATCGGTTGTCTGGTGCGGTGTTTCTTCAGCAGTGACAAAAACGCAAGCCAACTTTTGCTGTCGCTTCCAGTGTTGGAATCCTGCGTGGTGTATCGTCCCGCCGTGTCGATCAGCACAGCCTTTTCGGTAAACCACCAGTCGCAGGAGCGGGTGCCGCCAACTCCGGCCACCGGCTGGGCCTCTCCTGAACCGGCAAGCGGAAAATTCAGACCCGAATTGACCAGTGCCGTCGTTTTGCCGGCGCCCGGCGGGCCAATGACGATGTACCAGGGAATATCGTAAAGGAAATTGCGCTTACCGCTCGAGCGCTTGAGTGCTGCGATGGCCTCACTCATGCGCGCCTCGAGCACCGGTGAATCGTCATTGCCCCCGTCGTTGCGGGCAATGATCGTCTCGAGCGCTTTTTCCGCCTTCCTCACATGCCAGGCGCGCACTCCGTAAACGAGGGCCGCGGCCACCACGATCGTGCCGATGATTGTCGCGCGCAACCAGACAGGTCCCAGCGGCCGGATATCGGCGAAGCGGATCAAAGGTCCAGCAAACCAGATCGCCGCCGCAAAACCGCCTAACGCGGCCGTGCTGGATATCCGCGGCAGCCAACGCATCATTGGCGTTTCCCACCGGCGGTGTTCACAGCGTTTCCTCCTTGGGGATCATAACGTCGACACGGCGGTTCTTGGCGCGGCCCTCGGACGTCGCATTGTCGGCAATTGGCTCATCTTCGCCCTTGCCCTCGGCGATTACTCGCGAGGGATCGCTAAGCTTCGCGGCGATCATTGTTTCGACAGCGTTCGCGCGGGCGACCGAAAGGTCAAAGTTCGATTTGAACGTGCTTGATTTCCGTGGTTTCACATTATCCGTGTGGCCAACGATCCTGATTGGCCCTGGCTCGTGCTCAAGGGCTGCGGCAATCTGTGCGGCCAGCGGCAGAAACTCGGGCTTCACTTCGGTCTTGCCGGGCTGAAACAACAATTGATTGTTGATCTCCACTACGATGAAGTCGCCTTTTGTGCCGACGGTGATCCCGCCGCGCTCGACTTGCGTGGACAGTGCTGAGCGGATGCGGTCGATCTGGCCGGTCACGGCAGGCGAGGCGGCTGTCACCGGTTTGGCAAGTGGGGGTACCACACTGGCGCGCTCGATCGTCACAGGCGTCGAGGGATTGAGCGCCAGCAATTGTCTGGCGGCAGCATCGCCTTCATCGGTCATGAACGCCCGCAGCGTGAAGAACGCGGCCGTCAGCAGGGCTGACGCCGCTGCAGCAACACCCCAGAGCGGCAGGCGGGTCGAAGACGGCACCATCGTAGCGGCCATGCCTTGCCAGCGGGGGGAGATGTCCTCTCCGGCACGGGCCCTGAAGTAGCGAATCGTCTCGTAGACGTCGCGCCGCACACGTTCGAGACTGGTATCGTCGCGCGCCAGGCCACGATACTGGCCCTCAAATCCCAGGGACAGGCACACATGCATCAGCTCGAGCAGGTCTAAGTGTGGCTCAGGATTGGCCAGCACCTTGTTCAGTGCTTCATAAAAGCCGGCGCCGGTGGGCTCGATGTGAAAGAACCGCGACAGCATACTGTGCTGTGCCCAGGTGTCCTCGCCGGCCCAAGGCAGGTTGCCCACAAGATCATCGGCGGTTTCGCAAAGGGCAAACTTCGCGATCCGCGCATCCTCTTCGGGAACCCCTGACTTCTCCAGCGTCCAGTCGAACCTCTCGATTGCATCGGCGATATGTTCGGCCAATGGCGCCGCCTGTCTTTCGACCGGCACGAGCCTGAGATGCCCGAACAGGACGAGCAACGGCGCTGACGCAGCGAGGATCGGATTTGCCGTCGAATATTTTACCGTGTCTGCGGCGCCAAGCAGCACCTCCTGCTGAATGGTCGGCCTTGACCCGGCCGCCTCGGCTCTGGCCGCTGTACCGGACGATGCTCCCTGATAAAGAATGGTTCCGGATGTCCAGTCCGGCGGCATATGCCGACCTATGTCAGGATCGAAAACTGTCGATTCCTTGACATGCGGGGGCGCGACGGTCTTCGCAATCGGTTCGTTTGCGGCTGGTTTCGTATTCTGCCCGCGTCGTGGATTGGTGCGGATGACGGTCTTGCCGACCGGGCCGAAAGGATCGTCCTTCGAGCTCATCGCCGATATGCCGCTGCCGTGCAGTGTCCGCGCTCACGTGCGAGAGGCGCCAGATCTTTCCTGGCTGGATAGGGCACGCAATGGTCCTTCCGGCAAGGCGGTCCGGAGCTACAAGAAAGTATGGTGCCGCAATGTGACATTTGCCGCAGACCCCCAGGTCAATCAGGCTTACCCGCTTGGCGAACTGTCGCATGTGATCGTAGTCCCAGATGTTCCCGATTGGAACATGATGCGGTGCGCCGACGCTCTTTTCTTCGTCAGCTACAGCGGCGCAGTCTGTTGCGCCGGTCTATTTGTGCTTGGCAGCTTTGGCATAGGCATCGCTAAAATAGGCCAAGAATATATCCAGCATGCCGTTTTCGTGTGCTTCCTCCATGCTCCTCCACGTCCCGACAAAAGCGTCCCATGCTTGGGCCTTCTTCGAGGTAAACGATGTCGGCGGGAGCTTTTTGCCGATCGCTTCCGGAGACAGGTCGTCAAGCAGTCGCGAGAGCGCTGCTTGCATGGCGGCATAGGTGGCAAATTCGTGCGCCTTGAGATCGCGGAACGCGTCCTCGACGCTGCGCCTGGCATCGAGATAGCCGGCCCTGCGCCGCGCGAACATGATTTCGAGTATGTCGTCGGTGCCGGGGACAAATTTGAGGGGATTGTTTTCAGCGGAGCTTATCATCGTTCGATGTGGGCTCTTGGCCAATGTCTTTGCAGCCGCACGTGCCTTCAGCAGCATGGCCAGCTGCTCGACCACCGTGCGAAGCACTGCGCCGATTTCGGCAGCGACTTCATGCGGATCACGCAATTGAAACAATTCCGGCGAGATGCCTGCGCCGATTGCAATTTCCCGCAGCACCTCGTCTGTAGTCGAGGGGACGGCCCTAGGCAGCGATGATGTCGATGGCGGTGCTTGCCCCAGCCATCGCTCTGCCGAACGGAAGAGAGGCTCGCCTCCGGAATCAAGCAGCCGATCGGCCGCGGCCGGCATCTGTCCTTGCGTCGAACCTCGGTCGGCCTCCGGATCAGTTGGCGTTGCATGCTCGTCGTCAATCGATACCAAGATGACGTAGCGACCGACCAGGAGCCTGTCGCCGTGGTCTAGCCGGCGCGGACCGGTGATGCGTTGGCTCGATCCATTGATGAAAGTGCCATTGCGCGAAATGTCGTGCAGCCAAAACGCGCCTGCCTCGTATCGGATCTGGCAATGCCGGCCTGAGATGAACTTGTCAGGATCAGGCAAGATCCAGTCGCAATGTTCGCGCCCGATTTTGAAGCTGCGATTACGCGATCGGTAGCCGGGCGACACGCCAGCGGGCAGGGCATCGACATTGCTGATCTGCAGACTGATTAACATGCGAAATCGCCTGTGTGATCGCTGGCGGCCTTGCCGACACGATACTCCATGTTTTTAGAGTGGCTAATCCCAAATTTCGCATCACGTGGCGCAACGCAGCGAGCGAACCTTGGCAACGCAGGCCGGGCGACTCTTCATGTCCTCTTTGGCCAGCACAACAAGATGTGGTACGTTCCATATGGACTGGCAACCATCGAGGTCGATGCGATTTCGATCTCCTGAACCGGATATTCAAATCCACCGCGCTGGCTGCCGGGCCAAGGAGGGGCACGACCCATGCCGAGTGAACAACGCGCCGCGGTGGTGCAAACGCCGGTTGGCGATGAGCTGTTGACCTTCACACATCTCGTCGGGCGCGATGAGATCAGTCGTTGTCTGGCCTATACGGTCGGGTTCGTGAGCCCCAGCCAGGATATCGATCCGCTGAAGATGCTGGGCGGCGCCGTTTCAATCGAAGGTGAATCCAACCCCCAGCGCTGGTTCAGCGGCATCGTGTCGGACTTTCGCCTTACCCGGATCGAAGACCGGCTGGCCTATTACGAAGCCGTCGTCCGGCCATGGCTCTGGTTTCTCGGCAATACGACCGACTGCCGCATTTTCCAGAACATGAGTGTCATCGAAATCGTTGAAGAGGTATTTTCGAAATACAACACGGCAAGATTCGAGAAGCGCCTGCAAGGGTCCTATCCGCCGCGCGAGTACTGCGTCCAGTACGACGAGACCGATCTCGACTTCGTGCAGCGGCTGCTCGAGCACGAAGGCATCCTGTATTTCTTCGAGCATGGCGAGCGCAAGCATACCCTTGTGCTGGCCGATGCGATGAGCAAGCTGAAGCCGGCGCCGGGCTATGAAAAAGTGCCGTACCACTTTGAGGGGCAGGGCTCCCGGCGCGATGTCGAATATATCACCGAATGGATCCCGGGCAGCTCGGTGCGGCCGGGCTCCTATGTCCATACCGATTATGATTTCAAGAAACCGGGCGCCGACCTGATGGCCAAGTCGGCCCAGCCGTTCAGTCACAAGTTGGCTGCGGGGGAGAATTACCGGCAACCCGGCGCGCATCTGGAAGTGGGCCGCGGCGACAGCCTGGCGGCGATCCGGCGCGAGGAAATCCAGGCGGTGCACCAGCGCATCGCCGCGGTTGGAACAGTGCGCGGCCTGTACTCAGGCTGCACGTTCAAGCTGGACGGCTTTCCGCGCGAGGACCAGAACCAGGAGTATCTGGTGGTCAGCGCCGAATACAGGCTCTTTGACCCTGGCTACAGACCCCATGCCGACGTCGACAGCGAGAACTTCAAGGTGATCCTTGGCGTGGCACCCACGGCCTTGCCCTATCGTCCGCCGCGGGTCACGACACGGCCGATCATGCGCGGTCCCCAGACGGCGACGGTGGTCGGTCCGTCCGGCGAGGAGATATTCACCGACAAGTATGCGCGGGTGAAGGTCCAGTTTCATTGGGACCGGTTGGGCAAGAAGGACCAGAACAGTTCCTGCTTCGTGCGAGTTTCGCAGACCTGGGCCGGGAGCGGCTGGGGTTTCATCCAGATACCGCGCATCGGGCAAGAGGTCATCGTCGACTTTATCGAAGGCAATCCTGACCTGCCGATTATCACCGGCAGGGTCTACAATGCCGCGCAGATGCCGCCTTACGGGCTGCCCGGCAACGCCACGCAATCCGGCTGGAAATCCGATTCGTCAAAAGGAGGCGGTGGCTACAACGAACTGATGTTCGAGGACAAGGCCGGCTCCGAGCTGGTCAACTTCCAGGCGCAGAAGGACCATCACCTCCTGATCAAGCACGACCGCAACAAGCTGGTTCAGCACGATCAGTCCGACCGCATCGACCACGACGCCAAGCACTCCGTCGGCCACAACCTCGACGAGGACGTCGGCAACAACAAGACGGTCAAGGTCGGCGTCGACCAGACAACCAACATCGGGTCGAACGACACCGAGACGGTTGGGGTGAATCGGTCGCTGACAGTCGGATCGAACGAGACGATCCACATCGGCGCGAACTCTACCGAAAACATAGACGCCAACCATTCGCAGACCGTAGCTATTGTCCAGACAATCACGGTTGGGGCGGCGCGCGTCGATACGGTCGGTGCCTCGGAGACACGAAGCGTCGGCGCGGTACAGACGAACACAATCGGCGCGTCGCGGTCGGTCACCGTCGGGGCGGGGCAGAGCCATGCCATTGGTGCTGCCGACAGCTGGCAGATCGCATCGAACCAATCCGTCCAGATAGGTGCCGACCAGAGTTTCAAGGTCGCTGGCGCACATTCTTCGCAGATAGGTAAGGGGCGAGACGCCAACATTGCCGAGGACGATGCGACTGATGTCGGCGGTGCGCGCTCGCTGAAGATTGCCAAGGGCAGCCTTGTTCAGATTGGTGAGGACGGTGCCATCAAGGTGGGCAAGGATTTGTTGATCGAAGCGGGCGATTCTATCGTGATCAAATGCGGATCAGCGGCGATCTCCATGAAAAAGGACGGGACCATCAACATCGAAGGCAAGGACATTTCCGTGAAAGCCTCGGGCAAGATTAACGTGAAGGCTTCAAGTGACATCACGATGAAGGGTTCGGAGATCAAGCAGAACTGAGGGCGGCTGGATGAACAAGACCCGAAAGCGGATCGAAGGTGTGATAATCGGAGTCTTTCTTGGCTTCGACGACGAAGCGCCGCTCGTCGTATTCCCAGGCAATGAAAGCGAGACAGCCGTGAGAGCGCGAAGTCTGGCCGAGATGCGCTCCGACATGATCGGTTCCGAAGTTGCGCTGTTATTTGAAGGTGGCGATGTCGGCCGGCCGCTAATCGTCGGACGCATTGTGGAACTTAGCCGCACGCCTCAGGCGCAAGTCATACGCGATGGCAAAGAAGTACGCATTGTGGGCGACGAGCGCATAGAGCTGCGTTGCGGCAAGGCCACGATCATTCTCGAAAAAGACGGCCATATCACTATCCGGGGTACCTACGTTACGAGCCACGCGAGCGCCGCCAATCGTATCCGTGGTGGCTCAGTGAACTTGAACTGATGGCGCCGCCAATCCTGCGCGATATTGTCCGACAGCATGCCGAAATGGCGGCGTTTCTCTGGATGATCTATGACCATCACCTACTCCATCCCGACGAAAATCCGGAGATGGACGAAGTGCGCCTTGCCCGCCTGATCGAAAGATTGGAGGCCCATCTGGATGGGCTGCGGGTAGCCGGAGACCGCGGCCACAAGATCGCGCAGGAGCGCTATGAAGAATTCCATGAGGCTGGAGAACTCTTCGTGCTGCGGATGCTGGTGGCGCCCAAGCCAATTAGGGTCGTGGATTTAGACCTTGTCAAAGTGAGGCAGTATCTGGCGATGGCGCTGCAACAGAAACAACTTTAATCTAGCGATAGTTGTTCATGTCGACCGCTCGCAGAAAAATGTTGCCGTCATAGCCCATTTCGAAGCCAGACCAGTTGGTGCCGTCGAACAGAAAGAATTCGTGCCAGCCCGCGACAACAAGAAACTCATCGGTCGCCGACATTGTAAAGCCCTGTTCCGTTTCCAGCATGGGCACGAGCTCACGTCCCTGCTGCACCGAAACGCCATAGCTCATGTCCGACCAGTATCGTTTGCCGCGAAATTCACAGATGTCGTAGTAGTCGACCTCATCGGCCTTCAGCAAAATCAATTGGCTGTCGCGCAGCTCGTAGGCCGCCCCGTTCGCCCCACCGATGTATACCTCGCCTGCAGCGCCGGCCAGGACGGTGTTGAAGTTTTCCTCGACACCAAGATCAATACGATCCCAGTGCCGCCCGTTGAGCCTTAGAAGAAGTCCTCGGTCGCCAGCGCAATAGATTGGCCCGCCATCTCGGCCATGGATATCGTTGAGCACAGCCTTCTCAAAGGTGTCCAATTGGTCCCATTGGCCTCGCTCACGCAGATAACTCACGCCGAGCCCTCCAATTGCGAAGACACGGTCGCGGGACGGCGCCCATAAACGCGTCAGCACACCTTCGGGCAATTCCGTGCGTGACGCCGCCCCGGGCGGGAGGTCGTGGATGATCCCGCCGAGTTCGAGCGCAATATGATCCTGACTCCCGAAACTGACGTGCGAGCGTAACGCGTCCTCGATCTGAAGCCTTGCGTTGAAGCGAATAGTTCGCCCCAGCTCGATTTCGAGAAGATAGGACCGGCTGAACTCGTCATCGGGATCGCTCAACTCGAAGCTCGCGCTGAAGCGATTGCCGCCATGATGGAATCCGTCAACGGCCTGGACATCGATTTCTTCGGGGTCGAAATCGGCGATGGTTTCGGGTTCACGCATCACTTCTTCCTTATCGGTTTAGCCAACAACTCAGCGTGCGTCGGCTTCGGTGCTCTGGCGCAGTCAGCAAGGTAGTCGAGGAGAACAAGCTTGAGACATTCGAGCGCGTCCTCCTTCTCCTGTTTTGTGCAGCTCTGCAGCTTTTCATGATGGTCGCCGACCGCTTGCTGCACCTTCTTGATCGCATCGCCTAGGGTCGGGCTGCGCTTTTTCTTCAAGAAATCGCGGACATCTTTAGTCTTCTTGTTGTGCGGCGAGCCGCGTTTCGACCCGGAGCCGGATTTGCGATATCCGGTCTTGGTTTTCTTGTAGGATTCCATGCAGATGCAGGGCGCTGTGTCGACGTCGTAGTTTCCCCAGCCGGAATAGTTGTCGCCGCCGCGACTACGCTGGAACATCTGATTCTCGAAGCAGTGCTCGGACTCGGTCGGGTGCTGGCAATCGGAATCCTTGTGTTGATGGATGTATATCCCAACGCTGTTCAAAATTGTCGCGCAGTCTTGCCCATTGACGCTTATTGCCGCGGTGTGCGGCCACGTAACCGTATTTCCGATGGGCGATGCATGGTTGTTGGTGGCCAGATCCGTCATGCGGATGACCGGCTCGCCATCGAACTTCACATCGTTGGACCAGGAATTGAAGTAGCCCTTTCCGGTATTCTTTGATGTGATAACGCCTTTCTTGGCGGCGCAGCCGGCCTCGGTTCCGGATGTTCTGGATAGGTCCGACTTGTTCTTGATGTTGACGGTCTTGCCGCCGATCTTGACGGTGCCTGTGCCTTGCTCGGTGTCGCTGGCCATTCCGAAGCTGGGGTAGGGGATGGGTACTCCAGGCGGCGTTGCCGGGTTTTCCGGCGGTGTGAAACAGACGTCGGGGAATGCGGCGATCGTCTGCGCGTTCACAGCCTTGCCGGAAATTTCCAAGCCGTTGGCGAACACTGCGCCCATCACAGCGGCCTCCCTGCGACGATTGCTGCGCCGCAGGCGCCAGCATCGTTTGATGCCTCAATCAAAACCGGATTTCCCGCGGCATAATCTTTGCGCGCTGCGGTAAAAGCCATGCCGAGCATGAGAGGCACCACGGCGGCTCCGATGTTGCCGAGGGATTCTCCGGGCGACCAGATGTCCTGGAATTCGTGCCGGCCGCGCAGCATGCGCAGGCTGGCCAGCGCGCTCTGCTTGAACCAGTACTGCTCCCCTACGAGATCGGCGATACGGTATCCGAGGCGGTTCATTTCGATTCCGGTTTCTTCGAACGCCGCTCGATAGGCTGCCGTCATGCCGTCGGCGCGAAATGGCAAATCTTCGGTGTTGTAAATCGACGCGTTCTCGCGTGAGAGCCCAAGCCCGAACAGCCGCATTCCTGTTTGCCCATGTTGGGTGCAAATCACCGCCGCCGCCGCTTCGCCGGGTATGAACCCGTTAGGATTTCGAGGCGTAAGGATGCGGTTGCGTGAAAGATAATGGGTGACCGTCTGACTTGTTAGATAGCTGTCGACGCCGGCAATCATGACAAAGGGCACATCGCCTGACGCCAGAAGCCGTCGAGCATGATCCAACGCGACAATGCCGGAAGGTCTTCCATGCGCGATTATTTTGCAGCTTGGATGCAGCTCGATTTCGACGATCTCGGCAATGCTCCTGAGCAAACCGGAATCATCGCGGACATACCTACCAGGCCTGTCCTCCTCGGGAAGGCATAGGATCAGTGCTGTCTGGCCGCGCGCCTCGGCTACGCTGTCGAATGCTTCACAAATTGCGCCGGCCGCCAAATGCGCCATGCGCCTGTCGCCGATCCAATTGCGCGGCAGCGGGATCGGCGCACCGGTCAGCCATTCGCCGGCGGACCCAAGAAGCCGCGTCTGTTGGAATCCATCGAGTCGTGCCCGCATCGCAGCGCAGGCGGACGGCGCGTCGAGGCCGACAGCCGTCACCATGCCGATCGAGACGATGTCGAGCCTCGTGCTCATGCGGCTTCGCTCTCTCGCACCGGCGTGATGTGGTTTATGCGAATATAACGTTTCCCCTTGCTCCTCGCTCTCAGCATAGCCGGCGTCGGCGGGCCGACCCAGCACTCTGAGAAATCGATGATGGTCCGCTGAATGCGTTGCGATATACGCCAGACCAGCGAGAAGCGACGTTCTTCGGGCTCGAGGAGAACGGTGTCAGGATAAATGTCGGCCTCGTAAGCCTTTTGCCGGCCCTTGAACAAAGCGATGGGCAGTGCCGTCGAGGGTAGCCGAAAACTCACGCGTCCTTCAGGCGTCAGGTTGACCAACTGGACCTCTTCACCGCCACGCGGAGAATCGATCTGCTGGTCGGGCGGCGCCATTTGAAAATAGCGCTCGTCGAAGTCTGGCGGGAGGAAGGGAAAAATGTTGTCGATCCAGTTCTGATCGTAGGTGCCGCCATATTCGATCCGTCCAGGCCAGCCGCGTCCCATCGGACCAAAACTCATCGGCTTGTAGTCGCCGAACGGCGAGCGGATTTCTTCGCCGACAGCTTGCGTATTGGGCAGCCGTAGGCCGGGAATGAGACGCTGATTCTTCGTGCGCGACCAGCCGGTTCCGACCGGATTGTACTTGTAGCTGGCCGGAAGTTGGTCCTCCGGGTCCAGCCTGTCGACGCCGCCCCAGGCGACGTCATATGATATCGGCAGTTTCAGGAATGGCTGCGGGGCGGTGGAGGTGAACACCGGTCCGATGGCGCGCCACTCGCGGTGGCCGACGGCTTCGAACAATTTCGACCAATGGCCCACCTTGATGCCGACCGGTACACGTTCGGCCGGACGTCCTCCCGGTGCGTACGCAAAGCCATTGGCGATCACATCACAACGCGGCTTGCGAAAAGCGAAGTCGGTCTCCCAGAGCGTGGCGGAGTAGCCGGGCTCTCCCGTCTGGATGTCGGCAAAGACGAGTGGCACTTGCTCCGCAGATTTTTGGGCCGGCCCGCCTGGCGTCGCGGGAAAGTCGAACGTGCCCTTCACCACCACGACGATCCATTCATGGCCGGCCTTGTCCATGCCCATGGTGAATTGGTGCGGATAGCCCATCTGGTTCCAGATCTGCATCAGCTGGTCTCCCAGCTCGCCGCGAAGATTTGCTCCAGCGTCGTTTGAGGCGACAGCGGGTCGATGTCGAAAATGTCCGAACGCGCTGTCCACATCACCATATCGCTGATGAGCTCTTCGCCCGGTTCAACCTGCGGTACTGGCAACGCAGCCAGCGCGCCATCCAATTCATCCGGCGTCAGCTCGCCGCCCTGGGCGGCTATGGCCACCCTTTCGATCTCGGCAAACCATGCATCGGCATAGGCAAGCTCGACGGGAGCCTCGGAAAGCTGCACGACGACGCTCAACGGAAACTGCCTGCCAACCCTGTCGGCGCTCTGCACGATGATGCCTGCCGATGCGCCGAGAAAACCCGGACCGGACAGGAACTGCAGCGCGGTGCTCCGCGGCCAGGATTCCGAGCCAATGAGCGGGACGACATGCTGCGCCAACCAGCGGTCCCAGGCGCGAACAAAATCTCCTGGCAGCCGCCGCGTCACAAAATCGCCGGTAGCAGGCATCTTGCCGTAAAAGCCGGGCAGGATCATATCTGCGGCGGACATGAAAACTTCTTGAACATCTGCAGGTTGTAGGGGTTTTCGACGCTGGCGGCCTTGAGTTGGAAATCGGCGTACATGCCTTTGGTGCCCAGGCGCAGGCTGTAGACGTCCGACAGCGAGGTGCCGGTGAAGCGACCGCTGCGCAACATCCTCAGCCACGCCCAGCTGCCGGTCTCGTTGAGCAAGATCTCGGGCGAGCCATCGATCGGCTGGAAGGCAAGCGAGATGACGCCCGTGCCGTCCTTGCCGGGCCACGTCATCGGCTGCGGCCTCGTTGCGTTGTTATAGTAGACGAGGTTCTGGCCATCGAGGTTGAGTGTCACGCGCGCGACATTAGGCGACAAATCCTTCGGCTCGAGTGTGAAGCTCATCAGCGGGCCTGTACCGGCCGGAAAGAGATCATCGCGGATCCGCCTTGCCTGTTCGAACGCGGCCAGTGCCGACGGGTCGAGGCCGAAATCGGCACGCCATTTCCATGGCTGCGCCGACGTGTCGACATAGCTGATCAGATGGTCGTTGATGAAGGTGTCGATCAGCCCTGCCGGTCCGAACAGACGGGCGAAGTCGCGGACATTGACGTCTACGGCGCTGTCAGGGCTGAAAGGATAGCGGTTGTTGAGTGCTGCCTGGCAGAACGGCAGGATGTCGGCGCGCCAGATGGCGTTGAGCTCCGAGGTGACCGCCTTCTGTGTCAGGCCGCTAGTATCGCCGGCAATACCGCCCAACCAATCATCGATCGGGTCGGGCAGGATCTGCGCCTGCCTGGCAACCGCTCCAGTCAGTTCGGCGAGGCCGCCCTGCTTCTTGATGGCGTCCTGAGGATCGGGATTGGCCGTCACCGTCTGCAGCACGTTGGACAGTGCGGTAAGCGCGACAATGGCGGCGTCGAGCGCCGGCGGCTGGCCGTCGACCTCGGCAATGGCACCCTTGAGCGGCTTGAAATGCTCGGCCACCAGACTGCCGGTAAGATCCACCTCGTCGGCGGAGCCGGCACGCGGCAAAAGCTTTGCTCCGGTTTTTACGATCTTGCCGAGCTTGCCCAGCTTGCCAAGCAGTTTCGAGCCACCTGCCGCCGCTGCCTTGTCGTTTGTCGGCGCTTCATCGGATCGCGTAAGCTCGGTCTCCTGGACCACCGCGGTGACCAGGCGCTTCAGCGCGGAGTCGGCACTTGAAAGGTCCTTGAGGTTCTCACTGGCGACGTTGAGATCGGTCAATGGCGCCAGCCTCATGTCGCGCAGGAAGCTGTCCCATTGCGCGATGTAGTCGTCGTAATAAAGCTTCAGAATATCTTCTGACAGCGCTGACACCGAGGTTTCGGAATTTTCCGAGCAACCGCCGGCGAACACTGCCCGGTCGAGTGCTGCCTGGGCGGCGACATCCTCGACCCGGTCGAGAATGGCGTCATGGAAGCCGGCATAGGTAAACGCTCCCGAAATGCCGACCCTAAGCGTCTTGTCGGAACGCCGCGCAAAGACCTTGGCGCCGTTGGGGCCGGCGAAGTTGGCAGGAATCCATTCCTTGAGCGCAGTCACCGCCGGGTCGGCCAGCAATTGTTTATAGGCACGCGCCGGCAAGGAAATCGTGCAGACGGTTTTCAGTGCCTCGGCAACCAGCGCCTGGTCCGGAGCGATATAACTGGCGTCAACCGCCATGCGACGGATCGCGGCAAGCTGGTGCTGTTCGGCGTCAGCTGTCGGAAAGGGGGCAGCCGCGGCGAATTCGGGCAGACTGTTGACCCACCAGCTCTGGGCGAAATCCGGATCCATCTGAGAAAGGCCGGTCATCATGCGATAGGTCTTCAGCGCGCCAAGCATGAAGTCCGGGTCGCGGATCTGCCGCCACATCGTCGCCTCGAGCAGCGCCACGATGTGCGGCTCGAGAACGTTGCGCAAAGCATGATCGTAAGTGTCGGTCTGTGCCCGCACCAGTTCCGCCGAGGCTGATGGCCCCAGCAAATCCTGTGCCGCGCCAGGCGGCGGGGTGCGGGCATTTGCGACTTCATCCATCGCACTGAGAGCGCCATCGATCGCAGGCTGTTCTACGGATGCCGGGTTTGCCGCGGCCGAGGTCAGTGGCGTTTGCAGCGCCTCGAACTGGCTTGCCTGGGCCGTGATCGCGTTGCGGTTGTCGTAATAGGACCAGGTGAACAGGCCGCTGACCAGCAGGGCGGCTGCGGCACAGGCGGCGGCCGCGCCACGCCAGATCCAGGCACGGCGGCGTTGCGCCAGCGGATCGAAGGTGCCTAGGCCGGCTTCCTTGAAGATGACTTCTGTAAGCAGGTTCCTCAGGAAGAAGCTGCGTTTATCGACACGCGGCGCGGCCAACGCCCGGCGCGGCGGAAGGCCGAAGGAGGCAGACAGCGCCGCGGTCAGCCGATCGATGGGCGCCCCTTCCTGGGTCGCCGACGTCAGATAAAGGCCACGCAGCCAGGCGGCCTCCTCATACCTGCTTTCCCCGAACATCGCCTCGATCAGTACCTGGATCGGCTCGGACAGGCTGGCGAGTTGGGCGGGAAACCTGAAGATTTCGGCGCGGGCAGCAAGCTTGTCTTCGTCCTCCAGCCGGGGCACCAGCCGCCGCTCGAGCTCGGTTGCTAACGTCGCGATTTCCCGCTCGATGGTCTTTGCATCGACATGCGCGTCGAGTGCGAACGTAGTGCCCCAAACCTGCTCGCGCGCAGCCGTCGACAAGCCGCCGAAGAAAGCCTCGAACCCCTTGATCAGGTCGGCTTTGGTCAGCATCAGATAGACCGGAAGGCGGATTTCAAGGCGATCGTTGAGCTCGGCCAGCCGACGGCGGATCTTGCGGCCATGCGCCTTGATGGCGTCGTCGCCCTCCGAAAGCACATCGATCGAAAGCGCGACGATCACACCGTTGAGCGCGCGACGGCCCCGGTGCTTCTTCAAAAGGTCGAGGAAGCCCAGCCACTCCACCGCGTCGACGTCGGGTTGGCTCTCCTGTTGGACATAGCGGCCTGCAGTGTCGATCAGAACGGCGCTCTCCGAAAAGAACCAGTCGCAATTGCGCGTGCCTCCGACCCCTTGCAGGTCGTCGGTCAGGTCGATCGGAAAGTTCAACCCCGACTGCCGCAAGGCTGTGGTCTTGCCGGTGGCCGGCGGTCCGACGATCACGTACCAGGGCATCTCGCGCAGGAACTTGCGACCGCCCAGTTTGCGGCGCTTCAACTCGGCCATGACCTCGCCGAACTTGGCTCCGACGGCAGCGACATTCTCTTCGCCGGGGCTGAGTGGTTTCTCTACCGCCGGCGCGGCGATTTCGGCGACGAACATACGGTTGGCACGGATCGCCCGACGCTGGGCAGCGATCAGCCAGATCAGCCAGAAGATGACCAGCAGCGCGATGATGACGATACGCACATTGTCGGAGGCGAAAGGGTCGTAGGGGCCGACCCTGACGATCGGCCCGAATACCCAGATCACAAAGGAAAGCAGCGTGATGCCAATCAGTGTCCACAGCCAGCGTGATGTCAGGACCGCCCAGAGGAAGCGCAGGATGAACATCTCACAGCCTCTTTTCGACCAGCACCTCAACGCGCCGGTTCAGGGCCCGGCCCTCGCGCGTGCCGTCATCGGCCACTGGATCCGTGGCTGCCCGGCCCTCGGAATGGACGCGTTCCTGCGGCACTCCGTTTTGCACCAGCATGTCGGCAATGGTCTGGGCGCGAGCCTCGGAAAGTCGCTGGTTGGTCGACAGCGGATTGGTTCTTTGCAGAGGCACGCCGTCCGTATGTCCGACCACGGTGATGTTGCCGATCAGGTCCCGATTGGCCAGGATCACCTTGGCGATCGAGCCGATCAGCGGCTCGAATCCTTCCGTCAGTGTTGGCCGCGAGGACTGGAACAGTTCGGGGCTGGAGGCCTGGATGACCAGCTTGGCCAGCGAAACGCTCTCCGTGCCGCTCAGAGCCGATCTGAGATTGCCCGGCGCGCCGGCCTCAAATTCGGGCAGCAGCGCGAAATCCACAGTCTCCGGCGGCGGGACATCGACGGTTGGCGATACGCGGCTGATGTCGCCACGGGTCGGCGGCGGCAATGCGCGGACCAGCGCTGAAAGCTCCACCGCCTGGCTGCTTAGTCCCATCGAGAGCCCGACATAGGTCGCGGTGGCGATGACCGCCGCGGCCAAGGCCATCACCCAGATCGGAACAATGAAGCGCTGCGGCTCGTCGGATGCGATGACGCCTTTCCAGTTTGGCGACAGCGGCGCATTCTCGGCGTCGGCATCGCGCAGGAAACGTGCCGCGGCCACACGAACGGCATTGAGCGAGCGATCGCCCGACCGGCCGGGCACGCGATACTTGCCGCGAAAACCGAGTGCCAGGCAGTCATACTGGAGTTCCAGCAATTCGCGGTCTCGGTTCGGATGGCGTTCCAGTTCGTCGAGCCGTGTGAAGAACTGCGTGCCGGCGTCGACATCGCCGCGCAACATGACCACAAGCGGCTGACGCGGCCACGCGCTGGCTCCGCCCCAGGGCGTGTTCAGGGCCAGATCGTCGAGCAAGGCCGCCACCACCCAGGCTGCCTGATCGGCCCGCTCCATCGACGACCCCGCCGCCATTGCCGTGTCGCGTGCCCGAACCAGTTCTTCCAGCAGCCGGGTGCGTAACACCTCCGGATTCTCCGGTGGCAGCGCGCTTTCAAGCTCAGGCGCAAATTCGAGCAGGGGTGCGAAGGCGTTGACAAGGCCGTTCGGGTGGGTGCGCGAGCGTTTAACCGGCCCGCCCGGCAAGGATGCCGCCATCGGTCGCGGCATCGGCGTGCCGGTCAGCCTGATGCGAGTGCGTTCGCGATCCTCCGACAGTCCGAAAGGATCATCCCGGCTCATGGTTTCACCTGTTCACCGAATAGCAGTCCACCTGCGGTTCGCTCGGCAGTACACCCGAAACGCCAATGACGAAGCCTGGGGCACCGAGCAGCGATGCCCAGTGCTCGCTTTTCTGATCGAGCTCAAGGCAGAGCCGATCGCCGTCGTAAGGAATCTCGCGCGGTTGCGAATGAAGCGGTTTCAGCGGGATGCCAGGCAGGCGGGACTTCCACAGGCCCTCAAACTCATCCGCCGAGCCTACGGTCGCCTGGTTGACGAATATCTTGCGTAGCGCGTCCTCCGACAGTTCCGAACCGACCCGGATGACGATCCGGCTGGCCACCAGCAGCTTCGGATTGTCGATGCGGATTTTCCAAACATTGGTCGAATGGCGCATGACGGGCAGCGCGCGCGATTTCGGCTCAACGTAGCGCAGGCTCAGGATCAGTGAGCGCAACGCATCCGCCAGCGCCGAAAACGGTGGGCCGGGCGCCATGTGATCGTAAGCCGGCAGCTCGCCCAGTCGTCGCGCGCTCGAGCCGTAGGTCGCCATCGAACCGGCAAGCCCGACCAGTTCCAGGTAAAGTTCGGCCGGATGGAAAACATCCTGCGCCAGCATATGGGCCAGTCGCGGACGCGCCGCGTTGGCGAGGTTGAGCATCAACAGGTCTTCGACGCTGCGCCCGGGCCCGCCCATGACCATCTTGCCATGCGCCTCGGCGATCTGGTCGAGGCCTGTGACAACTTCCAGAAGCAGTTGCCGGTACCAGGCCACTGCACCAGTAACCAGGGCCGGTGGCAGGAACGTCTCGTCCAGCGAAACGCCGCCATCGGCTCGAATCCCCTTGATGTCGGCTATGGGCAGGGCGGTATAGCCGCCGACCGATTTGCCGGGTGCAAGCAACAGCGATTGCGGCCGGGCGATTTCGATTTCTTCGGGGTCTGAACCGCCCTGGACGGCATCGCGCACCGAAACGATCCGTCCATGATATCGCGCACCGCTGGGTGGCGCATGCGCGGGATCGAAGCCAACCCCGCCGGCCGGCTCGAGCGGCAAGGCGACCAGCACCGGGCCGGCGCCTGTATCCGGGGTGACCGGCAGCGGACGCGGCGCGTCCATCAGATCAGGAATGGAGAAGGGGGTTCCGTCCGGGAAAATGCCTCGTGCAGACAGGATCGAGATCTGGCCGGCATCGAGCAATGCCTTATCCAGGGTCAATCGCTGAAAGCCGAACGTATGCAGCTGGCCGGCCTCCAACGCGCCGCGCACAGTCGCCTCAAAGAAACGATCCTGCTGCTGGAAATGCTGGGTCCGCAGAAAAAGGCCCTCGGACCACAGCACCCTGTTTGCATCGCTCATCCGGCTACTCTCTGCATCGAGCTCCCCTCGCCTTGGCCGTCAGGCGGAAATGCCGCCGCTGCCGAGTGTGACATTGACCGTAAAGTTTGATCCGGGCGAAACCGATTTGGTGGTCCGCCAGTTTCGCCCGCCAGGCTCACGGATAAGTGCAACGAAGCCCAGGGCCGTCGCATCCGGTTCAACTGTAATGGTCTTGGTCGCGGTTTTTCCAGGCCCGACGGCAATCTGGTCGGATCCGATCAGATCGCCTGCCAGTGCCGAGCCGGCATCCCCCTGCAAGGCAAAGTAGTCGGCGGCGTTGAACTTACCGGTGCTGCGCAGCCGCATGACCAGCACTGTCACTGGCCGGTCGCCGCCACCTGGTCCAGGGTTCATGCCGGCCGCTCCTGTCAGCTTCACGGTGATGACCGACGGTTTTGGCGGCCCGGCGCTTTGACAGGCCGTAAGCAGCCCGGTCGCACCCAAGGCAACGATAAATTCGCGTCGATCGATCATGTCTTACTCCTCCTCATATGCATCCCGAAAATCGGCGCCGATTTCGCCGAGAAAGCTCTTTTCTGCGCTCTCGGCGATTTCACGATGGCGTTTCTGGTAGAGCTCCCACAGCTTGGCGCCGCGCCCGCCCGACAACAGCGTGCCGATCGCGGAACTCGATTTCAGCTCTTCTTCGATGGCAGCCGGCTCAAAACGGTCGACCATCCGCCGCAGGGCCGCCTGCACGCCGCGCCAGGCGCGTACGTGATGTTGTGCGAGGTCGCGAACCGCATCCGCGATAGCCGCTTCGCCGGCGAGAAACCCGGGGCTGCGCTCCGCGATAAGCGTCACGATTGCGTCGTCGACCGTCGGCAGAAACTTGAGGGGATTGACTTCGGAGGCTCCGACCATTGTCTGGGCAACGCGGGCATTTCCTTTTTCTTCGGCGCGCTTGCGCAGCAGCTGCATCAATCCTTCCATCATAAGCCGATATTCGCGGCCGAACTTCTCCATCTCGGCGACGGCGTCGCGCCCGGGAAAATCGGCTTCCGCCACACCCATACCGCGCAGGAATGCGGTGCGAAGCGCCATGTCGGCGTGCTGTCTCGCAGGCGGCTGGCGGGCGGGGCTGGCGGCTGCGCCTGCCCGCATCGGGGGAGGGGCATCTGCCGCTCGCACGGGCAGGTCCCAGGAATTGGCCGCTTGCAGTGGCGGGGTGTCGCGCTCGCGCTGACCGGTCGAGCGCGCATCGCTTCCCGGGCTGGCCGCCGCTGGCCCAAAACCGAAGTCGTCGTTGAATTCCGGCAGCTTTGCCGTCGCGGGCTCCGTTGAGCCGTTGGGGAACGCTCCCGACTCGAGGCCAAATGGGTCTGTCTGCTTGGGTGCGCTGGCTGGTTCTGGATAGTTTGCGCTGCCTTTGGACCCCGGTGTTGCGACCGGATCGAGGCTGAACGGGTCGTCGAAAGCAGGCGAGCTGCGCTGTCTGGAATTGGCGCGCTCGAACGCTCCCGGGATCGGCTGCTCGAAGGGGTTCGGCAGCTCGGCTGGACGTGGCCGCTGCGGCTCTTCTTCCACGGCGGCTGAAAAGAAATCATCACGGCCGATGCTGACCGGCGCCCGAGACGCCGGCGGTGAGCGCTCCGGAACTGGGGCTGCGGCTGCTGCTGTGGTTTGGGCACTCGACGTCTGCAGATCGACATGCACGATGTAATCGCCCAGTTTCAGCCGCATGCCATTGCGAAGACGCGTCGACTTGCCTGCGCCGAGCGGGCTGTCGGAGTCGTCTATGAACAATCCGCTGCTCGACGTATCGGTGACGAAGTATCCATCGCGCCCACCAGTGATCCTGCAATGGGCGCGTGAAACGAACATATCGGGATCGTCGATCTGCCAGCCGGCGTCGGCGCTGCGGCCGATCACCAGTTCCCCCTCGTCAAGCCGGGTCTGCCGTACCGCCTGGGTGCGTGGCCCTTGCTCCAGCGTCAGCAGCAGACTCATGCCGCGACCTCCGCCCCTTCCTGCCGCCAGCCGACTAATGTCCGCAGCCGCATGTCGTCAGCATCGCCCCTTTCAGCGGGCCGCGCAAGCCACGCGGTCCGGGCGAGTTGCACGGTTCCAATACGCGGCGGCGGAACGGCATCGCGCGCCAGCACGATGCGTAGATCGACGTCGAGCGATTCGCCGACCATGTCGCTAACGGCTTGCTTGAACAATTTGAGGCGTTGACCGCCCGGCAGGAACGCCTTGAACTCCTCATAGCCCAGCGGGCCGACGCGGAGCTCGATCCTGCTTTGACGGTTGAAGACGCGCGGACCGATCGTCGCTCCCCGACCGAGCCCTGCGTAGGCTTTGCCGAGCCGGGTCTGGAGCGCGGCTGGTATGGTCATCCAGGCAGCGATGAACTCCCTGATCTGGACCGGCACCTTGAACGCCTCAGCCAGGAACAGCGTCAGCCGCTCGGGGCCGTCGACCTGATTGGCAAGCGAGGCGGCCTGGCGCACCTTCACGGGGTCCAGTTCGGGATTGTGGGTGCCGGGAAGCCCTATTCCCGCCATGGCTTCAAGCATGGCGCGAACGCGCCCACCTACCCGGCGCTCGACCTGAACCGCCGGATGGGCGTCCGCCCACGCCCTGTAATACAGCGCAATCATGCGGTTCTGAAGAATGTTGACGAAGTCCATGAACGTCGTGTCGCTGGTCTGCTGCGCATCGGCGCCGGTGAACCAGCGTTGCGACAGGCGATCGAGTACCCAGCGCGTCAAATGCAGGGGCATCGGACCTTCAGGTCCCATCAGACCGATGTTTGCGACCGTAACCCGAGCGGGCGCTTTGTCAGTCGCTTCGCGGAATTCTGCCAGGTCCTTGGCGGAAAAGCTGAGACGGACATGCTGCCCGAGCCGCGAGGGCTCGCGCTCCGGCGGGCCGGAATAGCCGAACAGCCCGCCTCTTCGTTCGAGTCGCCGCAACAACTCGAAGAAGTCGAATGCATCCGACAGCATTTCTGACCGGCCAGGCTTGTCTAGATCAGGTAGCGATTGCCGGGCGTCATCGGCCATGGCACATCCTCCTGCTTTTGCAGCAGCCATGTGCGGGTTCGCACAAAGCCGTTTATTCCGGCATGACGGGCAAACAGCCGTGCCAGCAAGGCCGAAAGCAGCAAGGTGCTCTGCCCCGCCAGAACCGATTGATCGACATGCAATGTCACCTCCGTGCCTCGTCCGAAGCACATCGGCCCATCGATCTGCAGCCGTTCGATGACCGACCGGGAGTCGATACGCACGATCGAGTGCACATTGCGGGCGAGGCTCGGGTCTCCCCTGTCGGCGTAAAGCTCAAGCAGCGCATGCAGCGGATCGACGCCGCGACCTTCCTTTGCAAGGCTTAGAAAGTTGAGGGCGAGCTGCGCTACAAGCCGCCAGGCGAGATTGTCAGCTCGCGATTCACCCGCCGCGCCCGCCGGCAGCGCTGCGGGGATGGCTGGGCGAGGCGGGCGCAATGCGCCGAGAAGCCGGATCGTTTCGACCGGATCGCCGGCTTCCAGAGTCAAGGTAGGGTTGTCGTCAAGAATCGGCAGATCGCGGTTGGTGCAGAGCGCCACGATGTCGAGGCGCTTCAGCGGCCGGTTCGCTGGACTTTCCGCCGGACGTGAAATCGCCAGGAAAACGTCGTCGCCGGTGTATGAAGTGCGGGTGAGGCCGTCGCGCCGTTCTTCCTCCGTCGGGCGGCGTGGGCGCCGTTCGGTGGAATAAACCCAACCGCTGCCGCGGTTCTGTCCCAGGCTGAAGAGCTCCGGGATTGCGGCGTCGCTCCCCTCGCTGTCGGCGTCCTCGACGCCGACAACCCGATAGATTTCGAAGTCCCGCGCTCGCGTGCGGTCGGCATGCAGCACCTGCCGCGTCTTGCGCGGATCGAGCTCGATGACGTTGCACTCACGTTCGAACAGATTGATGATCGGCGTTGCGAAAAGTTCAAAATCGGCCGCCGTCACATCAGCAAGTTCAGGCACCGGACGCCTGAAGATGAAGATGATCTCGAGTTCGGCTGTGCACGTGCGCACGATGGGCTGCAATCCCGAAACCCGAGCGTAATGAAAACGCTCCGGCATCATGAAATATTCGCGCAGAAGACGGTACCCTTCGAAGGTCGGACGTGTACGAGGCATCAGCGCCTCGTCATCGTTGATGCCGACCATTTCAGGTACCGGCAACGGCGAGATCGGGTTGGCTTTGCCTTCCGGCCGTGCACCAAGGGCCGAGCAGGCGCCGAAAATCGCGTCGAAAAGCAGTGGTGCCTTGGTGCGCGCGGAAAAGTAGAGATCAAGCCGGTCCAGCGACAGTTCGTCGAGCTTGCCTTTTCCGGTACGAGCCAGTGTGATGCGAAGCGCCGCCTCGCCATTCACACCGCCGATCCGAGCGATGCCGGCGGCAGCCAAGGCGCTGCGATCCTGAAAATAGCCGACCGAGGTGATGGCAATCGGCCACAGCGTGATGTCCTGGGCGGTGGTGAACGTGCAACGCGTCGACAGGCCTGGCAGGAGGCTGGAAACCAGACGCGTTTTGCGCTTGACGACATGGCCCCCAATCATTGTCTGGACCTGCTGGCCGGGTTTGAACACCACCATGGCCGTTGCCGGCGCCGGCGTGACAAGATCGGGATAGAGAACATCAAGGACGGCGCGCGAGAAACGCGAGCGTTCCGCATCGACCTTGAGCCGGGTCCGCGCGGCCAAGAAAGCAACGCCGTCAAGCAGCCGCTCGACGTAAGGGTCCGGACAGGGGACCGTATCGAGTGAAAGGTTGCGCGCCACCGCCGGATGCATGTCGGCAAATTCTGCCGCGAGCGCGCGGATATGGGTCAGTTCCTCCTCGTAATATTCTACGAAGACCCGGTCCATCTCAGGTTTCCCTAAATTCGGTCCGAGCCAAGCCGTTATCGAGATTGATCGTGGTGCGCAGGCGCATGCGTTCGGGCGTCGGCGTCATGATCAACACCGCATCTATCTCGATCTTCAGGCCCACGGTTTTGTCGCCAAGGGTTACCGTAACCTTTGTTGCACTGTCCTTGAGACGCGGCTCGAAGGTGGCAAGCACCGAGCGGATCTCGCGCGCAAGGGCCTCGCGATCAAAGTCGCGGGAAGAACGGCCCGAGAAGGAAGGCACTCCGTAATTGACGACGCTGCGACGCACCTCCGGAAAATCGGCCAGCGACGGCGGGTTGTCCGCGGCCTGTTCGCTTTCAAGGTCGGTAAGAAGCGGAACGGCCTCGAAGCGCTCGGTGTTGAACAAAGCCTCGACGTCGCGCCGCACGGCTTCCTTGAGCACACGAGCCGACACCACTACGCCGCGGCTTTCGATTTCAGCGCGGTGCTGGCTCTGAAAGGCCAGGCGGTGCAGACGCCGCTTCTGGTCGGCCGTCAACTCCGCGTCGGCATCGATGAGCCGCGCACTGGCCGCAACCAGATTGTCCAGCCGCTCCGCGCCAAGCTCGTCCTGCAGTGCCTGGCGCAAACCGTCTATCTCGGAGGTCATACCCGGCAGATCGTTTACCAAGCGGTCCCACAGAGAGGGCTGGACCGCTTCGCGCTTTGCTCGCGAGCTGCCGCTACCCAGCGACTTGTCCGCGCCGGGCCGCCGGGCCTCACTTGCCGACATAGACATCCATTTCGATTTCGTCGTTGTCGTCGTAGACGAACTTTATTTTCTTGTAGGCAAAGCTGACCTCTTCCTCGATCAGGTCCTCCTCATCCTCGGCCTGCGACATGTCGTATTCCATGATCGAGGCGTCGGTGAGTGTGACGACTAGGTAATCCTTGGTCTCGCCATCAATGGTCCGCCGTGCCGAAAACACGACTTCGTCCAGGGCCTTGTTTTCGAACAGCGCCTTTTTCAGGTAGGGCGAGGACTTGTCATAATGCTTGGTGAACTTGATCATACCCAAGGACACACGACCGCGGCGCGAGAGCGAATTTGGATCATAGGGTGCGATCATCTTGTAATCGACGCCATGGATTTCGATTTCGTCCTCATGGCCATCACGGGTGCTTGGACCCTTGATATCCGGAACCTTTAGAAAGCCATCAATCTTCGTATTTGTGGGCATTGTCTTTCTCCACCGCTTTCAAAAACCAAGATGTTGTTGCTACAAATCAAGTCTTTACGGACGGAAGTTCCGAAACCAGCCGGAGCGAGGCATTGATACCTTCCAGCTGATAATGCGGGCGCAGATAGAAGCGGGCATTGTAGTAGCCGGGGCGTCCCTCCACGCTGTCCACCTGAACCTCGGCGGCGGCGAGCGGGCGCTTGGCGCGCGCCTTGTCGTCGGCAAAGGCCGGGTTGGCCAGCACATACCGGTTGATCCATTCGGTCAGCCAGATCTGCATGTCGGAGCGCTCCTTGAACGAACCGACCTTGTCGCGCGCGATCGCCTTGAGGTAGTGGGCAAAGCGCGAGACCGGGAAAAGGTAGGGCAGGTTGGCGCTCAGCCGCTCGTTGGCCTGCGCATCGGGGTCAACCAGCCGTCCCGCCCTTGTCTCGTCGTCCTGGAGCGAATGGGCGCCAATAAAGGCGGCGAGATCGGTGTTCTTTCGGTGCAGGATGGGCATCAGGCCGAGCTTGGCCAGCTCCGCCTCGCGCCGATCGTCGATGGCGACCTCCGTCGGACATTTCATCGCTATCGAGCCATCATCGGTCGGGAAGCTGTGCACTGGCAGGTTGAGGACCGTGCCGCCATTTTCGACGCCGCGGATCTGCGTACCCCAGCCATAGAGCTTGTGGCTGCGGTTTATGTTCACGCCCATCGGGAAGGCGGCGTTCATCCAGACATATTTGTTGTGGTCGCCATGCACCTCCTCCTCGAAGGTGAAGCCCTTCACCGGAACCGTATCGGTGCCATACGGCAGCCGCGCCAGAACGCGAGGCATGGTCAGGCCGATGTAGCGTGCATCCTCGCTCTCGCGCAGCGACTGCCAGGAGGCATAGGCGGGGTTGGAGACGATCTGCTGCAGGTCCTGCGGGTTCGGCAATTCCTGCCAGCTATCCATGCGGAACAGGCGAGGCGAGGCAGCTGCGATAAAGGGCGTGTGCGCTGAGGCGCAGATGCCGGAGATGTTGCGCAGCAGACCGACGTCGCGCGGGTGGTTGGAGAATTCGTAGGCACCGATCACACAGCCGATCGGCTCGCCGCCAAGCATCGAATATTCGTCCGTGTAGACTTTCTTGAAGATAGGGCTCTGATCCCACATCTGGCCCTCATAATCCTCAAGCGTGTCGGCCAGCTGCTCCTTGGAGATGTTCATCACCCGGATCTTCAGCTTCTGATCCGTCTCGGTATTGTTGACGAGATACCACAGGCCACGCCATGTGCCCTCCATTTCGCGCACTTCCGGCGCGTGCAGGATCTCGTTGACCTGTTCGGAAAGCATCTTGTCGATTCCGGCAATCAGCGACTTGATCGACTTGATCGCATTCGACGAGATGGTCGTGGTGTCGGAACGCGATTGCGCTGCAAGTGCGAGATTGCGCACCAATTGCTGCAGCTTTTCGCTGTCGTCCTTCTTGACCTTGAAATCCTTCTCGAGTAGCCCGCTGAATTCTCCAAGATCGATGGTTTCCGCCTCGGCGACGGCGGCGGTTTTTTGCTGTTCGGCCATGGTCATTCCCCTGCCTTGTCGTCCGCCAGCGCCTGGCTGGCGATCTTGCCAAGCAGCGGTTCATTGTTCAGCAGTTGCGCGATGCGCTTTTCGGCGTCGACGCGCCCGTCCATGAAGCCGAGAAGTTCCTCGAGCTGGCGGCGCATCTTGAGGATTTCGGCCAATTGGGGCACCTGCTCGGCAATCTTGTCCGGCGCGAAATCGCCCATCTTGGTAAAGGTAAGGTCGAGCGCCAGCTCCTCGTCCCGCTCGGCGCCTTCGGCCTGAGGCAGCGTATTCTTCACGCGGGCTTTCACGCGTGGTCCAAGTGCCTCCATGAAACGCGGAAACCGGTTCGCATCGGTCTCGACAAAGGAGCGGTCCAGCACTGACTTCGCCGCTTCCTTCGTCTGCGAAGCCCCCGAAAGATCGGCCATGACAGCCATGACAAACGGCAGCTCGATTGTCGTTGGACTGCCATAGGTTTCCACGTCGTAGGCGATCTGCACCCGCGGCGCGCGATTTCGTTCGATGACCTTGGCTTTGCTTTCGGCTGGCATTGCTTGCTACCTTTCATCCTTCTGAGCCGTCTTCTTGACATCGGGAACGCCGGCAAGAAGCCGGAACTCCTTCAGTCCCGACGGGGCGAGGTCTTCCATCAGTTCAACAAAATCCATATGCACCATCCGGCGCACACGGCGGGCGAGGTGGGGAATCGGGCTCGACGGTTCGGTGCGGTCATAGAAGGCGACGACGAGGTCCAGGCATTTCACCACGTCGTCGCGGGAAGTGATCCGGTCGGGGAGTCCAGCGCTCGAGTCCGCGTAGCTAGCCACACTTGCCATAGTATCGGCTCCATGACCGTTTCGAGCAGGCATTGCCGGTTCTGCAGGCGAAGGGGGCGGCTTTGCCGAGCCATTCGCCATCGCGCCGGCAGCCGAGTTGCGCTCGAGGGTTGTCAGCAAACGCTGCAGGAACCGTTTTAATTCCGGAATGGTGGTCCCGCCGCTGCCTTCAAGGCGAGCGTTGAGGGCTGTCTCGACGGCTTCGAGTGCCGCGACCGCCGCGCGCGCATCGGCGATGAGCGACTGCATTTCCTCATTAGCTTGATCCGCCTGTGCCGCGCACCCGGCACGAACCCGGTTCAACAGTTGTCCGTGCGCACTGACAAGCGCTGCCTTTTCGGCCGCATTCAATCCTGACGCTGCTTCTTGCAGCATGACGCGGTCGTCGAGTGCAGCGTGTTCCAGGTCGCGTCCGCTGATCGGCCCGATTGAGCGTGGCGCAAAGAAAGTCATTTGCCGCAGGTTGGCCAGCATGCCGTCCTGACCATTTTGAAGGTCGAGCAGCGCGTTGATGCGGCGCAACGCGGCCTCGCGAGGCGACGTGTTGGGCCGCAGCGCCGGGTGCATGGTTTCCCAATGCTGGTCGAATGTCCGCCCAATAAGCGCCAGACCCTGCGCCAAGCCGGCCAGTCCCTGCTCGTTGGCCAGTGCGCGTGTGACAATGACAATCAGGCGCAGGTCGCGACCACGCGCGCGCAATTCCTCGGCCTTGGTGAGCACTGCTGGCCAGTCGACTGGAATGGTGCTTTGCGAGACCGGCCTGTTGTTGCCGTCATGGACAACCTTGACCTGGGGCTCCGTCAGGCGCTCGAGTTCGTGAAACGCCGGATCGTTACGCAAATCCTCTCCGGACGGATTTTCACCGTCGAGCGGAGCAAGCCAGAGTGCGACGTCGATCACACCGATCCCCCAGTCACCGGCCCTGAGGCCGACCTGCCCCTACGTTATCACACGGTTGCGCTTTTCCACAATTCAGCGAGTGCGGAAAAAATTAACAAAAGCTAATGCAGCCTTGTCTTGATTGTGAAATCCGGTGGCGTGATCGCCGAGCCCTGAATCGGGAATGCGTCGTGGCGGGATGTCGGGTCCCTCGTTGTTTGCGGCCACGATGCGGGATCTTCCACCAATGGTGGGAGCCCGCATAATCGGTGCATCGAAACCTTTGTTCATCACGCACTTTGTCAAGCGGCTGCTTATGTGGCAGGTTATCAACTTGCAGAGTGCAGGAGCACGTTCGATGGAACAGCGCCGGTCATCGCAGAGTTTCAAGCGCAAGGAACTGGTCGGCAAGCTCAATACTGTAGGCTTGCGCGCCTTCAAGGCAGCGGCCGACAGTGCAAAGCTGCGCGGCAATCCTTACGTCGAACTCGTCCACTTCATCGAGCAACTGGTGCTCTCCGACCGCTCGGATGTGCAAATTATGATCGCCGATGCGGGACTGGATGCGAGCCGACTTACGGCCGATATGACGCGCGCGGTGGACAAGCTGCCTTATGGCGCAACCTCGATCGAAGAGTTTTCCGACCATATCTTCCACGCCATCCAGGAGGCCTGGAATCTGGCAACACTGGAATTCGGGGTGGAGGAGGTCCGCAGCGCACATGTTCTGCTTGCTTGCCTGAAGACACCGGTGCTGGAAGGCCTGCTGTCGAAGATCAGCGGCGAGTTCGACAAGATCGACGCCGACGCCGTCGTGGCGCGCTTCGCCGATGTCACGGAGGGGTCACTCGAAGCCGGCGCTGCGCCAACGGTCAGCGCGGCAGAGGCCCCACGGCGGCATCCCGGCGGGGATTCGGCACTGGCCAAATATGCCACCGACCTGACCCAGCGCGCCCGCGACGGAAAGATCGACCCGGTCGTCGGCCGCGATCCGGAGATCAGGCAGATTGTCGACATATTGATGCGACGGCGGCAGAACAATCCGATCCTGACCGGGGAGGCGGGCGTCGGCAAGACCGCAGTCGTGGAGGGTTTTGCGCTGCGCATCGCCAAAGGCGATGTGCCGCCCCCACTGCAGGGAGTGAGCGTGCGCATGCTCGATGTCGGGTTGATGCAGGCGGGCGCTAGCGTAAAGGGTGAATTCGAAAAGCGGCTGAAGGCCGTAATCGACGAAGTTCAATCCTCTGAAGCGCCGGTCATCCTCTTTATCGACGAAGCCCATACCCTGATAGGCGCCGGTGGTGCTGCCGGAACCGGCGACGCTGCCAATCTGCTCAAACCGGCGTTGGCGCGCGGCGAGCTTCGCACCATAGCGGCAACGACCTGGGCGGAATACAAACAGCACATCGAGAAAGACCCGGCTTTGACCCGCCGCTTCCAGGTGGTAAAGATCGACGAGCCGTCCGAAGCGGTGGCCATTCTCATGTTGCGCGGGGTGGCCGGCGTTCTCGAACAGCACCACAAGGTGCAGATATTGGACGAGGCGATCGACGCGGCGGTCGGCCTGTCGCATCGCTACATCCCGGCGCGGCAGTTGCCGGACAAGGCGGTCAGCCTTCTCGACACCGCCTGCGCGCGTGTCGCCGTATCGCAGCACGCCACGCCGGCCGAGGTCGAGGACATTATGCGCCGTCGCCAGGCGATGGAGGTCGAGCGCGCCATCATTGGCCGCGAGGCTGCAATCGGCATCGAGGTGGCCGAGCGGCAGGCACGGGTCGAGGCCGGACTTGCCGATACCGAACGCACGCTCGCAGCCGCGCAGCAGCGCTGGGAGCGCGAAAAGGCGCTGGTGGCCGAGATACTCGAACTGCGCGCCAGGCTGCGCGGCGACGGCGTGCCTCTCGATGCCGTGGAAGGGCAGGAGGCCGCCACTGAGACAGAGAGCGTGGACCTGCCGGAAGCCGAACGGTCCAACGCCGGCACGAAGGTTCCGGCGGCAGGCGGTACTTCTCCTCCCGATCCGGCTGCCGATCTCGCTCGGCTGCGCGAACTGATGAGCGAACTGGCCGAGGCGCAAGGCGAAACACCACTTATCCTGCCATCGGTCGACCGCAACGCCGTGGCGGCCGTGGTTCAGGACTGGACGGGCATCCCGACGGGGCGGATGCTGTCGAGTCAGACCGAGAAGGCGCTGCGGCTCGCGGCCACTCTGTCCGAGCGCGTTGTCGGACAGGATCACGCCATGGAGATGATCGCCAAGCGCGTGCAGACCAGTCGCGCCGGTCTCGGCGCTCCGGAAAAGCCGGTGGGTGTATTCCTGCTTTGCGGCCCCTCGGGCGTCGGC
The DNA here is from genome assembly GCF_040318035.1 of Mesorhizobium sp. M1329. Lineage (NCBI taxonomy): Bacteria > Pseudomonadati > Pseudomonadota > Alphaproteobacteria > Hyphomicrobiales > Phyllobacteriaceae > Mesorhizobium > Mesorhizobium sp. M1329. Next base: position 66,365 of record NZ_JAMYLN010000019.1, on the reverse strand, counting down.
AAGACGGAGACCGCCTTGGCACTGGCCGAAACGCTCTACGGCGGAGAGCAGAACCTGATCTCGATCAACATGTCCGAATTCCAGGAGGCGCATACGGTCTCCACCTTGAAGGGCGCGCCGCCCGGCTATGTCGGCTACGGCAAGGGCGGAATTCTCACCGAGGCGGTGCGACGCAAGCCCTATTCGGTGATCCTGCTCGACGAGGTCGAGAAGGCGCATCCGGACGTGCACGAAATCTTCTTCCAGGTCTTTGACAAAGGGATGATGGACGACAGTGAAGGTCGACGGATCGATTTCAAGAACACGCTGATCCTGCTCACGTCTAATGTCGGCTCCGAAGTGATCATGGCCCGGACAAGGAACGGGGCGGAACGGGCAGGGCTCGACGAATTGGACACCGCGTTGCGCAGCCCGCTGCTGAAGGTCTTTCCTGCGGCCTTTCTGGGCCGGGTGGTGACCATCCCTTACTTTCCGCTTTCGGATTCGATGATTGAAGCCATCACTCGTCACCAGTTCGCCAAGATTGCTCGCCGGCTGCGCGCAACCAACGATGCTGAATTGGTCATCGGCGATGGTGTCATGGATCTGGTCAAGGCCCGCTGCACGGAAATCGAATCGGGCGGCAGGATGATTGACGCAATTCTGACCAACACGCTCCTCCCCGAGTTGAGCCGCGGCGTGCTGAACCGGTCGCTCGCTGGTGAAAAGATGACGAAGGTGACGGTTGGCGCGTCAGCCCAAGGGTTTACCTATTCCTTCGAATAAGAGCGCGAAATTATGGGCGGCTCCTTTCGTCAGCTGTGGCGTAAATCGCTCATGCGGCAGCAAGCCAACACCACCCATCTTTGCTAGTATGCGAAGTGGGTCTAGGTAATGCCGCGAAGGAATCCGATATGGCCGATCCACAGCTCTCAGTCCGCAGCGGCAAGGCTCGTGATCTTGCGCGCCGGCTTGCTCGGCGTCAAAACCGCACCATGGTGGACGTGGTCGAGCGCGCGCTCGAATACTACGAGTTCCGAGAGGCCGGTCGTGAGCCTGCTTCGGCCTTCTATCGGCGTCTTTCGGAGCAATCCGGTGTAGACATCGATCTTGACGCAGTGATTCATGAGACCGGATCAGGCCGCTGATCAGCTGGAGCAAGGTTGCCCGACTGGCGCAGGCGTTTCGCAACCGCATCTCTGACTGAAGAGCTGCTCTGGCTTGCCGAGAATTATGGATGCTGCTGGTTCGCCAGAGGTGCAGCATTGCGGCACCCGCTCTCGCTCGCCGGCAAGAGTTCTGAAGCCTCTGGAATGCCGGGTAAGCAGGGCAGGGGCTGTTCTTCCCTTTTGCATGCCTGGTCCTCTGTCCGGCAATATTTCTCGTCATCTCGGCCAGATCGTGTCGGCCAGATCGTGTCACCTGGCGCCGCATCTCGACACAAAGCCGGCGTCAGCGCGAAAGCCGATTTTCATCGTCAATCAAGGTGAGGCGCGAGGGGGCTCTGTCGCTCCACCGCCAGAGCACGAGATTCAAGTCGTTGTCGGTCGCGCCGGGCGCGAAGCTTTTGACCAACAGCGCATTGAACCCGTTGGCCATCAGGCGCCGGGCAAAGGTCTGGGTCATCGCCTCTCCAGAAACGTTCATCTGCTCGCGCCAGGTCGTATCGGAAAGGACAGCGGGATTCATTCCCTCAGCTTTCAGGGCGTCCTCGTCCCGGCTGTCAAATATGTCCTCAATGTGTGCGTCGTAGGCGACGAGGGTGGTCGGCTGCAGGCTGCCCACCTGATTGGCTTCCCTCAGCGCCGTCACTACGGACAGCGAGGAATAGAGCGCTGCCACGCCGTTCGGATTGAATCGTCCTCCATAGAGTTCGGCGCCGCGGCCCGAGAGCGGTTCTCGCGCATAGTTCGGATTGAGGGCACGATAGAGCGCACCGCGGTAGAGCATCGAACCGGTCAGGCGTGGACGCCGGCATCAACCGCATCGATGTAATCAAGCACCTCGTCCGCACGGCCACTGCGAACCAGTTGCATCGCGGTCTGGCCCGAAAACCCCGGTAGCGGCTCCGATCGATACCAGGCATAGGCGATCAGGGTTGAACCGAAGCGCGGCTCGACCTTGTTGATCACCTCGACCATCTCACGCAGGCGGCGCTGCGTCTTGTCCGACCGGACCCGCTCCTTGCGCTGAACGGCGTCCTTGCCCAGCCCGGCAGTCCGGGCGACTTCCTCGCTCGTCGTGCGAAAGGCGTCGGCAATCTTGCGCGGAGCAAAGAAGCCATCGTCGGAGTACTGGGCCAGTGCCATTGTCAATCCCAAGCGCAAATGCCTCATATCCTGACGGGACATAGCGTCAAAATAGGAGGCATTCAAGGAGGAGAGCTCATAGTGAAGGAATTGGAAGCCGCGACCGTGCGGTGTTAAGCTGCGCTATTTGCCGCATAGAATGCGGCAAATGATTTTACGTATGCGGCGATTGAAGGAGCGCTCGAGGCCTGGCTGGCATTCAAACGTCAGATTTCTGCTGGAGGATCCGTAGTCACATGCATAACCCTCGAGAGAGCAGCGCTGGAAAGTGTGCCCGACGTCCTCGTTCGGAAGAGGAAGAGACTACTCCGTGGCTATCTCGTCCGGCCACATCTGAGCGCCATGTAGGACGCGAAGGATGCGAACCGTGCCGGCCGTCACCACGCAAGCTGCAATATAGGGCGTGCGAGGGACCACGAGTTCGCGCGTGCCGGCGACCCGGCCGGGTCGCCCGCTTTCCGGAAAGTCTATTAGACGGCGAGCCGTAAGGACGATGTGGTGGTCGATTTGAACCGCCGCTCTCGGATTTTCGGCCTCGATATGCGTGAAGATGTCCTCGCGATCGAAGAGCGCAAACCGCGCCCAAACGAGCCTCAAAGCTCGCCCGCCTCGGCTTTGCGAAGCGCTGCGGCTCGCCGTCCAGCAAAATGAGCTTCGGCGTCAGCGTCATCGACGTCCGGCCGGGTGTCATCAAGGGCCTGCAGAACTTTCGCGCGGAACCAGGCATCATGGGCGTTGCTGTTGCTGACAAGCTCGAGCGGCAACGTGCCCTCGTTCGCTGTGCGGGTTAAGAGGATACGGACGGCATCCGATACCGTCAGTCCCATGTTTTCCAAAACCGCCGTGGCGCGTTCCTTCACTTCGGCGTCAATTCGGGTCTGGACCAGTGCGTTCGAGGCCATGGCAGTCTCCTTCGGTGATAGTCAGTGTAATGCATCTGCATGACAATTGCCAGACCCTCGCAAGCCCCATAGCCGATCGATTTGGCGTTCCCGACTTCGAGGCGGAGCTGAAAGACGAGGTGTCAAACGGCTCCCAAAACTGACCACTCTGATCGCGCTGGCAAGCACATCAGCTAGGCTGCTGGATCGCGGCGAGCTTCCAGTCCCCGCCGTTCTGGCGCATGAAGGTCCACAGTTCGGTTGTCTGCGTCGGCCGATCGGCCTGGCCCTCAACGATCTTGCCGCTGATGCGATCGCGGGTCACGTCGCGAGACTCATAGCGCAAAGCAGCCGTCGCGTAGTCGCGATCACTCTCCCGCCAACTTTCCGCAATATCGGCCTCCAGCAGGCTTACGTCTGATACGTCGTTCCTGACGCCCTTTTTGGCATTGTCGGCAAGTTCCTCGGACAGATAGGACACCATTTCCGGCGTCGCCAGGCGGCGCAATGCAGCATGGTCCTCGCGCCCGAATGCCTCCTGAACTTCCGTCAGTCGCTGTTGGAACGTGTCGAGATCGGTTTGGGTGAGTGTGATCTCATCGGAAGCATTGTCTTGGTTCGTTCCGCCATATCCTGACCCAATACCTGGAATGGGGAACGCTGTGGTGTTGCTCGGGTCAGGCCGGGCTGCTGCGTTGCGCCTAAAGGTCCCCGTACCCCGCGGGGCACCGGCCATAGCTGGCGCCGGGTTTTGCGCCGCCTGCGAGCGGAAAAACCGGATCGCCAGCATGATCGCGCCGCCGATCAGCAGTACTTGGAGCAAAAGACCCAACATGCCGGCCAAGCCGCCGAACCCATGGCCCAGAAGAACGCCGATCAAACCGCCGAGAAGCAGCCCCCGCATCATCGATCCGCCGAGGCCGTTGAAGAAGCCCGGGCGCTGGAATGCCTGCGGCTGACGGGCCGCATTGTTCGTTGAGGCATTCGGCGTCATCGAGCGCTCGACCGGTGCGGCCGGTTGCGGCGCAACTCTGGTCGGCGAGACCGGCTGGAAAGTGCGCATGCCGCGACTGCCGAAGCTGCCGCCACGGCGCGCATCGGCGTGATCCATAGCGACCATGGAAAATGCCAGGAACAACCCCGCAAACAAAACTGCAAACCGTCCCCAACGCGAAATCAGCATAGGCAAGTCCTCAAGTGACACTCTTTCCGCTCATATGGGATGCGTCGATCGAAATATCAGTGAATCGTCCGCCGAGATATTTTCGGGCGGCATGGTCGGCCGCCCGTCGGTGTTCACGACGAGAATGTCTGCCGTACCCAAGCGCGATGATCGCTGTTCGATCACGCAGGCTCCCGCACCCCGGCCGACCGGCGCCGGTCGCGTCAAAAGCATCGGTCATGCAAGCCTCTGGTCCCCGGCGATGATGCCTAGGGTTCTCCGTCGACGACTCGATTGACATACAGCTTTCCTAGGTACTATCAACACATCCGGACAACCTGCCAGACAGGTTTGCCCACTCCTGAGCTGGAGATTGCGTGAGCACGGCCGTATCCGCAAAACATTCCGACGCAGCGAGCCTGGTCAGCAATACGATCGGCGAGATCACGCGCCATATCCGCGCGCATGAGCTCGGGCCGGGCGACCGGCTGCCCAGCGAGGCCGCGCTTTCGAGACAATTGAGCGTCTCGCGTACCGTGGTTCGCGAGGCCTTCAGCTCGCTCGCCGCCATGCGGCTTATCGACCTGAGGGCAGGCAGACGGGCGACCGTCGCCGAGCTGGATTATGGCGCCATGTCACTGGTGATCGAGCATGGCGTCCACACCGAGCAGATCACGGTGCAGCAAATCTACGACGTGCGCCGCACGATTGAGACCCGCACCGCCATGCTGGCGGCCTTGCGCAGAACAGCTGACGAAGTGGAAAGGATCAGGACGCACGCGCTCGCCATGCGCGAGAATGTCCAGCAGCCGGAACAGGTCATGGAACACGATCTCGCCTTTCACCACGAAATCGCCAAGGCTGCGAAGAATCCGATTTTCAGCCTCATCGTCGGCGCGTTCGAGCGCGTATCGCGCCAGACCTGGCCGATCGGCTGGCGGACCCGCCCTTCGGATGCCGAGCAGTTGGAGATGATCCAGATCCATATCGATCTCGCCGAAGCAATCGAGACCGGTGATCCCCAGTCTGCTCGTGACCTGATGGCGAGGCATTTTGACGAGAGCGTCAAGGCCCTGCTGGCGGCCGGCATCGCCTGAGGAGCGGGGACGCAATGAAGATCACGAAACTGGAAACGCTACGGCTCAAGGAGCGGCCGAACCTTCTCTGGGTTCTGGTTCACACGGACGAAGGCCTCGTCGGGCTGGGCGAGACCTTCTTCATGGCCGAAACCGTCGAGACCTATCTGCACGAATACGTCGCGCCATGCGTGATCGGGCGCGACCCGTTGCAGATCGACCTGCTTGCCGCCGACCTCGTCGGCTATCTCGGTTTCCGATCGACGGGCGCGGAAGTCAGGGGCAACTCCGCTTTCGATATCGCGCTTTGGGATCTGTTCGGAAAGGCCACGGGTCAACCGATCGCACAGCTCCTCGGCGGCTTCACCCGGCACGAGATCAGGACCTACAACACCTGTGCCGGAACCGAATACATCAAGAAGGCCATCGGCCAGACGACGGCCAATTATGGGCTCGATAAGCCCGGCGACGCCTATGATGATCTGAACGGCTTCCTTCACCGCGCCGACGAACTGTCGCATTCGTTGTTGGAGGAAGGCATCACGGCCATGAAGATCTGGCCCTTCGACATGGCGGCCGAGAAAACACGCGGCCTGTACATATCGCAGCCCGACTTGAATTCCGCGTTGGCGCCATTCGAGAAAATCCGCAATGCGGTCGGCGACAAGATGGACATCATGGTTGAATTCCATTCAATGTGGCAGCTGCTGCCGGCCATGCAGATCGCTCGCGAGCTTGCCCCCTACAAGACCTTCTGGCACGAAGATCCGATCAGGATGGACAGCCTGTCCAGCCTGAAACGCTATGCCGAGGCTTCGCTGGCGCCGATATCGGCTTCGGAGACGCTCGGTTCCCGGTGGGCCTTCCGCGACCTTCTCGAAACCGGAGCGGCCGGTGTCATCATGCTCGATATCAGCTGGTGCGGCGGGCTCTCGGAAGCGCGCAAGATCGCTGCCATGGCTGAGGCATGGCACCTCCCGGTCGCGCCACACGACTGCACCGGTCCAGTGGTGCTCGGCGCATCGACCCACCTGTCGCTGAATGCGCCGAACGCACTTGTCCAGGAGAGTGTCAGGGCCTTTTACAAGACCTGGTACCGCGACCTTGTGACCGCTTTGCCGGAGGTGAAGAACGGCATGATCACCGTGCCTCCCGGACCGGGCCTCGGCATGGAACTGAACCCGGAGATCGATCGCGCCTTCACGGCGCTTCGACGGGTGACTGAGGCATCGACTCTCTGAAAATGAACCTGAAGCAGCTTTCTACGGAGGAGGAGAACCATGAAGAAGCTACTTATCTCGGCAGCCTTGGGAGCAGTACTGGCTGGAGGCTCGGCAATCGGCTCACGCGCGCAGGAGCCGATGAACATCGTCTTCACGCATCATTCGTCGGCGTCGAACCCGTTCTGGCAGGCGGTGAAGAAGGGGTTTGACGACGCCTGCGCCAAGATCCAGGCCAATTGCCAGATGGTCTTTACCCAGACCGAAGGCTCGATCGAGCAACAATCGGCCAACATGCAGGCGGCACTCGCGGCAAAACCGGACGCGCTGATCACCTCGATCGTCGACAACAATGCCTTCGACCAGATCATCGCCGACGCCCGCGCTGCCGGCGTCACCGTCATCGCGTCCAACGTCGACGACACCGAGGGTGCAGCCGGCAATGCCCGCCAGGCTTTCATCGGCCAGGGCTTCATTCCCGCCGGCTACGAACTCGGCAAGAAGATGTCCGAGTTCTTCCCCAAGGAAGGCAAGATCAGGGCGCTCGTCGGCGTCTCCGCGCCCGGTCAGAACTGGTCGGAACAGCGCGCTGCCGGCGTCATGAAATTCCTTGAGGAATACAAGGCCGCGAATGCCGGACGCGAAGTGGTCATTGAACGGCTCGACACCGGCACAGATGGCGCCGTCGTCGCCGATCGTGTTGGCGCCTATCTGTCTGCCCACCCGGACACCACAGTGTATTTCGACACTGGCCTTTGGCACGCCTACGTCGCCCAGGTCCTGATCGATCGCGGCATCGAGCCGGGCAAGGTGCTGATGGGCGGCTTCGACATCGTCTCGGAAGTCCTGCAACAGATGGAAGCGGGTTATATTCAGGTCCAGGTCGACCAGCAGCCCTACATGCAGGGCTTCATGCCGGTGATGGAAGCCTATCTCGCCAAGAACGTCGGTCTGCTGCCGGCAGACATCGACACTGGCAAGGGCATCATCGTCAAGGAAGACGTGCCGAAGCTCAAGGAACTGGCCGCAAAAGGCGTGCGGTAGGCGCGAACCGGCGTCCTCTCCTCGTTCTTTACGCGGAGAGGCAAGGGTGAGGGGCAGGCCGCGTGGCCTTTGGGCGTTTTAGCTCCGCCCCTCATCCTGCCACGGCATCTCCCCGTCAAGGGGACGGCAGAAGACAGACTGCCGCCATCCCCTTGCCGACGCGGCAAGCCAGCGCAACCAATCTCAAGCCGGAGCGAATGATGAGGCGCTTGATGAAGATTTACCTGGAGAAGCCGGAGCTTGCGGCGGTCGTGTTCCTGCTCCTTCTCCTCCTCGTCTTTCAGATCCGCTCGAACGGCGTATTTCTGAACACACAGAACGTGCGCGGAATGCTTGGGCTGCTGCCCGAAATGGGGCTGGTCGCGATCGGCGTGACCCTGCTGATGATATGCGGCGAGTTTGATCTTTCAGTGGGCTCGGTCTTTGCGCTGACGCCGATGACCATGGCGGTGATGCTGGCGGCCGGCGTGCCGTTCGCGCCGGCCTTTGCCGCCGGCCTCGCGATCGCCGCCCTGATCGGCTTCTTCAACGGGTTCATAACGATTCGTTTCGCGATACCAAGCTTCATCACCACGCTTGGCATGCTGTTCATCGCGCGTTCGCTGACGGTGGTAATCTCCGGTGGCTTCCCTCCTGTCATCCCAGCCAACGCTCTGCCCAAATGGCTGTTTACGATCTATGTCGGGCCGGGCGACCTCTTTCGCATGTCGTTCTTCTGGTTTGTCGCCGTGGCAATCCTGGTGACGGTGCTGCTGTCGCGCACGAATTTCGGCAACTGGGTGCGCGCCACCGGCGGCTTTCTGCCCGCCGCGCAATCGATGGGCATCCCGACGGCCCGGGTGAAGGTCGTCTGCTTCATGATCTGTTCGGTGCTCGCCGGCTTTGCCGGCACCATTCAGGTGATGCGCCTCGGCGCGCCGCTGCCCTCGATCGGCGAGGGGCTGGAGTTGCAGGCCGTGTCGGCTGCCGTCATCGGTGGCGCCTCGCTGGCTGGCGGCATCGGCACCATCTTCGGCGGCATCATCGGGGCTGCCCTGATCCGCGTTATCGACAACGGACTGGTACTGAGCCAGGTGGACGCCAACTGGTTCAAGATGGCAATCGGCTTCCTGACTATCTTCGCGGTCGTCATGAATGCCTGGCTTCGAAAGCGGGGCAGGGCAATGAAGGTGGAGACCTGATCATGGCGGCACCCATCATCGCGATCAAGGGACTCCAGAAATGGTATTCCGGCGTCCATGCCTTGAAGAACGTCACGCTGGACATCTACCCCGATGAGGCACTGGGCCTCGTCGGCGACAACGGCGCCGGCAAATCGACGCTGATCAATATCCTGTCAGGCACCCAAAAGCCCGATGGCGGCGAGATCAGGATCGACGGTGAACCGGTCCGATTCTCGAACCCGCGCGACGCCATGGATCGCGGCATAGAGACGATCTACCAGTACAATTCCATGGTCCCGACCATGACCATTGCCCGCAACGTTTTCATCGGACGCGAGCCGGTGAAGGGCTCGGTTTTCGGCATCGGCATCCTGGACCAGAAGCGCATGCGTGACGAAAGCGTCAAGGCGATCGCCGACGTCGATCTGCATCTGAGGTCGCCCGACGCGCTTGTCGGCGAACTGTCGGGCGGCCAGCGCCAAGGCGTGGCGATCGCCAGGGCCATGCACTTCAAGTCGAAAGTCATGATCCTCGACGAGCCGACCAATCATCTCTCGGTGAAGGAGACGCGAAAGGTGATCGGCTTCGTTCGCGCCCTCAAGGCCCAGAACATCACCAGCGTCTTCATCAGCCACAACATGCATCATGTTTTCGAATGCTGTGACCGGGTCGTGGCCATGGCGCGCGGAGAGATCGTTCTCGACAAGCGGATCGGCGAGACTTCGATCGAGGAAATCCACGAGGTTCTGTGACGTGGAGAAGCGATCACTCGCGAGCCAACTCTGCTGGTAGAGGTCAGTCTGCGCTACGGCTTTTCCGCAAGGATTGCCTCAGCGGTTTTCTCGTCGGTGATCAGCACATCGACGACTCCCAGACGCAACACCGCGCGCAGCACCGGAACCTTGTCGAGGCCGCCGGAGGGCAGGATCACAGTGTCGACGTCGCGCAGATGTTCGGGGGCGAGGCCGATGACGCGACTGTTTAGCGGGTGATCGACGAGATGTCCGTCGGCGCCGATCCAGTGGCCGCAAATATCGCCGACCGCTCCGGCTTCGCGGAGCGATCTGAGATCATCGTCTCCTACCAGTCCGATCCGAAAGATGGTGGCGTCCTTGTGCACCGCGCCCACCGAAACGAAAGCGGCGTCAACGTCGCGGGCATGAGTGAAGGCGTCTTCCAGAATAGACTGGCGCATAAGCAGGTCGCGCGTGGCTTCGGTGTCCGTGAACACCGGTGCCGCGATGTAGAAGCATTCCGCATCGAAAAGCGCCGCGAGCCGCGAAGCGATCTCGTAGATGTTGATCGCCGATCCACGCGTGAGCCCGCCAAGCAGGGAAACGACCGACATCCCTCTGACCGGGCGTACGGTCACTGAGCGCAGACTAAGCTGGAGCGTCCGTCCCCATCCCACGCCCACCGATATCCCATCACGGATTCTATGCGACAGGGCTTCACCGGCAGCGGCTGCAATGACCTGTGGCACCAGGGCAGGATCGGGCGGTGTCGGAACCACGATTGGGTCGGAGACACCATAGGCGTCCCGCAGCCGGTGCTCCAGCTCGATGCAGTTCGCCACCTTGGAATTGATGCGAATCTGGACGATCCCCCGCTGGCGGGCATGCGCCAGCATCCGGTTGACGCGAAGGCGTGTCAGGCCAAGAGACTTGGCGATTTGCGCTTGCGTCAGGTCACCGACATAAGCAAGCCAGGCGGCGCGCACGAGCAGCCCTTCCTCGCGATCGGCCGTGACGGAACTCGTTACGGCTTGGCGGCCGTCGCGCTTCTTTCGTGCGGGTTTCTCCATCAGATCATCCTGTCCACTCCGCGGCAGCGGGTCCAGAGCGGGCTCGGTGGAGCCTTGCGCTCATCGATATGAGGCATCAATCGAGTTTCCCGGCTCCGCTAGCCTCGATGATAGCGGTCGAAGGACAAAACCAGCGGAGCATCATGGCAAATTGCGTCGATGATGGCTCTCGTCAGCGGCAGGCGATCGTGCGGAAGTACACCCCCGGCCATCATATTCTTCAAAGTCGGACCAAGGTCCAGCGCCAGTTGCGCGCCCTCGACCGTGTCCGAACTCATATGTTCGCGCTTCGCCACGGAATAGGGCAGGCCGCGGCCGAGCAGGCGCCCCATGCGACCATTACGGCCCGCCTGGCAGGTCACATAAAGATCGCCGGAGCCGGCCAGCCCCAGCACCGTTTCGATTTTTCCACCCAGAGCTTCGACCAGAATCGCCATCTCGGCGAGGGACTGCGAGAATAACGACGAGGCAAGATTGTGCATGAGCGCGCCGTTGGGCGCCTTGCCGTCGCGCTCGAGCAGCCCAACCGGAGCCCCAACGGCGAGCGTGTAGAAATTCTTGAAAGCAGCGCAGATCTCGACGCCGACGAGATCGGATGACGATCGCGCATGATAGAAGGGCGCGCGCAGAATGCGGGACGCCGCGGCCACCTGGTCGGGATCATGCCCGGCCACGATCACAGAGGTGTCGCGCTGTGCGGCCAGTTCGCCGGCAATGCACGGTCCGCCGACGGCCATCACCGGGACAGACAAGCCAGTGCGTTGCTCGATCTCGCGGGCAAGCAGATGTGGCAGGATTTCGATGCCTTCGTCGCTTGCCGCAAGTCCTTTCGTAATCATCAGGATCGGCACGGGCGACTTGATGCTTTCTGCAATGCGCTCGATCGCCCAGGGAATGCCGGCCGACGAGACGCCGAGTACAAGCAGATCGGGTCCATCGTTCATCGCCGCCCCGAATTCGGTCCAGGAACAGGCGGTCACCGCGTCAGGCAGAGTGATGTTGAGGCGAGGGTGACGACCTGTATCGGCCACAGAGCCGACGATCTCCTCGTCGAGATGGGTGCCGACAAGAGTGATGTGGTTACCGGCATGAGCGGCCGGAAGCGTCATGGCAGAGCCCATGACGCCGGCGCCGAGGATGATGATCCGCGCCATTCAGCTTTTTCCCTTGTCCAGCCGCTCGCCGCTATCTTCGTCGAACAGGTGGATTCGCTCAGGCGTCGGCTCCAGATGGATCACAGCTCCAGGAGAGGGCTCCATGCGGTCATGTAGCACCGAGCAGATCGGGGTGTTGCCCATGCTGGCAAAGATGTGGATTTCGGGGCCGGTCGGCTCGACAACCGTAATCCTTGCCGGGATGCCGCGCCCGTCTGCCACTGGTCGAAGATGTTCGGGGCGAATGCCGTAGATCACCTTTTGGCCGGGCCGGACCGCAGCTCCTGGCGGGAGCGGGAGGGATAGCTCGTCGGTCCGCACCACCCAGGCATCGCGCTCGGAAGCCACCTCGCCATGGAACATGTTCATTGCGGGCGAGCCGATGAAAGAGGCGACAAACAGGTTTGACGGGCGATCGTAGACATCGAGCGGGCGCCCGATCTGCTCGATATGGCCGTCGCGCATGATGACGATGACATCGGCCATGGTCATTGCCTCGATCTGGTCATGCGTGACATAGACAGTGGTGGTCTTCAGCCGCTGATGGAGCTCCTTGATTTCGGTGCGCATCTGCACGCGCAGCTTGGCGTCGAGATTGGACAGCGGCTCGTCGAACAGGAACACAGTTGGGTCCCGCACGATGGCGCGGCCCATGGCAACGCGCTGCCGCTGGCCGCCCGAAAGCTGGCGCGGATACCGTTCCAGATAGGGTGTCAGGTTGAGGATCGAGGCCGCCCACCCGACCTTCTGTTTGATTTCTTCGGTTGGGCGCTTCTTCAACTGCATGGAAAAGGCCATGTTGTCGAAGACGGTCATGTGCGCATAAAGCGCGTAATTCTGGAAGACCATCGCGATGTTGCGGTCTTTGGGATGGAGCGTGTTGACGACCCTGTCGCCTATGGCGATCTCACCGGACGTGATCGGCTCGAGACCGGCTATCATGCGCAACAGCGTGGACTTGCCGCAGCCTGACGGCCCCAACAGAACGACGAACTGGCCATCCTCGATCGAGAGATCGAGTCCATCGATAATCGAGAGGGCGCCATAGTCCTTCTTTATGTTACTGATGGTGACAGACGCCATTAATTACTACCCTTCGATTGCCCTTGCCTGTGGATTCCACTTTCGCCGTGCTAGCCATTGGCGATCGGATGCGGTCTCACCATTCGTTCTCCAGAAACTCTTCTAGCAACCCCGCATCGGCGGCCAGATTGACAAAGGACCATCGGCCGCGGATTTCCCGCGAATAGCGGATGGCATCGTGCCAAAGCGCGCGTGGCAGGCCCAGGTCCGCGCCGGTGACCGGCCCCCCGGCAGCCTTGAGCGCCGCCTCCATGCGGGCGACCGGCATAGCCATCGGCCGAACCTCCTGGCGCAGGGCCGGCCAGATTTCCGCAAGCCTGCGGTTGAAGCTTTCCGTCTGGCTGGCGTCGAGTGCCGTCTTCCTCATCTCGGCAATGCAAAGTGGTCCGAGCTGCGCCCCATAGCGGGCCAGCATCGCCGCCTCGTCGATGACGGTCGGCTTTGCCTGCGGCGGTTCATCCATGTCGAGCAGCCGCGCTTGCAGACGCGCCATGACCAGCGAGGCAACCCCGACCTGCTGGCCGTGCGTGGTGCCGGGATGATGGTCTTGCGCGAACATGTCGACCCAATGGGAAATCTGGTGCTCTCCCATCGACCCGGGATGGGAAACGCCGGCAAAGCACACACCCATCGAGCACAGCGTCAAGACGCGCTGGAGATGCCCGACGGCGGTGATGTCATGCCTGGCAAGGCCAGGCGCGTGGGCCAGCATCGGCCCCTCGTCGCCCGCCTGCAGCAGGTAAGGCACCTCGGAATAGTAGGTGTCGAACAGCCGATGTGAAGTCCACCAGTCGATCTGGGCCGTGGAGCGGCAGAGGCTATCGCCAAGGCCGGCGGCGCTGAGCCAGGCGGGTGCTGCGGCCGACACGCCAAGGTCCAGGAATATGCCCCGCGGAGCATGCGAGGGCAGCGAGATCTTGAGCCCGGAGGCCAAGGTCACCGATGCTGTCGAGGCGCCGTAGCCATTCATTGAGGCGGCCGTACCGAAGACGGCATAGGGCCGCTCATCGAGGAAGGTTGCATGCTTGCAACTGTCATTGAGGACACCGGATCCGACGGCCACGACACCGTCGGCATGACGCGTCCTCTGCCTGACCATCTGGATCGTTGCCTCATCGCAGTCGAGGCCGTCAGGCAACACGATTTCGTCGATGCCGGCGATGGCACGCAGCGCCCTCGCGACGCGCCCGCCCATTACATCGACGGTGTTGACATCGGAGACCACGGCGATGCGGCCGCCTAGCTTCAGCGGCGCAACGAGATCCGCCTCGCGGCCCGCCGTCGTCTCCAGCAATTCGATTGTCTGGAACGGCAGGACCGCAGCTGCGCCTGTCTTGGGATCTGTCCAGCGTCCTGCGACGACGTCCTCGATCAACGCGTTCCAGTTGGTCGCTTTAGCCATGATCGGCCTGCATGAAGGCCGCGAGGCGCTGGTTCCAGGCTGAAAGCGTAGGCCAAAGATCGGCATGGATCGCACGAAGCTCGGCGTAGAGCGCGGCCCGTTTCGTGTCCGGTTCGAAGGCTCTGGCCGGCTCGCTGGCCATTGCCAGCGACGCTTCGGCGATGGCGGAAAACCAGCCCACGCCCTTTGCCGCCGCCATCGCCGCGCCAAGCGAGGAGGCTTCCACCGTCGTCGAACGTTTTACGGGACGATCGAGCGCATCCGCCAGAATCTGCATCCACAGGTCGGACTTCGCTCCTCCGCCGATCGCTATGAACTGGTCGATAGTCTGGGCGGCAGCCGCAGCGGCCCGCTGACTTGTCGCGGCCTGATGCAGCGCTATGCCTTCCAGCACGGCGCGATAGATGTCGCCGCGGCGGCTCGAGCCCGAAAGCCCGGCAATCACACCACGGGCCGCACTATCCCAGTGTGGGTCCATGACACCCTGCCAGTAGGGCAGGAGCATTATGCCGCCTGCGCCGATCGGGCTGGCAGCGGCTTCGGCCTCGAGCGCCTCCAGGGCATCATTTGCGCCATGCAGATCGACGCCAAGCATTTCGCGCGCCATCCAGTCGACAAGAAAAGTGCCGGCGCGAAGGCACGTCTCGTAGATATAGCCGTCATCGGCGACCGCCGTCTCGGTGCGGAAGGCCTGGTCGTGGACGTAGGCCGTGCCGAAGCTGCCGGAGACGACCGCCGTGCCGAGGTTGATGTAGGCGCATCGCGGCTGCAACACACCAGCGCCCGTGCCGGCGCATTGACCATCGCCGCCGCCTGCGACGATCGGCGTGCCCTCGCGCAGGCCCGTCGAAATGGCCGCTTCCGAAGTCAGTTGACCCAGAACGGTGCCGGGCCGCGCCAGGTCCGGCATCATGCGCCGGGGGACGCCTGCCGCGTTCAGTATTTCGTTCGACCAGTCCATGGCTCGCATATCGAGTATGCCCATCGGGTCGGCGGATGCGGTGGATGTCACCCACCGGCCGCTCAAGCGAAAGACCAGATAGCCATGGACTTCGGCCATCCGCTCCACGCGGGCAAAAATCTCGGGCTCTTCCTCGCGAAACCAGATCATGCGGTAAAGGCAAGGAATGACGTCCAGCGGCTTGCCGGATATTGCGTGGACGCGTGCCGCGCCGAAACTCTCGCCGAAGCGCCGTGCTTTCCCCCGGGCGCGCTCATCGAGCCAGAGCGTTGCAGGCCCGACCGCCTGGCCCTGCTCGTCGAAAAGGCCGAAGCTCTCGCGTTGGTTGGCAATCGCAAGGGCGGCAATGCGTGCCGGCGAAACTGTTGCCGCGACAGCACGAAGCGCCGTGACCGTCGAGGCCCACCATTCGGCCGGATCCTGCTCGAAATAGCCCGAACGCGGATTGGACATTGCAAGCGGTGCACGACCTTCGGCCACGGCCAGACCATTGCGGTCCCAGGCGATCGCCTTGGTTGCCGAGGTCGAGGAATCAATGCCGATGACGAGATCAGGAACCATTGCCGCCACGTTGCCAACGGGCGAGGGCGGTCGAAACCGCCTTCGCCCAAATCACCGATTACCCGCTAAAGACCGGCATCCTTGACTTTGCCGTCGACAATGCCGGCAATGGCATCCAGGCATGCCTTGGCGTCGCCGCCATAGTCTTGGCCCGTAAGCAATTTGCCGAGCTCAACCGGAATGTCGTTGTTCGACAGATCCGCCCAGATCGGCATGTCCGGCTCCGATCCCATCTGATTGTCGATCGTGTATTTGATCGCGTCGAAATGACGTGTCGTTCCGGGGCCGACAACGGCCTTCGCCTTGACCCGAGGATCTGTAAAAGAGGAATTGCGCATCGGCGAGGCGCCGCCGCCGAGCGTCGATACCCGCGCCATCACATCCTTCGAGCAGACCCACTGCATGAACAGCCATGCTGCTTCCTTGTTCTTGGAATATTGCGACAGCGAGATCGTCGAGCCACCCTGGTGACCGACGGCCGGGATTTCGTTGAAGCCGCAATCTGCGGCGGCGCGACGGCCAGGAACTTCCTTGGGCGCGGGCAGGGCCTCGAACAGGCCCTTGACCTTGGAATCATTGGCGTCGAAGCCGGGGAAATCTTCGCCCCAGGTGATTGCCATGGCGGCCTGACCCTGTGTCAGTGCCTGTCCCTGGCCGTCCCAGGTCCAAGTCGTCGCGGAGGGCGGCGAGTTCTTGACCAGCTCCTGATAGAATTTGAGCCCGGCCACCCCGCGCTCGTCATTGCCGACAAACTTCTTGTCTTTGTTGAAGATGGAACCGCCATGGCCCCACAATGCGAAGGTCCAGTCGCATTCCAGCGAATAATGGCCTGACTTCGCCTGGCATGCTGTGCCGAAGATGCCGTTGCTTTTTTCTGCCTCTGTGAGCGCCTGCACGGCCTTGAGATAGGCGTCGAGGTCTGTCGGCAGCGCAATGTTGTGTTTGTCGAAAAGATCCTTGCGGTACATCAGGATGAAGATCGGAATATCGAATGGAATTCCGCACTGTTTGCCGTTGTACATGGCGATGCCGTCGACTAGCGGCTTGGAGAAATCGTCCCAGTCGAAGTTGGGCATCGCCAGTTCTTTGTTCTGGTCGTAATACTCGCGCGGATCGACGACATCCTGTGCAAATGTCGCCATCCAGGACTGATCGAGATAGTAGACGTCGTACGTACCAAGCTGGCCCTGTACGTCTTGCGTCGCCTTGGCGAGAACCTGCTCCAGCGGCACGATCTCGACTTCCACCTCAATGCCGGTTGCCTTGGTGAATTCACCCGCGACAAGCTGGTTGGCCACGATCGTTGGCGGCGTCGCTTCCGAAGTGTAGCGGATTTTGGTGCCGGCATAAGGCTTGCCGACGTCGGCCAGCCACTTCAGCATATCGGCGTCCTGGGCGCGGGCTTCCTCAACCCCGAGCCCCAGCATCCCCCGATTGGTACGGCCGCCTCCTAGCATGGCCGACCCGAAGGCCGAAAAGCCGACACCGGCGAGCGCCATCTTCCTCATGAAGTCGCGTTTGGTTATTCGGCGCGCCGTAAAGTCGTTGCAGGTATCGGCGACGAATGTCTTCTTGTCGTGTTCACTGAAGCTCATGATCGTTCCTCCATTGCGTTTTTGTCGTCGTTCTTCTCGTCTGTGCCTCACTCCTTCAGGGATCCGAGGGTGAGGCCGCGGACCAGATGCCGTTGAACCAGCAGGATAAAGATGAAGCTGGGTATGATCGCGGACGTGCCGAGCGCTGTGATGTAGCCCCACTCGGTCGCGGTCGAGGTGACAAAGGTCGAGATCTTCACCGGCACCGTGCGGATCGACGTTGTCAGGAACAGTGAGAGCAGGAACTCGGTCCACGAAAAGATGAAACACAGCACGGCAGTCGCAGCGATGCCGCCCTTGACCATGGGAAGGACGACGCGTCGGAACGTCTGCCAACGCGTCGCGCCGTCAATCAGCGCCGCCTCATCAACCTCGCGCGGAACATCGTCGAAGAACGACTTCAAAAGCAAAACCGCCAGCGGCAGGTTGATCAAGCTGTGAACGAGAATGAGCCCCGTATAGGTATCGCGCAACCCGAGATCGCGGAACATGAAAACGATTGGAATGACGATCGCGATTGGCGGCATGAAGCGCTGCGAGAGTATCCAGAACAGGAAGGACTGCTGGCCGCTGAACTGCATTCGCGACAGGCAATAGGCGGCCAGGGTGGCCAGCAGCAGCGTCAGCGCCGTCGATCCGACGGCTATGATGGCGCTGTCGAGCAACGACTGGCGGGAATCGTAGGAGCTGGCGCCACCCTTGATGACCCCGGCCGCCTCGCCGCCCTGTTCCATGCCGATGTCGACGCGCGAAACGCCAAGCAGCGTCACGCGGTAATTGTCCGGCGTTGGCGTGAAACCGGTGTAAACCGGTCCGCTGCGGTCGAAAATCGCCGAATAGGGTTTGATGGACGACAGCGCCCACCACGCGATCGGGAACATGAAGATCGCCACCACCAGGACGGCGAGCACGTCACGGGCGATCGCTTGGGCGCGCGACGACTCCATCAGAACCTCACCTTGAACAGCCTGACGAACAGGTTCGACACGACGATCAAGACGACGAGCACGATCAGCGACAGGGTCGCGGCATAGGGAAAATCTCCGGTGAAGTAGATTCGACCCGCGTAGAATGAAAGTGTCTCGGTGGCCGTGCCCGGCCCGCCGGCGGTGATGATGTAAACGTAGTCGTAGATGCGAAAGAGATCGACGCCGCGGATCAGCACCGCGACCGCTATCACCTTGCGCAGCATCGGCAATGTGAGCCGCAAGAACGTCTGGATGCCGTTGGCGCCGTCGATTGCGGCGGCTTCGAAAGGTTCCTTCGGCAGCGCCCTGAGCCCTGCCAGGATGATGAGCACCATGAACGGCGTCCATTGCCATATGTCTGCCAGCAGGATCGCCGCCAATGCGGTTCCGGGCTGCGTCAGGATCGGCTGTGCCGGCGAGATCAGGTCGAGGGCATAGAGGTAGAACGACAGGACGCCGAAAGAGCCGTCCTGCATCAGCAGGAACATCATTCCGGTCACCGCAGGCGGCACCACCAGCGGCAGTGTCATCAGCGCCCGCAGCACACCGTAACCTTTGCGATCGGTGTCAAGCAGAAGGGCAACGAGGATGCCGAGCGCAAGCTGAACCGCAAGCGCGACGAAGGTGTAGATCAGCGTGGTTTCCAGCGAATGCCACATACGTGCATCCGAGAAGGCCCGCGTCCATTGGTGGAGCCCGGCGAAGTCAAGCTGCCGGGAGACGACATTGCGTTTGTGAAACGACAGCCAGACCGAATAGGCGAGGGGGTAGATCCCGAAAACGAGAAGCATAACCGTGATCGGCGCGAGCCAGGGGAATGGATGCTCGGCCGTCATGAACCGGGGCAGGGCCCATCTGGGCGTTTCGCGGGTCACGGTCACCGTGCTCACGCGCAAATCTCCGCTCGGTCACAGAGACGCATCGGCCTTCTCCCTATCGGCCAGATTGTGCCAACTTGAACTTTTGTAAGTTTGTTGTGCCTTTTGTTAAGAACGTGTCGGACGGCCGCCGATTTGTCAAGTGTCGGTTCCGTCAGGCTCAGGGGATTTGCTCGTGGTCCCAGAGGATGCCGTGATCGCCGGGTACGGGGTTGTTTTTGGAGGGAGGGCCGCCGGCAAATGCCGTGTACCAGCATCAAAAGCGCTCGGGGCCGCCAACTTTGGCACCCCAAGGAAGCTACGGAACGCATTGAGGAGATCGGGAGGACAGCCCGGGGGCTTTGGAACTCGCCTTAATCCGGCAATCGGATCTGAAGCTTTACGTCCGCCGGCCGTGCTTCGACTGCGCGGTCGAAGGCGGTGATGGAATCTTCGAAGGGGAAGGTCGCCGAAATGAGTGGCTTTAGGTCGACCCGGCCCGACCCCATCATCGCGATTGCCCGCTCATATTGGTGGGCATAGCGGAACACCGTTTCGATGCGGACTTCCTTGGTCGAGGCGGTGGCGACATCGAATGCGATCGGCGCCACCGGCAGGCCGACCACCACCACCACGCCACCGGGCCGCGGCAGATCGAGCAGGGTCTCCCATGCCTTGGACGAGCCCGAGCATTCAAACACGACGTCGGCGCCCCAGCCATCGGTCAGGCGCTTTACCTCCGCCGCCAGGTTCTTGTCGCGGACGTTGACCGGGATCACGCCTTGATAGCCGCCGGCAATGTCGAGCTTGGGTTGGGCGAGATCTGCAACAACGGCGCGGGCGCAGCCGCCGGCGAGCGCCGCGATCGCCACCATCGTGCCGATCGGCCCTGCGCCAATCACCACCGCCGTGTCGCCCGGCGCGATCTTTGCTTTGGCAGCCGCCTGCATTCCGACAGCGAAGGGCTCCACCATGGCGCCTTCGGCGAAGCTGACATTGTCGGGCAGTTTGAAAGTGTAGTTGGCGGGGTGGACGACATAGGGCGTCAGCACACCGTGGATCGGCGGCGTTGCCCAGAACCTGACCGCCGGATCGATGTTGTAGAGGCCGAGCCGGCTCGCCCGCGAATTGGGATCGGGGATACCCGGCTCCATGCAGACGCGGTCGCCGACCTTTAGATGCTCGACGCCTTCCCCTGTTTCGACGACGGTGCCGGCGGCTTCGTGGCCCAAGACCATCGGCGCTTCGACCACGAACGGGCCGATGCGGCCATGCGTGTAGTAATGCACGTCAGAGCCGCAGACGCCCACCGTATGGATCTTGATGCGAACTTCGCCCGGGCCCACGGTCTGTGGCAGATCGATGTCACGCAGCTTGAGTTCGTGCTGGCGTTCAAGGACAAGGGCGCGAACGTTCGTCATCGACGTAGTCTCCTTTAATGCCGATTGTTCGAGGCCTCCTCAACCTTACCTGCATTCGGCACGCTCATCATAGCCGCTTATCCGCGGCTTCAAAATCCAGTTCAGAAACGGGTGTTGCCTGATTCCAACTAGCGGTACCAACTTCCCGGCCAAGGGCCTTGAAGGCCGACCATGCCGCTGCCGAATTAGGGTGTGATCATCGGGGTGCTCTGGGGTCGGTAGTAGCCGGCGGCAGTTCGAACAGACTCTTACCATTGTCTTGGCCTCGAGGATCTCCTGTCAGATTGCAGCCAGCCACCCCTCGATGCTCAGGCAGGCAGACTCTTTGACAGCCCGCTTCTTCTGTCTCTGTTGTGGTTTACGCTCGGCCAGCAAGAGTGTTCAATGCGTAACGTGTGTATCGTCGTTCGCCGGTTCTAATCAGTGCACCCTTGGCAACGAGGTCCTGCAAATCTCTTGTCGCTGTCGCGCGGGATGCCTGAGTGATGGCGATGTAATTCTCGGCGCTGAGACCGCCCTTGAAACCATCTATACCTTCGCGGAACATCCGGGTGATGACCTTTTCCTGGCGCTCATTGAAGTGACCGCGGTAGCGTTCGTAAAACTTGGCCTTGGCGATCGAGAATTCGACACGGGCAAGCGTTACGCGTTGCGCTTCAAGGATCGTGTTAGCGAAATAGAGTAGCCAAGCCGTAATCGCTTTGTTTTTGTTGCTGGCCTCCAGATTGCCGTAGTAGGGCTTGCGGTGGCGTTCAATCGTGTACGCCAAAGCGATGAGACTGGGCTCACCCAGGCTTTGCGCCAGTGCCTTTTCGCAGAGGGCACGCCCTATGCGCCCGTTGCCATCCTCGAACGGGTGAATGCTCTCGAAATAAAGGTGCGCGATTCCGGCACGCGTCAACGCCGGAATCGGTATCTTGCCTTTGGGCGCAGTTTCGTTGAACCAAGCCACGTAGGCGTCCATTTCGGTCTTCACCCGGGCCGACGGTGGCGCTTCGAAATGGAGTTTGGGCTTATCCAGCCGATTGGAAACGATTTGCATGGCATCGGCGTGCAGGCGGTAGCTGCCGATGGTCCCGATGCGCCGCTCACCCGACATCACCATCTTGTGCCAGGCGTAGAGGGTGGGATGCGAGAGTGCATCGGAAAAATGCAAATAAACATCGGCCATCATTTCAGCGATACCGCGCTCGGCCGGCGGAATGTGCCTGGTCTCGCTCCCCCAGCCAAGTTGCTGGCGTAAGGATGATTGCAGACTCTCGCGGTTGAGGTATTCCCCTTCAATCGCGGATGTCTTCAAGGCTTCTTCGCTGATAAGGTCGATGCGAATCTGGTCGCGATCGTCGGCACCGACATGACGAAAGACGCCCCGCAACTCGCCCGACCGCAACAGGAACTCGCTTTCCAGCGGTTCCAATACCTTCTTATCGTAGGTAAAATGCGGCCAGTCAGTCTGCTCCCAATTCCATACCATGAGTTATAGAGCGCCTTTCTATAACTCATGATGCCATGAAAAATGAGCTATAGCAATCCTCGCTATGCCTCAGAGTCCTGTCGGATACGTCAACAATTTGCAGACATGTTCGGGGTTCGAGTCGGCGGTGCGCTGCATGGCAAGGCCCACTATTGAGGAGGCGTTCTTTTGCTATGGTCGAAAAGCGGCCTGACAACAAATCGAGATCGAGCATCACGAACTCGAAATTGCGATGGATGAGGTGTTGCGAACTGCGGCCCCCTCAGCCGATCGACTTCTTGAAGTTGGCGAGCGCCTTGTCCCAGTTCACCACGCTCCACCATTCCTTGAGGTAGTCGGCGCAGCGGTTCTGGTACTTGAGATAATAGGCGTGCTCCCAGACGTCGAGGCCAATCACTGGATGAGCCCCAAGCTCGAGCGGCGTGTCCTGGTTATGCTGACGATCTCAAGCTTCTTGTCCTTGTCCACGACAAGCCATACCCAGCCGGAGCCAAAGCGGTCAAGGCCAACCGCCATGAGCTTTTCGGTCAGGCCCGCATAGCTGCTGAAGGTGCTGCTTATGGCGGCATTGAGGTCGCCACCGGGCTGGTTGGGTCCCCCCGGCGTCATCAGCTCCCAGAAGTGAGTGTGATTCCAATGTCCCCCAAGATTGTTGCGCACGCCGCTGCGCACGCCTTCCGGGACCTTGCCCAAATCTGCCAGAATGGCCTCCATCGGCGTGCTGGCGAGCTCAGGCCAAAGTGGCACGAGTTGATTGCAGGCATTCACGTAAGCGGCGTGATGACGATCGTGATGGATCATCATCGTAGTCGCGTCGATGTGCGGCTCCAATGCGTTGTTCGAGTAGCCGAGCGGCGGAAGCTTGAAGGGTTCGGCCGCCTGCGCCCAGGCTGCGGCGCCTAACAAGCTTGTGTTGGCTGCGGCGGCCGATGCTCCGGCGAGAAACAACGCTTGTGCTGCATGCAATCGTTTCGACCCCAAGCATCGCTTCGCGAAATTCCCTTAGGCAGTCAGACATTGTTCAGTGTTGAACGAGATAGGTTTCAATCCTGCCGACACCTGCCAGTTCTACATTGCAGCGCGGTTCGAGCTTCCAGGAGGTACGCAGGGCCTGCTTGGTTGCCTCCGAAATCTGCATGCGGTCGGCCACGCCCTGAGACTCGAGCCGGCTTGCAATATTCACGGTCTCGCCCCAGACGTCGTAGACGAATCGATGCCGGCCGATCAGGCCCGCGATCACCGGTCCCGTGTGCACGCCAATGCGGATCCGAAAACTATCGTTGCCCCACGCTAAGGGCTTCAACGCGTCCAGCATGGATTTCCCCAGTGCCACGATCCTGTCGGCATGGTCATCTGCCGGTTCCGGAACACCGCCTGCAGCCATATAGGCGTCTCCGATGGTCTTGATTTTCTCCACGGAATGTTTCTCCGCCAAGACATCGAACGTGCTGAATAGCCCATCGAGGCGCTTGATCAGGTCCGCCGGCGGCAACCTTGCCGCTATGCTCGAGAAACCGACAATATCGGCAAAAAGGATGGTCACTTCATCGAATCGGTCGGCAATGAACTCTTCGCCCCGTTGCAGCCGTGCCACGATCTGACCGGGCAGGATCGCATGGAGGAGCGAGTCGGCCCGCCGCTTCTCCGCCTCGATCCGCTGAAGATACTGGTGCTCGCGGTCGAGCCAACGTTTCTTTTCCAAACTCGAGTTGATCCGGGCGCGCAGCAGGACCGGATTGAAAGGTTTAGGCAAGTAGTCGTCCGCCCCCGCCTCGATGCAGCGGACCACCGCGTCCACTTCGTCCAACCCCGATATCATGATGACAGGGATATGCCGCCATCGGCGCTCCGCTTTCAATCGCGAGAGCACCTCGATGCCGTTCATGTCCGGCATCAGGAGGTCAAGAAGAACCAGGTCGAACTCGTGTTCCGCCAGGTGAGCCAGCGCTGATGGACCGGACTCGGCAGTGACTACCTGATGACCGTCACGTTGCAAGCGGCGCGAGAGGAGACCGCGGTTGCTGCTGATGTCGTCGACGACAAGTATGCGCCCCCCGTGGCCTGGGCTTGCGTCGTGCTCTGCCTTGATCAGTGCCCGTTCGAGCCCTGCCGCATCGATCTCAGCCTGATCCGTGGTCCGCGGATCCTCGCTGTCGGGTGCGCGCGAGAGGCCGGCAATTGCATCGACATGCGCCAACAACTCGGCCGCCGCGGCGAGCATCACCGTGACATCCTCTTCCAGCGCGTATTCGCGCAATTCTTCGGCTTCTTCACGAATCATTTCGGAATAGCCGATGATCGCGTTGAGCGGCGTTCGCAAGTCGTGGCGCAGTTTCGCCTCGATCTCGACCCCTGCCCGGTTCTCATTATCGGCTTTGCCGTGGATCAGGCTGTCGATCAGGCCATTCAGTTCGCAAGCAGCGGCGCCGACCTTCTGTAGGTCGGGTGTCATGTGGACCAGACCGAGGTCCTGCACCTGTTCGGTCAGCAACTCCTGAAGTCCTGAGATTGCCCGCGCCGGTCCGGCGAGCTGCTGTGCCAGATGGACGGCGATCGCATGCCGTTGGAACTTGTTCTTGGCAGTCATATTTTCATACCGTCCGCCCGAGCCTCATCCATTCGCGGCGAGCAATTGTTCAATTTTCTGGACAAGTCGCGACAGTTCCACCGGCTTACTATCGTAGTCATCGCAGCCCGCCTCGAGCGCCATTTCGCGATCGCTGGCCATCGCGTGTGCAGAAAGCGCAATGATCGGGATCCCGGAGGTGGCCGGATCGGCCTTGATCCGCCGCGTCGCCTCCCACCCGTCCATGACCGGCAAGCTCATATCCATGAGGATGAGATCGGGCCTTTCCGAAACGGTGAGTTCCACCCCCGATTGTCCGTTTTCCGCAATGAGGACTTCGAACCCACGCCGCGACAACCGTCGCGAGAGCATGTCGCGGTTCAATTCGTTGTCTTCTACGAGAAGGATCCTCGTCATCTTTGGCTTCCTTCAACTATAGGGGCGCTTCCGCGATCGGCGTTGCCGGCACCCGTCGACTCAAGTGGGAAGATCTGGCGCTCGAGGGCCTCGACCAACTGGGACCGACTGTTTGCGCCCTTGGTCACAACCGAGACCGCCCTGTCGCGAAGCCATTTGAGTTCGTCCGCCGACAAATCCTTCGAAGTTACGACGACGACCGGAATGTTTTGCAGTTCGGGCACCTGCTGCATCTCGTTCAGCGTCTGGAACCCGTCCATTTCGGGCATCAGCAGGTCAAGCAGGACCAAACGCGGCAGCAATCGCTTCATCAGCTTGAGGCCCCGCAAGCCATCGCTTGCCTCGTGAACCCGCCAACCCTTCTTGATCAGGATACGCCGAAGGAAGTCGCGCGAGGCTTGATCGTCGTCAATAACAAGCACATCGCGGTTGCCGCCGCCGCAAGCCTCTATCGTTCGAATAAGCCTTCGGGTGTCGATCGGCTTGGTGAGGTATTCGACCGCACCGAGTGAGAGGCCGAGTTCGCGATCTGCAAGTATCGTCGCAAGGATTACCGGAATCTCGCAGAGCTCCTTATCGCCTTTCAGTGAGCGCAGCACTGACCAGCCGTCCTGATGCGGCATGATGATGTCGAGAATGATTGCGGCCGGGCGATGCGCTCGCGCTGCGGCTATGCCTTCCTCGCCGCTTGCTGCTTCGATCGATGCCAGTCCCGCCTCTGCCAAGGCCTTGGCGATGAGAGTTCGGGCGGCTGGCTCGTCATCTATGATCAGAACCGCCCGTTCCGACGGCCTCGACGACAGCGGCTCGGCGGGTTTCTGCTCGCCAGGTTCTTCGTTGCACTCGGCTGGAATCTCCATTGTGAAGGTCGAGCCTTTTCCGAACTCGCTCTTGACGGTTACAACGCCTCCGATCATGCGGCAGAAACTCCGGGTTATGCTGAGGCCCAATCCCGTCCCGCCATAGTTGCGAGTGGTGGAGGCGTCTGCCTGCGTAAAAGCGTCAAAGAGCCGTTCTTGCTGCTTTGGCGTCATCCCGATCCCGGTGTCGGATACTCTGAATATCAGCCAGTCGCCGTCCGATCTCCTCTCGCGTCGAATCGCCAGCGTTACGCGGCCCCCCTCGGTGAACTTGGCTGCGTTACTGAGCAGATTGAAGAGGTTCTGACGCAACTTCGTCTGGTCCGAATGCATCTTCCCGAGGTCGCCCGCGGGGTCCAGAACGAAACTGTTTCGGTTTTTCGCCATCAGTGGCGCGACTGTGGCCTGGACATCGCGCAACAAGTCGGCGACGTCGAAAGTCTCCAGGAAATTTGCCATCTTGTTTGCCTCGATCTTCGACAGATCGAGGATGTCGTTGATGAGCGCGAGGAGATGGCGACCGGCCCCGGCGATCTTTTCCAAATCTGGCACGAACTCGTTCATTTGCTGGCCGCTCGCCTCTTCGATCAGCATCTCGCTGTAGCCAATGATCGCATTCAGTGGAGTGCGTAGCTCGTGGCTCATGGACGCGAGAAAGCTGCTCTTGGCCTCATTTGCCGCTTCAGCATGACTCTTGGCCCGCTCGAGTTCGACCTCTCTCTGCTTCAGTTCCGTGATGTCGGTGTAAATGGCGACGGTCCCGCCGTCAGGGGTCTTTCGTTTGCTGACGCGGACCCAGCGTTCTCCGAAGCGACCCTCGTGGACGAAGCCTGCCGGATCCTTCTGGATGCGCAGCCTCTTCGCAATCCACTCCTCCGGCGACGCGCCCTCAAGGTCGACGTGTCCGCTCGCCAAGCGACTTTTCAGAATATCCTGAAGGCTTTTCCCAGGCAGAGTAGCTCGCTCATTGTCGGGAAAGATTTCGCAGTATTTGCTGTTGGCAAGAAGGACCTTGTCCTCCGAGTCGAACAGGACAAATCCGTCAGAAATCGCCTCGAGTGCCGCTCCGATCGTCCGTCTTTGCCGCTCCGCCTCATCCTCCAGTCTTTGCTTTTCAATTGCGCTCGCCCGGAAAAGCCGAAGCGTCCGCGCCATCGCGCCGAGCTCGTCCCCTCCCTCTGCCTGTATTTCGACGTCGTAACGTCCTTCCGTCAGATTTCCGATCACCCGGTTTAGCCGCCGCAACGGGCCGACGATCGAGCGAAGGACAAGGATGGTGAGAAGCGACCCGATCATCACCACGATGGCCACCAGAACAGCAGCAGTAGTCGCCGTTTTCTGGGTTTCCGTTACGACCTCGTTCCGGGCGGCTTCTGCCTCGGCGCTCGCTCGTTCAACGAGTTTGTTAAGCGCAGCATCCACATTTGCGCTGTGGGTGCGCGCTTGCGCGAGGAGAGTGTTGCCGATGATGCGGTTGTCTTGAGTATAGCTGTCTGCCGCCTCTAACGCTGTTTTGACATAGGCATCGATCTCAACGCGGATTTCCCTGACCGCATCCGGTGATGATTTTGAAAGGCGGTCCAGGTGTGCCAGGAGTCGCTCGCGCGCCTGCTCGGCATTACGCTGCGAATTCATCAACAAGCTAACCGACAGGTCGGTCAGCCAGTATCGCAATTCGCCGAATGTTACGTGCGCCGCAGCCGCAGTGGACGCGGCGTCGAAAAATGCCTTGGTCTCCGCGGTTCGATCTGCACTGCGATAAAGTGCCTGTGTGAGAAAAATGGAGGATACGATGAGGCTGATAAGGCCGGCCGCTGTCAGCGCAGCTATGCGGGCCGAAATCGGTAGATTCGCAAAGCGACGTGTAAGCGGCCTCGCCGGCGCCGAAACCGCTTTCACTCGGTGCGGTGATTGTTCCAAAGCGCTCATTTGAACAAGACGATGCTGATCGCGCCTCCCAGATCGCCCGCTTTGCCGCCCTCCTTTGGATATCCTGTCACGTCGATCTCGCCCTTCGGCTCGCCGTGACAGGAAAGGCACGAGCCAGTATAGTATTCGGGCAGCAGCATTCGAAATGCCCGGCGTCCATCCACCGCTGTGACTTCCGTATAGGCTTCTCCCTTCGCTCTCTGCTGATCTAGCAAGACGCTTTTGATGATCTGTGCTTCCCAGGCGTCCGGAAGCGATTTGCGGTTGCGCACGAGTTGCTCTGGCGCAGTCACCCGCACCCGAGCTTCGTTGCCGGCCTTGGCGGCGAACTTGTCATTCATCAGACGCGCAAACACGGCTGGCACGAACCCTTTGAAAGCGGTTCCCGCGCGGTTGATGTTATCTTGCTGTTCGTTCACCACCTCTCGCATCGCCTCAATCTGGGCCTCAAGCAGACGACGGTCGCGCTCAGTCAATTCGCCGGAAAGCGGGTCGTGACCGGTGTGTTTTGAGTAAGCGGCGATGGCCTCTCTCGCAATGCGCTCACCGTCGAGGTGCTTGTCGCCAAGAGCAGGGTCATTGATGAGCGTCTGATAGTTCGAGATGATGCTTCGCCCCGCCCGGAGCAATTCCGCGAGTCGCGTTGCCGTCACGACATCCTCGGTAACTCCCGCTCCGATGGCCGACGACATGACAAGCGCGCCGCCGACAAGAACAGCGGCAATGAAAGTCCGCGTCAACGCTGACATGGCGGACATTTCCGTTTCCCTTCAAGGAAGGTCTTTTGGGTCTATTAGCATAACACGATAAAAGGCCGGGACCCAGCGACAAACTTCGAAGCTCAGGAAGGAGGGACGAAATACTCGGCGGCCGTTCGAAGCGTCACTGGCTTGTAAACCATCTCCGCCCAACGTTACCACCCCATCGCCAACCCACAGCTTCGACGACTTCAGCCACTGGGGTGCTGCAAGCATGGCGACCACGGGCATGGCGCCGAACGGGCGCCTCATGCGTCAACCAGGTTCCTCCCACCTAAGATTGTGACAATGAGGTCTTATTCAACGCTGTTGGCTATCGCCGAAGACCAGCGAATGAAGAGCCCGGTGTCGAGGCCAAGCCAGATCATTGCGGCGCCTAGCCCCACAGCTGGGCCAGAATACAGAATTCTATTCCAGGCGTTGCGCTGACAGCGCTACAATTGGCCATTTTCGAGAGGTTAGAAACGGCCCCTCATCATTGCGCCATTTGACAATCACCTAGAACTGCCGCTGATCTCGTTTTTCGGCATATTGAGCATCGAAACGATTGCGCAAACGTTTCGATTGCGATATCGTTTCGCTCAATCCGCCAATCAGAACAAGAGCGGACGGAAACGCAGTTAGGGAGGAGCGCTTGCGAGCACCCCATTTGAGCCGCCATGCCGACAATGGCTGAAGTGGCGCGCCGCGCGGGCGTGTCGGTTTCGACCGTGTCGCATGTAGTCAACCGTACCCGTTTTGTATCGCCCGAGAAGGCGAAGCTCATCAACGACGTGATTGCCTCGATGGGCTATCAGCCCAATGAGCTGGCGCGGTCTCTCAAAGCCTCGACGACCAACAGCGTCGGCCTGGCAATCTCGGCAATTTCCAATCCCTATTTCACCGACATCATCTGCGCAGTGGAGGCCGAGTGCGCGCGTCTCGGTCTTATGGTTTTCCTGTCCGACACCCAGGACGACCCGGATCGCGAACTTTCGGTGGTCCGTGCTTTCCATCAGCGGCGGGTCGACGGCGTCATTCTGGCGCCATCGGGCGCGCCGCAGCGGGCGATCGACTATCTTGCCGAGAAGAAGTTGCCCTGCGTCTTGATCGACCGCTTGGCCGACGAGCGCTTCGACCAGATCGGCGTCGAAAACCATTCGGCAATGCGAGCCCTTATCGATCACGTCGCCTCCTTCGGCCACAAGCGGATCGGCTTCGTCGCTGGCCAGCCGGGCTTGGCGACGACCCGTGAACGCGTCGAGGCGTTCCGGTCGGCCCTGGCCGCCAACGGACTTGACTGCCTGCCGGACTATTTGTCGGTCGGGAACGTCGACACCGCGTCCGCGACAGCATCTACCCGCGTCATACTGTCTTTGCCGTCGCCACCCACGGCCTTGGTCACCGGCAACAACATGACGACGATCGGGGCAGTCCGCGCGATCCGCGAAATGGGCCTGGCGATACCGGGCGATCTTTCGCTTGCCGGCTTCGACGACTTCGAATGGGCCGATTGTTTCGAGCCGCGGCTGACGCTGGTGGCGCAGCCTTGCGCCGAGATCGGCCGGCAGGCGGCCGCTTTGCTCAGCGCTCGCATCGCATCCTCCGCGACGGAGCCGCGCACCGTCCGACTCCAGGCCACGCTTCATGCCCGCCAATCCTGTGCGAGGCCGACATGAACGCGCCGCTGCTTTCGGTCACCGGCGCGGTCAAGCGCTTCGGTGGTGTCCAGGCTCTGCGCGGCGTCGATTTCGACCTCAGGGCCGGTGAAATCCACGCCCTTCTCGGTGAGAACGGGGCCGGCAAATCGACGTTGATGAACCTGCTGTCGGGCGTCTACGCGGCGGACGAAGGCACGATTGAGATCGACGGCAAGCCAGTGCGCTTCAGCAATCCACGCGAAGCGCAGGGCGCCGGCATAGCCACTATCTTCCAGGAGCTCGATCTCGTACCGACGCTCGATGTGGCGTCGAACCTCTTCCTAGGCCGCGAGTTAATGCGCCCGGGCGGCTTGCTCGATGTGGCCGCGATGCGCCGTGAGGCCCGCAGACGGCTGGAAGCGATCGAACTCGCCATTGACCCGGCACGACTGGTCGCCGATCTCTCGATCGGCCAGCGCCAGGTGGTGGCGATCGTCAAGGCGCTGTCCTACGCATCGCGCGTACTGATCATGGACGAGCCGACGGCGGCCCTGACGGTGGGTGAGGTCGAAAGGCTGTTCGACATCATGCGCAAGCTCGCCGCCAGCGGCATCGGCATCGTCTATATCTCGCATCGGCTGGAGGAAGTGCCCGAGATTGCAGACCGGGTAACGGTGATGCGCGACGGGCGCGTCGCCGGCGTCACCGAGCCGCACGCGCCGCAAGCCGAGTTGGTGCGGCTGCTGGTGGGGCGTCCGCTCGACGAGCTTTATCCCCAGCGCGCTAAAGCGGTCGGCCGGGCACTGCTCAGCTTGCGCGATGCAAGCTTCCGGCTGGTGCGCGACAGTGCCGGCTGGCAGGCCCCGACAGGGCTTTCGCTCGATGTGCATGAAGGGGAGATCGTCGGACTGGCCGGCATCATGGGGGCAGGGCGGACCGAACTTCTCAGCGCGCTTTATGGCACCGGCCTCTCCGGCCACTGGGAGGGCGATGTCGCCCTCGATGGCCGTCAGGTGAAGCTCAATTCAATCAGGGCGGCGCGAGCGGCCGGCATCGCCTTCGTCACGGACGACCGTCGCGGCAGCGGACTAATGCTGAGGATGGCGGTCGGCCTCAACCTGGTCATGTCGGTGATCCGCCGCCTCTCGCCGGCCGGACTGATGTCGCCGGGCCGGCAGGCGGAGGCGGTGAAACAATCCTTCGGTCAGTTCGACATCCGGCCAAAGAACCCCGACATCGCCGTCGGCGCGCTTTCAGGTGGCAACCAGCAGAAGGTGGTACTGGCCAAGGAAATCTTAGGCAATCCGCGTCTTCTGCTGCTCGACGAGCCGACGCGCGGCGTCGATGTCGGTGCCAAAGGCGAGATCTATGCGCGGCTGAGGCAACTGGCCGCTCAAGGGTTGGGCATTCTGGTCGCCTCCAGCGAAATGCCTGAGCTGATCGGCCTATGCGATCGCATCGTAGTACTGCGCCAGGGGCGCAACGTAGCGGAATTCATCGGCGGCGTCGACGAGCACACGGTGCTGGCCGCAGCAAACGGCAAGGAGACCTGATGTCTGACGAGACGACTTCGGCTGCAGGCGTGCCGTTGGCGGCAGCACCGGTGCATCGCGATCCGCTCGCTTTGGTCGTGCGCTTCCAGAGCTTGATCGGCCTGGTGCTGGTCGCGATGGGCGGCGTCATCTTCTCGCCGAGGCGCCATGGCGAGATCCTGTTCCTTGCGCCCGACAACATGGCCAACATAGTGCGTGCGGTGTCTGAAACAGGCATCATTGCCATCGGCATGACCTTCGTCATCATCACCGCCGGCATCGACCTTTCAGTGGGCGCCGTGCTCGGTCTCTCCAGCGTGGTTACCGCAACGATGATGATCTCCGGCGGCTTCGGGCTTATCCCGACCGTCCTTGCTGTGCTGGCAATGGGCACCGTCTTCGGCATGATCCAGGGCATGATTTCCAGCCGCTTTCGCCTCGAGCCGTTCATTGTCACGCTCGCCGGCCTGCAGGCGGCGCGGGGGCTCGCGCTGGTCGTATCGGGCAACCAGTACATCAACATTTCCTATGGCGATGGTCCCGGCCTGGCGCCACCTGTTTTCGCGGTGCTGGGCGAGCGTCTGTTCAACAACACCGTGCCGGTGGCGACCATTGTCTTCATCGTCTTCGCCGCCATTGCCACCTTGGTATTGAACACCACGCGCTTCGGCCGCTATGTCTTTGCCGTCGGCGGCAACGAGCGGGCCGCGCGCATTTCCGGCGTGCCGGTCTCGATGGTCAAGATCTCGGTTTACGCTATCACCGGCTTTGCCGCCGCCCTTGCCGGCATCGTGCACGCCGGTCAATTCAACTTCGGCAGCGCCAATGACGGTATGGGCTATGAGCTCACCGCAATCGCGGCCGTGGTCATCGGCGGCACCAGCCTGTTCGGCGGCGCCGGCTCGATGGTCGGCACCGTCGCCGGCACCATCATGCTCGGCGCGCTCGCCAACATCCTTCAGCTTAACAACATTACCCCCGCCATGCAGCTGCTCGCGACGGCCGCGATCATCGTCCTGGCGGCCGTGCTTCAATCTCTCGTGCGCCGCCGCGAGGGTTTGGGCAGATAGCAGGCAGACGGCGGGCAGATGGAAGGCGTTAGAAACCAAGGTGTGGCCGCAGCGGCCCTAAAAAGGAGGAGAGAGAGCATGAGAACCACAGAACGAGGATCGTGGCGTGCCTGGCGGCTTGGACTGCTCGCCGGCACGTGCCTGTGCATGGCGGGCACCGCAGAGGCCGCTGACCCAATGGTCAAGGCCTGCGCCAAGGACGGCCAGTTCATCATCGGCTTTTCGCAGGCAAACAACGCCGAGCCCTACCGCCAGCATGTCAATGACGAACTGAGCGCGGCGGTCAAGGAAGTGTCGCAGTTCACGCTGCAGATCGCCGATGGCGCCGGCAACGTCAACACGCAGACATCGCAGGTCGACAACTTCATCACTCAAAAAGTCGATCTGCTCTTGATCTCGCCCTTCGAGGCAGCGCCCCTGACCCCGGCGGTGAAGCGCGCCATGGATGCCGGCATTCCCGTGATCGAGCTCGACCGCAAGACGGTAGGCGACCCAGGTAAAGACTACACCGCCTTCATCGGCGGCGACAATTACAAGATCGCGCTCGAAGCGGGCAAGTACACCGCAAAGACGCTGCTCCCCGAAGGGGGCGAGGCAGCGGTGCTTGAAGGCCTGCCAAGTTCGACGCCGGCAGTGGAGCGGCTCAACGGATTCAAGGATGGTGTGAAGGAAAATGGCAAGATCCAGGTGGTGGCCGAGCAGGCCGCCGACTGGGTGCCCGACAAAGCTCAGACCGCTTTTTCTGCCATGCTGCAAGCGCACCCCGACATCAAGGTGCTCTACGCCTCGAACGACATGATGGCAGCCGGCGCGCTGCTTGCAGCCAAGGGCGCGGGCAAGCAGGTCAAGATTATCGGCACCGACGGCCTGCCGGGCCCGGCCGGCGGCATCGAGGCCGTGGCCAAGGGCGACTGGGCGGCAACCTTCACCTACCCGACCGGCGCCAAGGAGGCGATCGAGATGTCGAAGAAGATTCTGCTTGATTGTGCTTCGTCGGTTGAGCCGACGGTGACGGTGGCTACGACCGCGATTACGCCAGAGAATGCCAAGCAGATGATGGGGAAATGAGTTCAGGGCAAAATTAATAGGACAAGGCCCCGCGCGGGGCCTTGTTGCGTATTGGGAGACGCCACGCGGGCACGCACCGTGCAGGGGAGAATCTTCTGTCACGCTTGCGGACATGGGCAGCGCGTGGGCCACGGCTCTCAGCGACGGAGAGAGACCTGCATCCTGGCCCATATATGACCGAATGCGGCCTGAAGGCATCGCTGGAATTCTGGTGCCGAGTTTTGCTCCGGGCGCGGAGACGGAAGACCGCAATCTGGTGCTACGGGACTGGGCCCCGATCTTCCGCACAAAGTGAACGTGTTCGATCCGAGCGGTCGGCTGCCGAAAGACCAACTGTCCTGGCGATGAAACAGGCCCGGAGGCTCCGGGGCTGTCCGAATGACAGAAAATCAGTCTGCTGGCCCTCAGGATGAAAGCGTTCGCGTGAACCTGAGCGGCGGAACGACGGCAGAGGAGGGGGGTGCCTCCTTAGAGGCCGGAGGCTCTGGTCACGTTGATGCGGAAGCGATGTCTGCGGCGCCGATGGAGGCGGGCAATCTCGGAGGAGGTATGGCAGAACTGTTTTTGCACATAGCGTTCGTCGACCTCGGCCGACGAGGCGAGGCCAGCACGCAGCGACTGGCCGGCGAATTTGACATGCGGGCCATTGTCGAGAAGCAGCGGACAAGACGCAGTAATGACGATGATCGAATTTTCTCTTCAAAGGCTGGGTTGTCGAACAGGACAATGGGACTGGCAGCCCGCCAGCGCGAGTTCCTGCTGGCGGCTGTCCGAGCGTCAGCGAGGGCCCGGCTCCCACGCCCTGCATTGCCAGCGACCGATCGGGAGACCTGCTGCTCCGCAGACTCGACTTCATATAAGCTGGCACTAATTATTGCCCCTTGGGTGAAAAAACCTTGGAGGCGACATGCTGAAACCATCAGGGAAGAACAATGCTCGGGGAAGCCGACTTCTATCTCTTTTTCGCAGCTATGGTGATCGTATCACGGTGCGGCGAGTCACACGCAAACTTCGTTCATACCGAGATTGGCTCAGAGCCTTTGCCCTGACGGTCCTCCCGACGAGCAAGGCTCATCACTGCAATGCCTGCGATCGCGATATAGCGGCTTTTTACCGTTTCGGAGCGTACACTCTTGTCTGCCCGCTTTGTCATGCGGTGGATCGCGAGCGGTTTTTGATTTGTGCTCTAGACCGTAGGCTTATCAAGTTGCCGGCGGGGCAGCTTCAAATTCTCCAGATTGCGCCTAGCGAGAAAGGTCTTTCAAAGAGACTCTCTCAAGCAGGCAACCTAATCAAAGGCGATTTCGAGCCGGGACGGTACGGGCCGGATACCGTGAAAATTGACCTGATGGACATGCGACGCACCAGCGATCTCGATATCGTCGTATTAAGTCATGTCATGGAACACGTGCCTGATGATCGGCATGTGTTTCGGCAACTTTGGTCATCTCTTAAGCCCCGAGGGCAGGTCTGGATCCAGGTACCGCTTATTTATCGCCAAACGATCGAAGCGACGCCATCTATGTCACTGAGGGAGCGCGACGAGCGCTTTGGTGGATCGGATCACGTGCGAGCCTACGGACCGGATATCAAGGAGCGTATCGAGGACGCCGGCTTTGCTGTCACCCGAATAAATTCAGATCGTATACCCGCCGCGGATCGCGAACGGCTTGGGCTTCTCTCCGATACTCTCTTTGTCGCAGAACGGCCCGAGTAACCCAATTTGGAATGAAAGCATTGTTGCAGCGCCGGGATCGGCTGAATTCAGCGCGAAGGCAGCTCGGTCGAAGAAGTGCGGCCCGGCCACGTGGGTTAGAACGCTCCCGGCGTCTCGCGCATGGCCATGGCCTTCTTGCGTCTGTAATCGGCGGGGTTTGCGATGCTAAACCGGTCGATCACACACAGCCGCAACCCGATAGCGCTTTCACGGCGATGCGCCTCCTTCACTGGTCCGATAATCACGGCGCACTCGGGGCCAATCGCCTGATCGACAGCCCATACGCGGCGCTAAGACGATAAGGCAATCCGACTCGGCACCGATCACGGCTGCACCTGCTCCTGTGCCGGCCCGCTCAAATGCGATCAGCCCGCTGGCCGACAAGGCGAACCTGCGCTGCGATACGTGAATCTGGTTGGCATCGATCCACGGAATGAATGCTTGACCTCAAGTTAACTTGAGCTTGTACCATTCGGCCATACGGTTTGAAGGAGCATCGGCAATGCTGACCAACATCGATCTTCAGGGACTTCGTGTAGCAGTCACGGGAGGCACCTCCGGCCTAGGACTGGCGCTTGTGCGGCAGCTTGCCAAAGACGGAGCCTCGGTCGCCTTCGTTGCACGCACTGCCGCGGACGTCGAACGCATCGCTGACGAGACGGGCGCACATGGCATTGTCGGCGACGTCGGCAAAAAGGACGACATCTACCCGATCGCGTTGCAGGCCACAGCGAGCCTGGGCGGGCTCGACGTTCTGATCAACAATGCCTCGAGCCTCGGGCCCGTTCCACTGGCGCTCCTTGCCGATACCGAGTGCGAGGAGCTGGAAAAAGCGCTCGCGGTCAACCTCGTCGGCGCGTTCCGGCTGACGAAAGCACTGTTCGGTGCACTTGCCGCGTCCGCGCGCGAGGGCCGTGGCGCGCTGGTGGTCAACATCTCCAGCGACGCGGCGGTGAACGCCTATCCCGGCTGGGGTGCGTATGGCGCGAGCAAGGCCGCTCTTGCTCACCTGACCGCGATTTGGGACGAGGAGGGGAAGGCCGACGGCATCCGGCTCCTCGCGCTAGACCCTGGCGATATGGACACCCCACTGCACGCGCTGGCGCTTCCTGACGCCGATCCGTCGACATTGAAGCGTCCCGACTTGGCTGCTGCCGAGATCATCGAACAGATGCTCGACACGTTGCCGGCCGGCGCAACACTTCTCGCCGAGGCACGTGGATGATTGCCGCCGACCGTCCGGATCGGCGCGCCGCCCGGCTGCTCGTTGTCGAGGCGGACGGGGCGACGCGCGACCTGCCGCGCACTGAACTCGCGACACTGTTCGATGGCGGCGATCTGGTCGTAGCCAATGACGCCGCGACCTTGCCTGCCAGCTTCCACGGCACGCATATTCGAAGCGACGAGGCGATCGAGATCCGCCTGGCAGGCTGGCTGACATTTCCCGACCCAACCGACTTCCTGGCGATTGCCTTCGGCGCGGGCGATCACCGCACGCGCACCGAAAATCGGCTGTCTCCGCCCCCGCTGTCACCAGGCGATCGCCTCCGGCTCGGTCGGCTTGAAGCCGTTATAGAGCGCCTTCTCGACCATCCTCGCCTTCTCGAGTTGCGCTTCCCAGGCAACCGCGCAGCGGTGCTTGCAGGACTGGCGCAGCACGGCCGGCCGATCCAATATGCTCATGTTCGCGAACCGTTGGCACTTTGGAATGTTTGGACGAAGATTGCCGCCGGGCCGGTGGCGTTCGAGGCGCCATCGGCAGGCTTCGCACTCGACTGGCGCACGCTCCAGGCCTGGCGTCGGCGCGACGTGGGCTTCGCAACACTCACGCATGCCGCGGGCGTGTCTTCCACCGGGGACCCCGCGCTCGACTTGCGCCTCCCTTTCGACGAGCCGTACCGCATCCCCGGACGCACGACGGCGCAGGTCGCGCGGGCGAAGCTCCGCGGAAGCCGCATCATCGCAATCGGCACGAGCGTGGTGCGCGCGCTTGAGGCAGCTGCCAACCCCGACGGCAATGTGCGTGCCGGAAATGGCGTTGCGAGGGGGCGCATCGCGCTGGGCACGCCACTTCGCGTAGTCGATGCGATTCTAACAGGCGTCCACCAGCCCGGCGAAAGCCATTTCGAGCTCCTGCGCGCCTTTGCCGACGATGCTCTGCTCGCCAAGGCTTCCGCATCCTTCGCCGAGCACCGATATCGCACGCATGAATTCGGCGATTCCATGCTGCTCAGTCGCCCAACGGTTAGATCGATCGCGCGAACAGAAGCGACTGAAGTGAAAGGAAGCCTCAACTCTAGGCGATCCGATGATCTTGGTTTCCAGGGCTTTCGAAAACGACGTTTTGATTAAGTAATTCATCTAAAACAACTATTTTGACACTGGTAACTTCGACTCTAGGGTCCGGAGTTCGAATTTCGTCGCCGGGAGGTCACGCGCGAGCTGCGACATCCACTCGACGTTGGGAAGTCAACAAATTTTGCCGAACGACGGTGGCGAGAGCGAATCTACGTGCCTGACGGCTTCCTCAGAGGCAAGACGAACCGCCGGGTGCTCAGCATCGAGGAGATCAACGAGGCGATAGCGGAGGCGGGCGCCGCGGCCGGATCGGGCAAGGAATGAGGATTACGGCCGACACCAATGTGCTGCTGCGCGCCTATGTCGCCGACGATGAGAGGCAGGCGGCCATTGCCGTCGACCTGCTGGCCAAAGCGGACATCGTGGCCGTGAGCTTGCAGGCCTTGTGCGAATTCGTTTGGGTTCTGGCCCGGCAATACCAGACAGAGCCCGAAAATATTGCCGCGGCGATCCGGGCGTTGCTGAACACCGCGAATGTTGTCGTCAACCGGCCGGCCGTTGAGGCAGGGCTGTCAGTCCTCGATGCCGGCGGCGATTTCGCGGACGGCGTGCTCGCTTTTGACGGCGGCTGGCTTGGCGGGGAGACTTTCGTCTCGTTTGACCGGAAGGCCGTCAAACTGCTTTCGGCGCAGGGACAATCCGTACAGCTTCTTTTCTAAGTCTCTCCGCGGTGGTCTTTCACCCTGAGCTGTCGTGTCTGGGCTGTTGCGAGCAAATCGTTAGAAATTCCCCAACTACGAGGCCGACTTGGTCGCGCAGATCGCGTAGCGATGCTGCGTCGAGCGTTCCAGCGCCCTGAGGAAGTTTATGTGCCGTGCCTGCGCGCGATGAATCGCGCCGAACCGGGTGTCGACCACAGGTATCTCGAAGCCAGCCTCCACGAGAAGCGCGCAGACCTCGTCCGCTTTGGCGCCGTGCGAAAAGTGCAGCCGCGACAGGATGCTGCGATGGCGGTCCGCCATCGCCTGATCCAGTCCGTGGACCGGCCCGCCTGTCAGGCCAATGGCCCTTTCCAGGACTTGTCGCAGATGGGTTACCCAGGTCCCACTGACGAAATCACCATCAATGATCAGCAGCCGTCCGCCAGGCTTGAGCAGCGAGAACCATTCGGCGAATGCCGCTCGCGGATCCACCAACGTCCAGATGAGATGACGGGTGACGAGGACGTCGTAGCTTTCTCCTTTTTCAAGGGTGCGCTCGGCGTCGCCGATCAGAAACCGGATGCCGGTTTCGCTCTGCGTCGCCTTTGCACGCGCGCGGGCAAGCATGGCCTCTGACCAATCGAGCCCGGTCACGGCATAACCCAGGTCGTGCATGAGATGGGATACGACGCCGGTGCCGCAAGCGAGGTCGAGCGCGCGACGCCCATCCCCAGGCCCCAAGTGCTTGAGCATCAGCCTGTGCCAGGCCAGGCGTTCCCGCTGTGAGAAGATTTCATGCCCCACCGAAAGGTCGAATGTTCCGGCGCGCGCCGACCAATAGTCGCGTATCTCGTCCCGCAGCGAATAATTGGGCTCGCCCGCCATTCCAGACCCCTTCTCGTCGCACCAGTCTGGAATGGCTCTAAAAGATATTTCTTGAGACTGAAGTCATCTTTTAAGCCACCTCTGGTTAATCCACTTCAAGAGAGGGCGCGATGAATTTCGGAAGGATCCGAGCAGGGACGATGGCGGCAGCTATCGCCGCCCTGTCGATGACGCTGGCCGCCAGGGCCGAAATGGTTGCAGTGACTGACATCACGGGCCGCCAGGTCGAGGTGAACGTCCCGGTTGAGAAGGTAATCCTGGGTGAGGGCCGGCAGGTCTATCTCGTCGCGGCACTCGACACCGAGGATCCGTTCAAGCGCATCGCTGGCTGGCGCGAGGATTTCAGCCAGGCGGATCCGGACAATTACGCCGCCTATCTGGAAAAATTCCCCAGGATGGGGGAGATCCCGACTTTTGGCGGCTTCAAGGACGGTACTTTCGACGTCGAGCAGGCCGTCTCGCTCAGGCCCGACGTCATCCTGATGAATATCGAATCGAAGCAGGCTACGGAAGACGGCAAGTATATCGAGAAGCTCGCCGCCGCCGGCATTCCGTTGGTCTATGTCGATTTCCGCGAGCGCCCCTTCACCAACACCGAACCCAGCATGCGCCTGTTTGGCAAGCTGTTCGGCAAGGAGGAGCGCGCTGAGGAATTCATCACCTGGCGCGCCGCCGAGATCGCGCTCGTTACCGACGTCATCGAGCGGGCCAAGCCGGAACGGCCCAAGGTCTTCATCGAACGCGCCGGCGGCTATTCCGACGACTGCTGCATGAGCTTCGGCGACGACAATTTCGGCAAATTCGTCGAGATGGCAGGCGGCGACAACATCGCCAAGGGCATCATCCCCGGCACGTTCGGCACACTCAATCCCGAACAGATCATCGCATCCGACCCGGATCAGATCATCGTCACCGGCGGATGGTGGGACGCCTATGTGCCGGGCGGTGCCTGGGTCGGCGTCGGGCCCGGCCGTGATCAGGCAGAGGCGCTGCGCAAGCTGAAGGCGCTGACCGAGCGGCCGGCGCTGACCGGCGTGAAGGCCGTCGAGGATGGCGCGGTGCATGCCATCTGGCATCAGTTCTACAACAGCCCCTATCAGTTCGTGGCTATCCAGCAGATGGCCAAGTGGCTGCATCCGGATCTCTTCGCCGATCTCGATCCCGAGGCGACCTTCAGAGAGTTGCACGAGAAATTCTTGCCCGTAGCATACCGGCCCGGCCACTGGGTTTCGCTGACCGATGTCGATTGAATCGACGGCCGTCAGCACCGCGCTCGACAGCACCGATGGACGAGGGCGTTACCGCGCTCTCGTCTGGCGGCGGCAGTTGATCCTTGCCGGCCTCGGCGCTGCCCTGCTCTTCAGCCTGTGCGTCGACCTTGCGGTCGGTCCCGCCCGCTACGGACTTGGCGAGGTCATGCGGGCGCTTGTGTTTCCCGACACGGTGCCGCAGCAGGTGCGCGTGGTGCTCTGGGACATCCGCATGCCGGTCGCCCTGATGGCCATTGTCGTCGGGGCAGCGCTCGCCGTGGCCGGCGCGCAGTTGCAGACCATCCTCAACAACCCGCTGGCGAGCCCCTTCACGCCCGGCATATCCGCCGCCGCGAGCTTCGGCGCCGCGCTTGCACTTGCCTTCGGGGTGAGGCTTGTCCCCGCCGCAGTCGAATATGTGGTGCCGATCAACGCCTTCGTGATGGCGATGCTGGGGCCCTTGCTCATTCACGTACTAAGCGTAAAGCGCGGCGTCAGCGCGGAGACCATCGTGCTGCTCGGCATCGCTCTGGTTTTCACCTTCAACGCGCTGCTGGCGCTGGTCCAGTTTTTCGCCTCGGCGGAAGCGCTGGCGGCGGTCGTCTTCTGGACAATGGGCAGCCTCAGCAAGGCCACCTGGCCGAAGCTTGCAGTCACCACATTCATTCTCCTGGCAGTCTTACCCATTTTCGCCCGGCGCGTTTGGGCGCTGACGGCGTTGAGGCTCGGTGAGGACAAGGCGGCCAGCTTCGGCGTCAAGGTCGGTCGCCTGCGGCTCGAGACGCTCATTCTGGTGAGCCTCCTCGCCGCCATTCCCGTCGCCTTCGTCGGCACCATAGGTTTTATCGGTCTGGTAGGTCCGCACATCGCGCGCATGGTCATCGGCGAGGACCAACGCTTCTTCCTGCCCGCCTCGGCCCTTGCGGGCGCGCTCATCCTGTCGGCCAGCTCGGTCGTCAGTAAGTCGCTTATCCCGGGGACGGTCTTCCCGATCGGCATCGTCAGCTCGCTGATCGGCATCCCGTTCTTCATCTCGCTCATCCTGTCCAGCACGAGGCGCTCATGGTGACGATCCGGCTCGAGGCGCTCGGCGCGCGCTACGGCACGAGCCTGCGGCTTCGCGATGTGACGACGAATGCGTTCGAGGGCGGAGACATCGTGGCCGTGATCGGTCCGAATGCCGCCGGGAAGTCGACGCTCTTCAGGCGCATTGCCGGCCTCCTGGACGGACCGGGAGCAATGCATGTCGAGGGGGCCATTCGCGGGAAGAGCGGCATCTGCTACATGCCACAGGAAACGTCCGCCAACGCGGTGCTCACCGTCTACGAGTCAGTGTTGCTCGCCCGTAAGCAGGGTATGGGCTGCTCGGTGGGCGATGATGATTTGGCTCGCATTGACGAGACGCTGGCGGCGCTCGGCATCGCCGACATCGCTTTCCGCAACATTGGCGAGCTTTCCGGCGGCCAGCGGCAACTCGCCAGCCTGGCACAAACGCTGGTGCGCGAGCCGGAGATCCTGCTGATGGACGAACCGACATCAGCACTCGATCTGTCGCGGCAGGTGGAAGTGCTTGGCCTCATGCGGGGACTTGCTCAGGCGCGAGGCATGGTCGTGCTGATCGCCCTGCACGACCTCAATCACGCCCTTCGCTTCAGCGATCAGACAATGGTCATCGCGGACGGCCGGCTGGTCGCATGCGGGTCATCGCCAGACGTCATCACATCCGATCTGCTGCGCGACATCTATCACCTCAACGCCCGCATCGAGCCGTGCTCGCGCGGCATCGGCCATGTCATCGTGGATGGCGTGGCGGATGGGCGTCGGACGGTCATTATGTCGGCAGCGGAAACTGAATCCTGGATTAGGAGCAGATTCGAAGCGGCAGCCGTTCCGGCCGCGTGACGGCAACCGCATCATGCCGGTTGATCGACGCGCGCACTGATCACCTGATCCTCTGACTGCTGGTTGAAGGCGACAGCGTGCTTGCATTCAGCTCAAGGCGTGGCCGGCCAATCCATAGACCCAAGGCTCATTGTCTTCCCGGTTCAGGAAGCGGCGCCCTTTGGACATTGTCGTAACGGTCTCGGCAATGCCGAGACCGCACTGCTGGAGAAACGCGGCAAACACACCATCCTTCTCGCGGGTGTCGACGCGGGTGAATCGTCCTGCCAGTTCCTTCAGATGCACGGCTGTGAGGTGGACCGCGTCGAGATCGTTGCGCGCGACCATGGGGCCGATCACATGGCCACGTCCGAACTCGCGACACATGGAATAGCCGACGATCTCGCCGCCGCGGCTCAAAGTGCAGATTGAGGCATCCGCTGCGAGCAACGCGAGCAGCCTCTCGCGGTTTGTCCCAAACGCGGGCGTATCCTGCGCCGTGATCTCCTTCAGACTGTCGCTCGATAGCGCCTGCAATTGACCGTCCAGAGCCGGCATTGTTGGGAGCGTCTGTGGGACCTCCCCCTGGTGCATGTATACGATCGCCTCGGTCGTGAAGCCGAGTGAGACATAAAGAGGATAGGCAGCGTGGGTAGCATTGAGTGCCAAGTTGCGATCGCCGCACTGCTCGAGCACCAAGTCCATGAGCCATCGGCCGCCTCCTTGCGCTTGCGTGCGGGGCGTTGTGATCACTACGCCGATGGTGGCGAAATCGTCTCCGTGGGGAAACCACATCGCGCTGCCGAAAACGCGTCCAATACCATCAACGGCAACAATGCCGCGTCCGGCACGGCGCAGAAAGTCCCAATCCTTCGGCCGGTGAGGCCAGCGGACTGAGATCGACAGCGCGTGCAGTAGCTTGACGTCGACATCATCAATGTCCCGCGCGACCAGTTCGAAGGATTTCAGGCGTACTGATCTCTGCATCTCAATCGATCCGCTCCTTCAACGAATGCGCAAGGCACGCGGTGTTGATCCTGTCATCGATCGCCATGTCGCGACATACCCCTTTTGCCGCAGCATTATACGGGAAAGCCAGCAGGTTTAGCTGGTTCGAGGTGCTTTTTCGCAATCTTCGGCCAAAGCACGACGCAATTCGGCAGGGAACACTGCTGCCTGCGGATAGGCTGGTTG
This sequence comes from Mesorhizobium sp. M1329, assembly GCF_040318035.1. Classification (NCBI taxonomy): domain Bacteria; kingdom Pseudomonadati; phylum Pseudomonadota; class Alphaproteobacteria; order Hyphomicrobiales; family Phyllobacteriaceae; genus Mesorhizobium; species Mesorhizobium sp. M1329. Next base: position 22,506 of record NZ_JAMYLN010000019.1, on the reverse strand, counting down.
CACCCGGTGATAGTGTGCAAGCAGAGCGGACCGCCATGAACGTGGAAGAAATCCTCGCGACGCTGATTGCATTTCCCTCTGTTGTGGGCACGCCAAACGGCGCGATCGCCGATTGGATCCGCGACTACTGTCAGGCAGCCGGAGCCGAGGTGACAGTTCTCCCCGGTCCCGAGGGCGACCGGTCCAACCTCTTCGTGACGATCGGCCCGCGCCAGGGTCGGGGCTACATCATCTCCGGACATATGGATGTCGTGCCGGCCGGCGAGCCGGAATGGAGCTCGGACCCGTTTGTCCTGCGCCGCGAGGGCGGCAGGCTTTACGGCCGCGGCACCACCGACATGAAGGGCTTCCTCGCCTGCGCACTGGCCGTGCTCCCAGGACTTGCGGCGATGAACCTGCGGCAGCCAGTTCATCTCGCATTCTCCTACGACGAAGAGGCGGGGTGCCGCGGTGTGCCGCATCTCTTGGCAGCGTTGCCGAGCTTATGCGAGAGGCCGCTTGGCGCGATTGTCGGCGAGCCGAGCCGGATGCAGCCCGTGCGCGCGCACAAGGGGAAGGCCGCCGCGCGGCTCGAGGTGATCGGGCGACCAGGCCATTCGTCACGCCCCGATCTCGGACTCAATGCCGTGCACGCCATGGCCGGCGTCATCACATATGCCGTGGCCTACGGCCAATCGCTCGCGGACGGGCCGCGCGATCAAAATTTCGAGCCCCCATACTCGTCCTTGCAGGTGGGCGTCATCGCCGGTGGACAGGCGGTCAACATCATCGCTGGTCACTGCACAGCCGACATCGAGGCGCGTGCCGTGCCCGGCGTTTCTCCAGCCTCCCTGCTTGAGCCGGTCAAGGCCCGGCTCTTCGCCCTGCGAGACAGCGGCTTCGATGTGGCGTGGCACGAGTTGAGCACCTATCCCGCCCTTGCGCCCGCGAACGGGAGCGCGCTGGCGGCCGTTCTGACGGAGCTGACGGGGCAGGAGCCGCTCACGGCCGTCAGTTTCGGCACGGAGGCCGGGCTTTATCAGCAGGCCGGCATCGATGCGGTCGTTTGCGGCCCAGGCGACATCGGCCGTGCCCATCGTCCCGACGAATATATCGAGATCGGTGAACTCGCCGCTTGCCGGAAGATGATCGAGGGGCTCGGCGCGCGTCTTGCGGGCTGAAGAAAGGGGCGGTCACCATGGCGTTTCTTTTCAATTCCGATGCGGCGCGTGCTGCGGTCTTCCGCGAGATCTTCGCGCGCCAGATCCCGGATCTGGAATTCTTCCATTCCGGGGACGAGATGGAGCCGGAGAAGGTGCGCTATCTCATCACCTGGACGGTGCCGGATGAGATCTCGCGCTACCGCAATCTGGAAGTGCTGTTTTCCATCGGAGCGGGCGTCGACCAGTTCAAGCAGGACGTGGTGCCAAGCCATGTGAAGCTTGTGCGCATGGTCGAGGACGGCATCATACGCATGATGCAGGAATACGTCGCGCTCGGCGTATTGGCGCTCCACCGGGAGATGCCCGCCTATCTCGAGCAGCAGAAAAGGTGCCTTTGGCAACCGATTGCCGCTCGACAGGCGGCCGAACGCCGGGTTGGCTTCCTCGGTCTTGGCATGCTGGCCCGCGCGGCTATCGAGCGCTTGAAGCCGTTCCAGTTTCCGCTTGCCGGGTGGAGCCGCAGCGAAAAGCGGATAGAGGACGTCGCCTGTTTTCACGGCACGGACCAACTCGCGGGCTTTCTGAAGCAAACGGATATTCTTGTCTGCCTGCTCCCGCTCACAGAACAAACGCACGGCATCCTCGATGCAGAGTTCTTCGACTTGCTGCCCGTCGGGGCGACGCTAGTGCATGTCGGCAGGGGTCCGCAATTGGACCAGGCCGCGCTGATCAACGCGCTCGATACCGGTCACCTATCTGCAGCGATGCTTGATGTCACTGATCCAGAACCGCTCCCGGAAGTCCATCCGCTGTGGTCGCATCCGAAGGTGATGATAACGCCGCACATCGCCTCGGTGACGCAACCGCATACGGCGGCACAATCCGTCGTTGACAACATCCGGCGCCACCGCGCCGGAGAAGAACTGATCGGCCTCGTCGATCGGACACTCGGTTATTAACCAGGAAACATCGCATGTCACTTCTGATCACGATCGACACAGTTCCAGACTTCGCGCCGAAGGAGGCACTACCGGCTCCGGAGCGGCTCATTTCCGGCAATCCATCCTTCAAGACCTGGGCGCAGGATGCCTCGAAGGGAGAAAAGGTGCTCACCGGCGTCTGGGAGGCGACGCCCGGCGAGACGCATTCGATCAAGGGCACGATCTACGAGTTCTGCCACATCGTTTCGGGTCTCGTCGAAATCGAGGAGAAGGGCGGTGAGACCAAGACCTACCGTGCCGGCGACAGTTTCGTGATGAAGCCCGGTTTCGTCGGCGTCTGGCGCACGATCGAGACCGTGCGCAAGATCTACGTCTGCGTTTACGACTGAGTTCAGTACTCAAGGTCCGGCCGAATAGCGCGCGCGGCGTTTCAAAACAATCGGCTTTCCAGGTTTCGCCTGACGCGATTCGACGCCGTCAGACGGCTCATCCTCGACGGAAAATGCGGCGGCCGGTCCACTATTGTTCCGATGACGCTAGTGCAAATGAGGGACCTCCATCAATGAAAACCTACAAGATAGCGCTCATCCCCGGCGATGGCATCGGCAAGGACGTGACGCAGGCGGCATGGCAGGTGCTGCAGGCGGCGGCAAGACGGGGCGGTTTCGCCCTTGATCACACAAGATTCCCATGGTCGTGCGCCTACTACCTGGAGACCGGTGCAATGATGCCGTCAGACGGCATCGAGACACTTCGCAAATTCGATGCGATCTATCTCGGCGCTGTGGGCTGGTCCGCGGAAGTGCCCGACTCAGTATCGCTTCACGGACTGCTCCTGCCGATCCGGAAAGGATTCACGCAGTACGCCAACATACGACCGCACCGGCTGTTGCCGGGCGTTCAGGGGCCCCTCCGCTCCGATGGTTTCGACATCCTGTGCATCCGCGAGAATACGGAAGGCGAATACTCCGGCGCCGGTGGGCGCGTTCATTCCGGCACGGCCGATGAGGTGGCGGTTGAGACTGCGATCTTCACGCGTACAGGTGTCGAACGGATCATCCGTTTCGGTTTCGAACAGGCGCAGGCGCGCCGCAGGAAGCTCGCATCTGTCACCAAATCCAACGCGCAGAAACACTCCATGGTTTTCTGGGATGAGGTCACGCGCGAGGTGGCGAAAGACTATGCCGATGTGGAGGTCTCGCACTACCACATCGACGCCATTGCCGCCCGTATGGTCCTCGCGCCTGAAAGCCTCGACGTAATCGTCGCATCGAACCTTTTCGGCGACATCCTCACCGATATTGGAGCGGCCATTCAGGGCGGGCTGGGTTACGCCGCCTCCGCCAATATCAATCCCGATCGCAGCTCGCCTTCCATGTTCGAGCCAGTCCATGGTTCGGCGCCCGACATCGCGTATCTCGGCGTCGCCAATCCGATCGCCGCGATCTGGTCCGGTGCGATGATGCTCGAGCATCTGGGCGAGGGGCAGGCTGCGGCACAAGTGATGTCGGCAATCGAGTCCGCAACCGCGCGGGGGATTGGCACGATCGCAGGCAAGGACAGGACTGAAACGATCACGCAGGCCGTGCTGGCAGGATTGACCTGAAAGAGCAGAGGAAAAGACCATGAATGCGATGACGAAGATTGGCATGTTCAACGACTTCGACCTTTTCCGCCAGCAGGCGCTGATTGGCGGTGCCTGGCGGGATGCGGAAACCAAGGGCGTGGTCGATGTCATTGACCCTGCTAGCCAAAGTGTTCTCGGCACCGTTCCCGCAATGGGCGAGAACGAGACGAGAGCGGCAATCGCTGCCGCGGCTGAGGCCTTCAAAAGCTGGAGGAAAAGGACGCATGCCGCGCGTGCAGGACTTCTGGAGCGCTGGCACGACCTCATCCGTCAGCACGAACAGGATCTCGCGCTCCTGCTGACGCTGGAACAAGGCAAGCCGCTTGCCGAGGCGGTGGCGGAAATCCGCTACGGCGCATCTTTTGTGAAATGGTTTGCGGAGGAGGCGCGCCGGATCGGTGGCTCGACCATTCCGTCACCCACGGCCGATCGCCGCATTCTGGTGCTGAAAGAACCCGTCGGCGTCTGCGCCATCATCACGCCGTGGAATTTCCCCAACGCAATGATCGCACGCAAAGTGGCACCGGCGCTGGCCGCAGGTTGTACGGTTGTCATCAAGCCGTCGGAATTTACACCATTCTCGGCGCTGGCGCTCGGCGTTCTGGCGGAACGGGCAGGTATCCCTGCCGGCGTGATCAACATTGTGACCGGCATGCCCATCGAAATCGGCAACGAATTGATGGCCAACCAGACGGTGCGCAAGATCTCGTTCACCGGTTCGACCCGCGTCGGTGCGCTGCTCATGCGCGGCGCGGCCGATAGCATCAAGCGGCTGAGCCTGGAGCTTGGCGGCAACGCGCCCTTTATCGTCTTTGACGACGCCGATCTGGATAAGGCAGTTGAAGGGGTGATCGCGTCCAAGTTCCGCAATGGTGGTCAAACCTGCGTCTGCGCGAACCGGATTCTCGTGCACGAAGGCGTTTACGACGCTTTCGCCGAAAAGCTGAGCCGGCGCGTGGCGCGGATGAAGGTTGGCGCAGGGACCGACGAGGGCACTGAGATCGGCCCGATGATAAACGCCGCCGCGATCGACAAGATCGAGCGTCACATCGCGGATGCACAGGCGAAAGGTGCACAGATCATCGCCCAAAGCGAGACGGTGCCGGAGGGCAAGCAATATGCACGGCCCGTCGTGCTGGGAGAGGCTACTACCGGGATGCTCCTGGCATCCGAAGAGACGTTCGGTCCGGTGGCGCCGCTTTTTCGCTTCGAGACGGAGGAAGAGGCCATCGCCATCGCGAATGGTACGCCGTTCGGCCTTGCCGCCTACTTCTACACCGACAACCTCAAGCGCTCATGGCGTGTTGCCGAGGCGCTGGAGTTCGGTATGGTCGGGCTCAACACAGGCATGATCTCGACCGAAGTTGCGCCTTTCGGCGGTGTCAAGCAGTCGGGAGTGGGGCGCGAAGGATCGCAGCTCGGCATCGAGGAATATCTCGAGGTCAAGGCGCTTCATGTTGGCGGGCTTGACTAGTTATCTTGCAGGCAGGTGGAAACACTTGCAGCGTTGGAACAATAAAGAAAGGGGCGGTGAAAACCGTCCCTTTCTCTATTGCGACCAGTGGCTATTAAGGTTTGGGAGCGCCTCGCTCTGGCGCGACTGCGCCTACAAACGTTCAGGCGAATTCCCGAACTGGCTCCAGTCCGACGGCGCCGGCCAGACCGCCGATATCCTTGATTTCGGTATATTCGTAGAAGGGGTTTGCAGGCTCGTGGCCGCGGTTCACCCAGACCTTGCTCTTGATACCGAGATCATAGGCGGTCATGAGATCATAGCGGAATGAGGACGACACGTGCGTGATGTCCTCCGGGCCGCAGCCGAGCTTCTCGAACATATATTCGAAGCCCTTCATCAAAGGCTTGTAGGCGCCGGTCTCCTCGGCCGTGATGACCATGTGGAACGGCGCGCCGAGTTTCTCCACGTTCGACATGATCAGGCTCTTCATGGAGTTCGACAGGATCACCAGCGGAATCTCCTTGGCGACCTTGGCCAGGCCCGCCGGGACATCCGGGTGCGGACCCCATGTCGGCACTTCCGCATAGATGCGCTGGGCATCCTCGGGCCGGAATGCGACGCCGTTGCGCTTGCAGGCACGTTCCACGGAATTGTGTACGACCTCGCTGTAGGGCTTCCAGGCGCCAAGAACCTCGTCGAGGCGATAGGCCGAGAAATCCTTGATGAACTGCGCCATCACAGCTGGGGAGAGCTGCGCGCCGTATACGCGTCTCGCCGCGCCGGCCATGTCGAAGTTGGATAGTGTACCGTAGCAGTCGAAGGTGATGTATTTCGGTCTGAACTGGGTCATAAGCGTCGATCCTTCCAATCCTGTCGGCACTGCGTGCCTTTAACAGCAAGGATCATAATGAGGACCGGAGAAGACTAGTCGCCGCATTCGATGCGCCCTGAAGCAGATTGTTTTGTATTGGGTGAGAGCTTTGGCAGAGAGTTGCGCCTGAGTTCGTTTCGGGCTTCGCGGGAGCGCGATCCTTCAGCCGTGCGTCGGCATAAAATGCGGCGCCGGCGGCAAAGGAAAGTCAAAACGCCTATCGCTCAGGTTCTGGTCGGGAAAAACTGCTGTCCGCGGCAGCCTATCTTGGGCCTAGAGAAATCAGGCCCGGAATCAACCATCACCGCGCAGCAGACCACGCTGGAAACGAGCTGAAGGACGAAACCACACCACGCCGGACTCATGCTCTCGTCAGTCAGGCACCGCGCTGAATCGGAGGAAGAAATGCTGGCAAATTCACTGATCGAACTCGATCGCGCACATCTGGTTCACCCGTTTTCATCCTATCGGAGCCACGAGGACGCGGGCGTGCGGGTGCTCAAATCCGCCAAAGGCGCAACCGTGACCGATGCAAGCGGGAAAACCCTGCTGGACGGATTCGCCGGTCTATGGTGTGTAAACATCGGATACGGCCAGGAAAGCGTCGTTGAAGCAGCCGCAAAGCAGCTAAGAGATCTTCCCTATGCGACGGGATATTTCGGGCTGGGATCCGAGCCTGCCATTCGCCTTGCTGCCAGGCTTGCCGAACTGGCGCCCGGCGATTTGAACCACGTCTATTTCACGCTTGGCGGCTCCGACGCAGTCGACAGTACGATCCGCTTCATTCGCTATTACTACCATGCCAAGGGTACGCCGCAAAAGGACCAGTTCATCTCGGTCGAGTATGGCTACCATGGATCCTCGACGGCAGGGTCAGGTCTGACAGCGATCCCGGCCTTCCACGCGGGTTTCGGCGTGCCTTACGACTGGCAGCACAAAATTCCTTCGCACTACGCCTATCGCAATCCGGTCGGTTCCGACCCGCAGGCGATCATCGATGCATCGGTCGCGGCCCTGCGGGCCAAAATCGCGGAACTCGGCGCGGGCCGCGTTGCGGCCTTCTACGCCGAACCAATCCAGGGTTCGGGCGGTGTCCTCGTTCCACCGACAGGTTGGCTGAAGGCTCTGCACGCCGTGTGCAAGGAACACGACATTCTGTTCGTTGCCGACGAAGTTATCACTGCCTTTGGCCGTACCGGCCCCCTCTTCGCGTGTGAGGATGACGAGGTCGTGCCAGATTTCATAACCACAGCGAAGGGACTGACCTCGGGCTACGTGCCGATGGGCGCCGTCTTCATGTCGGACCACGTGTACAATACGATCGCGGACGGAGCCGGCAAAGCGGCGGTCGGCCATGGCTATACTTATTCGGCCCATCCCGTGAGCGCGGCAGTCGGGCTTGAATGCCTGCGTCTCTATGAAGATGGCTTGCTCGAGAATGGGCGGAAAGTGGGGAAGCGCCTGATGCAAGGCCTTTGCTCGCTCGCCGACCACCCGCTGGCTGGCGACATCCGCGGTCGCGGTATGCTGGCAGCAATCGAGTTGGTCACCGACAAGGAGCGCAAAACGCCGCTGCCGGCGGCGGCTGATCCGGGGCGCCGCATCTTCGAGCGCGCGTGGGCGAACGGCCTTGTCATCCGTGCCTTCAACAGCGGCATCCTCGGCTATGCGCCGCCGCTCTGCTGCACAGACGACGATATTGATGGAATCCTCGAACGCACGCGGATGACGCTGGACCAAACCCTCCAAGATAAGGATGTGCGGGCAGCGATGAAGGGATGATCAGCGGGCGCATCGCATCGACCAGGGCCTTTTGGGACTATCTTGGCGATCGGCTCGGCGTCACCGAGACTTCACGTCCAATACTTGCCAAACCTCGTCAGCGGCGGCTTCGCATCCCACTCGTCGACTTTGCCTCTGTTATCCATGGCGCAGCAAAGATGATGGTCAGGCGATTTGTTTCCACGAATCGTCGACCTCGCATCTGCCATCCTGAAGCTCAGCGAGTTCGATCGTGACTCGTTGCACGGCGAGTTCGGGTCTCTTCGGCCTGGAGCCCGCCATTGAGACAATTCCCGCCCGCTCAAGGGCCGCCAGGGAGCGGGATACGTTCGGCTGCGGACGCGCCGCCAACCTGCACAGTTCCGTGATGCTTTGCGGTCGATACCGATGGATCAGCGCCACCAGCCGACAATTCTCAGGGGTCAACGCCCGCAGAATCTCTTCCGGCGCACACGACTGGGCCATTGGTTCACGGACCACCAGATGCCCCGCCTCCTGAGCCGTCGCCGCCATCACTGTCGTGCGTGTTTTCCTCAGTAAGAGTGCTTTCCAAGTAAACAACAGCCTCGACGAAAGACGGAAATGCTTCTTTTACCCTGTCGAGGTTTTCGAGCACCTTGTCTGTTTTCAGGTCAAAACCGTATCGATGCCGCACCAGGTGACGGAATCCCTTTAACTCACTCAGGGACTGATAAAGCTCGGGGTCGAGCACAGCCGGGCGGATGCCTGCAATTTCCGCCGACATCTGATCGAGCACGTCCTGGTGCATCGTAGGCCCTTGGGGAACGAGGCCGTCTATGTCGTTGGACAGGCTGAGCAAGATGTCCTCGATGCCGTTGTAGACATTGTGGACTCCCAGCGAAACAGCTGCGACCGCTCCCCATTCGCCGAGTGACATCTCACTCCCATGAGCCGACAAAAATTCCTCGATTTGCTGCAGTTCCTTCGCAGCGCGGTCGATTTTTGGCGACAGTTTTGCGAATGCCGGATGCTTAAACGCTGTCATTGAGCAATTCCTGCACTCGTTCGGACGAAACGTCTGAAGCAAAGATCAGGTCATAAGGAATGTTCGTTCCCCGAAGCTGGTCTGCGACCAAGCGCTCTACCAGGGCCCGGCGCGCAGGATCAGTGCTTCCGTGAACCAGCAGATCTACGTCCGAATGGACGCGGAAACGGTTTTTCCGGAGGGATCCGACAACAGAGATATCGACGCCGCGGGCTTTGGCGTTCCGGAGAATACGCGATACACAGGCTTGCGCGGTCTTCCGGCGATCGTCAGCTCTTCGGTGGATCAAAGTGTCAATCTTGTTCATCTTTTCGCCTGTTGCCTTTGGTCCAACTGTGACCCGAGGCTAGATTGTCGCACTCCGCAAGCGGTGCGTGCTGCCTGCCTATATATCATCGAATGATATATATTCAAGCCATTTGACGAGGACAAGGCGAAAACAGGCGTTCGCCGGAAGTGTCCAGATGCAGTCGAAGTTTTAGGCTAGGCGCCGTTCAGACGAGTGGCAATGACGGCCTCGCCCGAAGCGTGACGTCGTCATTCGACAAATGCCGCGCGCGACAAGATGGAGCGTGGCACGAGCGCACGCCGCTTGTGGATCGAACCGGAGCAGCCTTCTCATCTGTCGAAAATGATGTCGAGAGGCAAATGGGATTTCACGATCGGTGACTTCAGCACGACGAAGCTGAAATATTTGTCGATCCCGATATCCAATTCGATCATGCGCTCCATGATCGTCTGGTACTCGCTGATGCCCGCTGTGACAAACTTCACTAGATAGTCGTAGCCGCCTGAAACCAGATGGCATTCGATGACAGAATCGACTTTCTGAATTGCGGTGAGAAATCTCGCGAAATCGTTCTGTTGATGGTGCTTGAGCGTGACTTCGGTGAAGATCGTCAGAGTCTGTCCGAGCTTGGACACATCTATCTGGGCGGAATAGCCGGTGATGAAGCCTTCCGCCTGAAGCTTCTTCACGCGCATCAGGCAAGGGCTCGGCGAAAGGTTCACCAGGTCGGCAAGCTCGACATTGGTGACCCGCCCGTTCTTTTGCAGTTGGGATAAGATCTTGATGTCGATCTTGTCGAGCTTCATTGGAAACCTGTCACACGTTCGAACCGCGGATCGCCCGGCAGACAGCGTCCGTCACCTCCTGCGTGGTTGCTGTCCCTCCTACGTCCGGCGTCAGCACGCCTTCACTCGTCACCGTTTCCACAGCGCTCATCAGCCGGGCGGCCGCTGCGCTCTCGCCCAGGTGTTCGAGCATCTGGGCAGAGGTCCAGAAGGTGGCGACCGGGTTGGCAATACCTTTGCCGGCGATGTCGAATGCCGAGCCGTGAATTGGCTCGAACATCGAGGGATAGCGCCGCTCGGGATCAATGTTGGCCGTTGGTGCAACGCCGAGACTGCCCGCGAGCGCGCCGGCAAGGTCGGACAATATGTCGGCGTGAAGATTGGTGGCGACGATCGTATCGAGGCTCCGAGGTTTCAACGTCATACGCACTGCCATAGCATCGACTAGCATCTTGTCCCACGCCACGTCGGGGAATTCCTGCGCCACCTCGGCTGCGATTTCGTCCCACATTACCATGCCGTGACGCTGCGCGTTGGATTTCGTAACAACGGTCAGGAGCTTTCGCGGCCGTGACTGCGCCAGCCGGAATGCATAGCGCATGATGCGGGTGACTCCGACGCGCGTGAAGATCGCGACTTCGGTTCCGACCTCCTCGGGGAGGCCGCGATGGGCGCGGCCGCCGTGGCCCGAATACTCGCCCTCGGAATTCTCCCGCACGATCACCCAATCCAGATCGCCAGGGCCAACGCCCGCCAGCGGCGAAACAATCCCGGGCAATATCCTGGTCGGCCGCACGTTCGCGTATTGATCAAAGCCTTGGCAAATCGGCAGGCGGAGTCCCCAGAGCGTGATGTCGTCGGGCAGATCGGGAGCGCCCACCGCGCCAAAGAAGATGGCGTCGAAGCGCTTCAGTTGCGCCACTCCATCTTCGGGCATCATCCGACCATGGGCCTTGTAATAGTCTGAGCCCCAGTCGAAGTGCTCGACGCGCAGCTTGAAGTCGCCGCAGCGCTGCTGCAGCGCCTCAAGTGCCTGGAGACCTGCGGCAATCACCTCCGGGCCGATCCCGTCGGCAGGAATGGCGGCAATCTCATATTCGCGCATCGTCACTTCCTTGTTTTTGGTGCTGGCCGCCTCGTGGCCTCAATCTCGTGTGCGATCGAGATTGTACCTTGGCAAGACGGTCTTCTCAGAATTCAGCGACCTTGCCCCACGCAGCGGTCTTCAGACGCTCGGGCCTATAGGGACGCGGATCGACAATAGGCTCGCTGCCTGTGACGATGTCGGCGATCATATGCCCCGCGCCGGGGCCAATCCCGAAGCCGTGACCACTGAATCCCGCCGCCAGGATGAAGCCCGGAATCCCCTCCACTTCGCCGACAGCGGGAATGCCGTCGGGCGTGCTGTCGATATAACCCGCCCAGACATCGGAGATCGCGACGCGTTGGAGTTCGGGGATCAATTCGCAGGCTCTTCGATATGTAAGCCGAATCTGCCCCATGTCGGGCTTTGGGTCGAGAATCCGGTTCCGTTCCATTGGCGTGATGTCGTCGAGGGCCCATTTGCGCAGGCTTTCATGGCCTTGACGCCAGCCCTCGAAGGCGCCCGGGGCGAGACTGCGCCAGCGGCGGGCGAACATAGGTACAAACTCTCGGCTGAACCTGAACTGCTGCGGCGTTGGATCGACACGCGCCCGCCCGCTGATCGCCAGCGCGTATCCACCGTTGCTGCGCCGCGTCAGAGAGACGCGCGCGGTATGCAGGGCATCCGGCAGACCGTTTGCGCCTGGCGCCACGGCTAGAATGGACTGACGCACGGCAGCTTGCGGGAAGCGCATGCCAAGCTGGTTGCAGAAGGAAGAAGCCCACGCGCCTCCGGCCATGACAACGGTTTTCGTCCGTATGGTGCCTGCTTCGGTCACCACAGCGCTCACCCGGCCGGCGCTCAACTCCAGCCCGCGCGCCGCGCAATGCTGATGTACGGTTCCGCCCGCCGCCATGATGCCGCGCGCCGCAACCGGGACTGCCTTGGAAGGGTCCGCCGTTCCGTCAGTTGGCGAGAACACGCCACCTTTCCATTTGCGGCCCGTGGCTTTGCCCCGTTCGGTGGCTTCTTCTGCGCTCAGCACGTGCGTGGTGACCCCGACCGTTCTCGCAAAATCGCGCCACTTCGCCCAGCCTGCCAGCTCATTTTCGTCTTGTGAGAGATAGAGGAGCCCGCAGCGGCGAAAGCCGGTGTCTTGGCCGGTCTCCTGTGCCACCTTCTCCCAGAGGTCGAGACTCTTGGTCGCCATCGGCAGCTCGCGCGCATCGCGGTTCTGCTGGCGGCACCAGCCCCAGTTGCGGCTGGACTGCTCGGCCGCGATACGCCCCTTTTCGACCAGGGCGACCTTGAGGCCGCGGCGCGCCAGATAGTATGCGCTGAACACGCCCACCACGCCGCCGCCGATGACGACGACGTCCGCTTCGTGAGGGAGGGAAGGGCTGCAGTCGATGTGCATGAGCGGCGCGGACATGGATGGGACTCCGGTAATTTGAAGCATCCTAACCTGTAGCCTGGAGAGACAGGCTGCGGAGTTTGTGCCTGGACGGAATATCCTGCGTTTAGCAGCCCCCAGGACAGGCAATTATTGCGCGAAAAGCTCGCTGCGCGGGGCAAGCAGGAGTACACTTCATGCAGTCGCGTCATCTGCGGCATGCGCGGTACACGGCGCAGTCGTCGACCTTGATCGGCAGTGCCTTGGCCGACATCGTGATGGGCCGCACGGTCACCAATCCGCTCGGCGGCATGGCCTGCATATGGTGCCGATGTACACCGGAAATCTTTGGTCATATCCCTCATGGGCGCGTATTGCCGGATGAAGGATGTGGTTGCCTGATCCCGGTTTCCGCGCCGAAACGGGAACAGAGTGAAATGCCGAACTGGATGTTCTTTTCAGAAGTTCCTGCCGCCCGAGGGCCAAGTTTCGAAGACTCTGCGGAAACAGAACAGTCAAACTGGCTGGAAGAACGGAGCAACCCTTCCTTATGGCAGGCAGGCTTCAGAGGACATTCGATAGGCAAGGCTTGCCCCTTCGGAGAGTTCTCCAAGAAAAAAGGGAACAGAGTCCGGTAAACGGACCGGATTTCATAAGGGAACCGCCACGATGAGCAGAACCCGTCTCTCGCAGCCTCAGCGCGCGAAGCGCCGAGAAGCCCGGACTACGGCAGCTACGGTGAGGCGCTTCCGCTCAAAGGGCGATGATGCGGTCCGCAACAGGGTGGACGCGCTCGGTTGAAAGGGGAGGTGACCTCGATGGTCGCAAGCATCCAGGCTGTAGCCCCCCACGATGTGGCGCTTTCGGTGCGCGACCTCACGGTGAATTTGCCGCAAGGCATGGAACGGGCCCATGCTGTCAAGAACATTTCCTTCGATCTCAAACGCGGCCAGATACTCTGCATCATAGGCGAGTCCGGATCGGGCAAGTCGGTCACGGCGAACGCGATCATGGGGCTTCTGCCGACGGTGATCCGCCTCTCATCGGGTGTCATCCAGCTGGAGGGGATGAACATCATCGGCATGTCGCCAGACAAGCTGCGCAATCTGCGTGGACGGGTCGTGTCGATGATCTTTCAGGACCCGCTCTCGGCGCTCAATCCCCTGATGACGGTGGGCGCGCAGATTGACGAGGTCATGGCCGCGCATGGCTTCGGCACGCCACAAACCTGTCGCAATCGCGCCATCGAGCTGCTCACTGAAGTAGGCCTGCCAGATCCCGAACTCATGTATCACCAGTACCCTTTCCGGCTTTCGGGCGGGCAGCGGCAGCGCGTCATGATCGCCATGGCCTTGGCGCTCGAGCCGACGGTCCTGATTGCAGATGAACCAACGACCGCCCTCGACGTCACCACCCAGGCTCAGATCCTGCAACTGATCCGTGACATTCAGCGGCGCAAAGGCATGAGCGTGATGTTCATCACCCACGATTTCGGCGTGGTGGCCGAGATCGCCGACAGCGTCGTGGTGATGGAAAAGGGCCATGTCGTCGAACAGGGCAGCGCCGAGCAGGTGTTGAAGTCGCCCAAGCACCCTTATACCCAGCGCCTGATCGCGGCCGTACCACATTTGACCGGCGAAGATCGTTCTCGCCCGGAGGCTGCCAGCAAGGAGCCCATCCTCAAGGTTGAGGGTCTGGTGAAGACCTATCGCGGCGGCAGCGCGCTGTTCGGCGCGCAGCGGACTGTGACGGCGGTCAACGAGGTTTCGTTCGAACTGGCGCCTGGCCGCACGCTGGGGATCGTAGGCGAGAGCGGTTCGGGGAAATCCTCGCTGGGCCGGCTGCTGATCAAGCTGCTGGACAGTGACGGCGGCAGGATCTTGTTCGAGGGCTGTGACATAGCCAAGCTTTCCGAAGCGAAGTTCCGCCCGCTTCGACCGCGGATCCAGATGATCTTCCAGGATCCCTTCGCTTCTCTGAATCCACGCTCGACGGTCGGCCACATCATGACAGTAGGTCCGATGGCGCACGGGATGCCTTATGCTCAAGCGCGCGATGAAGCGCGTGCGCTTCTGGCCCATGTCGGTCTCGATGCCGGTGCTTTTGGCCGCTACCCGCACGAGTTCTCGGGTGGGCAACGCCAGCGCATCGGCATCGCTCGTGCGCTGATGTTCAAGCCGAAGCTGTTGATCGCCGACGAGGCTGTCTCCGCACTCGACGTGTCGATCCAGGCGCAGATCCTGCAGCTTCTGGACCAGATCCAGCGCGAGACCGGCGTGTCGATGGTCTTCATCACGCACGACCTGCGCGTCGCCAGCCAGATCTGCGACGAAATCGCTGTGATGCAGAAGGGCCGGATCGTCGAGCGCGGGCCGCCCTCGCAAATATTCCTGAACCCGCAAGCAGCCTACACGCGCCAACTGGTAGCGGCAATTCCAGGAGAGCGGCCGGGCAATGCCCGTCCAGTAGCAGCAAACGCATAACAAATAACAAGAGAGGAACTACCATGACCAAAAATTCATCGACTACGTCCAACTACTCGAGGCGCGAAGCGCTGCGACTGATGGCGCTAGGTGGGGCTGCAGGCCTCATCGCGCCCAATCTGTTGGGCAAGCCCGCCTTCGCCAAGACCCCTCCTGCAGGCCCGGCCGGTCGCGTCGTCGTCGGTCTTTCGCAAGAGCCGACCGTATTCAATCCGCTGATGGCGCATATCGAAGTCGATGACGCGGTCCATTTCTCGGTTTTCGATGCGTTGGTCCGGATGGATCCCCAAGGTGGCCTACATCCAAACCTCGCAGCCGAGGTGCCAAGCCAGAAGAACGGCGGCATTTCGGAGGACGGTCTCAACTGGCGCATCCGGTTGCGCGACAATGCCCGCTGGCACGACGGTGAGCCCTTCACGGCCGAGGACGTGAAATTCACCCTTGAGCTCATCACGAACCCGAAGTTTCGCGCTTGGCGCACGAGCGGCCATTCGCTCGTGCAGGACATCACAGTGGTTTCGCCCACCGAGATCACATGGCGGATGAAGGAGGCTTTTGCGCCCTACCTTTCATTCTTGGCCGAAACCTTCATCGTGCCTAAGCACATTCTGGGGAAAGAGGCCGATCCGAATACCGCCGCGTTCAACCAGGCGCCGGTCGGCACCGGCGCATTCAAATGGGGCCAGCGCGTCGCGGGCGATCACATCGAGCTCGTCGCCAATCCTGAGTACGCCGGCGAAGGTCCCTATGTCGAGCAGCTCATCTTCAAATACATCCCCGACATGACGGTGCTCTACACGCAGTTCAAGAGCGGCGACGTGGACCTGGTTGATCAGTCGTTCATCACCGCCGACCATTATACTGAAGCCCGCGAACTACCAGACCGCGTGGTGACACTGGAGACAGGGGCATCCCTGGAGTCGATCTACCTCAATTTGGGCCGCCCGCAGTTCAAGGATCTGGCAGTGCGCCAGGCGCTCTACGCCGCGTTGGACAGGAAAGCGATCGTCGACACGAT
Organism: Mesorhizobium sp. M1329; assembly: GCF_040318035.1. Classification (NCBI taxonomy): domain Bacteria; kingdom Pseudomonadati; phylum Pseudomonadota; class Alphaproteobacteria; order Hyphomicrobiales; family Phyllobacteriaceae; genus Mesorhizobium; species Mesorhizobium sp. M1329. Next base: position 6,629 of record NZ_JAMYLN010000019.1, on the reverse strand, counting down.
CTATTACGGCGTGGGCACTCTCACCGAGACCTTCATGCCGAAGGAGTCCTACTACTACGACCCGGACCTGCCGGTTCAGGAGTTCAATCTGGACCGGGCGCGCCAAATCCTTGATGAGGCCGGCTGGGCGCCGGGGCCGGATGGAATCCGCGCCAAGGATGGGGTGCGACTGTCCTTCTCCAACTCGACAACTTCTGGCAACAACCTCCGCGAGCAGACGCAGCAGTTCCTGCAGCAGACGTTTGCCGAGATCGGCGTCGAGATGACGATCTCGAATTTGCCGGCTGCAGTTATGTGGGGCGAGTTCTGGCTGAAGTCGCAATTCGACACCGCCATGGTGGGCGTCACGTATCTGATTGCCGCGGACCCCGACGCCACAAACCGGCTCCATACGAAGGCGATCGCCGCTCAAGGCGGACACGGCTCGAACACCGGACAATATTCCAATCCTGAGGTCGATGCCCTGCTCGAAAAGGGTGCTCGCAGCTTCGATCCGGAAGAACGGCGCGGGATCTATAACCGGGTGCAGGAAGTGGTGCGCCACGATCTGCCCTTCCTGCCGCTGTTCGCCTACACAATCGTCCTCGGACGCAAGAAAGGGTTGGACGGCTTCGAGCCCAACGCCAACACCCGCACCGCGTCGTGGAATGCCGCGGCCTGGCAGTGGAAGGCCTGATCCACGCAGTTGCCGCCGCCCGGTTCCGTCGCGGCGGCGGCAACAGATCAGAATCATCAACCCACAATGGAGGACTCGAATGCGCGGCTTCCTGCTCAATCGCCTCTCTCAGAGCCTGGTGCTGCTTGTGATCGTTTCGATCATCGGCTTCGGCATTCTGAACCTCCTTCCCGGCGGCCCGCTGGCGCAATTTGGGCTTGATCCCGGAATGACCCAGCAGGATATCGAGCGTCTCAAGGGGCTGCTGGGCCTCGATCGGCCTATATGGATCCAATATGTGGACTGGGCATGGCGGCTGGTGCGGGGCGACTGGGGTCACTCGTTCCGTGATGGAGCGCCGGTGTTGGAGGTCATCGGCAGCCATCTCTTTGCCACGCTGCTGTTGATGGGTTCCTCAACCGTGATTGCAATTTCCATTGGCGCCTGGATCGGAATCCGCGGCGCCACGCGCCGCTATTCGCTGTTCGACTATCTCGCAACTGTCGGTGCCATGGTCGCGTTGTCGGTCCCCACCTTCTGGTTCGGGCTCGTCGGCATCTACGTCTTTTCCCTGAAGTTGGGCTGGCTGCCCGCGGGCAATATGTCCGAGATCGGCGACGCCTCGATCCTGGGCTACCTCCACCATCTGATCCTGCCAAGTATTGTGCTGTCGCTGGTCCATGTCGCGATCTGGAGCCGCTACATGCGGACGGCGACTCTCGACGCCATCAGCCAGGACTTCGTCAAGACGGCTCGGGCCAAGGGGTTGAGTGAACGCCGGATCCTGATGAAGCATGTCGTCGGCAACGCACTTTTGCCGATGATTACCTTGGCCGGGATGCAGCTTCCCAGCGTCCTCACTGGCGCGCTCGTGACCGAAACCGTCTTTACCTGGCCAGGAATGGGACGGTTGTTCCTCGATAGCCTTGGTTACAGCGACTATCCGGTTGTGATGGGGCTGCTGATGTTCTCCGCCATCCTCGTTCTGCTTGGAAACCTGATCGCCGATATTGTCGTCGCTATTGTCGATCCGCGCATTCGTCTGGCTTGAGCGCGCAACTTCCCCGACAGGAGACAGCCGATATGACCGCTCTCACCGCAAATGCAGCTCCGAGCCGATGGAGAAACAACCGCGCGGCACGTCGTTTCATGCGCCATCGCTTGGCGCTGCTCGGGTTGGCGATGATCATCTTCCTGAGTCTTGCTTGCGTCCTCGGCCCCCATCTCCTGCCTTATAACTCACTGTATATCGATCTGCGGGCCCGCTTTGCCCCCCCGCTGACGGGCTACCACTTTCTAGGCACCGATCCGCTTGGCCGCGACGTGGCGGCAAGGCTTTTGATGGCGGGACGAATCTCGCTGCTGGTCGGTTTCTTCGCCATGGTTCTGTCGACGCTCATCGGCACCCTGGTCGGCGTGATTGCCGGCTATCGCGGCGGCTGGGTCGGGGCCACGCTGATGCGCACGGTCGACGGATTCCTGTCGTTCCCATCGATCTTTCTGCTGCTGGCGCTGGCTGCCGCACTGAAGCCCAGTCCCGTGATGATCACCGTCATTATCGCCCTCACCAGTTGGATGGAGGTTGCCCGGATCGTCGAAGCGGAAGTCCGCTCGTTACGCGAACGCGAGTTCGTCCTGGCCGGGCGAATGCTGGGATTGAGCGGCACCCACATCATGTTCCGCGAGATACTGCCCAACGCCATGGGGCCGATTATCGTCGCTTCCACCTTGACGGTCGCGCGCGCCATTCTCATGGAAGCCTACATCAGTTTCCTCGGCTACGGGATCCAGCCGCCACTTCCCAGCTGGGGCAACATGCTCAATGGCGCCCAACAATATCTGGGCAGCGCGCCTTGGCTGGCAATCATTCCCGGAGCTGCAATCACCATTGCGGTAACCAGTTTCAATTTCATCGGTGACGGGCTGCGTGATGCGCTCGACGTCCGAGACGACCACATCTGAAGTTTCATCGACCGCAGATCTTTACCCCTGCAATGCAGCGAGAAGTCAGCCACGTGCAAGAGCCTCATATCGCCGACAAGAACACACCCTACTGGTGGGAAGCAGCGCCCGTCATGCCGCTGCCGCGCCAGCCAGTCGCAAAGGAGCTTGACGTGGCAATTGTCGGCGCCGGTTATGCCGGGCTTTCGGCCGGGCTGGTGCTGGCGCGCGAAGGACGCTCGGTCGCAGCCTTTGATGCGATGAATCCGGGCGAGGGTGCTTCCACCCGCAACGGCGGGATTACGAGCGGAAGCATCCGGCCGGACTATGCCACGATCACCCGGCGCTTCGGGGAAGAGAAGGCCATGGCGATCGAGGCCGAGGGCAAGGTCGCACGCGAATTCCTCTACGACTTCATCAAGACCGAAGGGCTCGACTGCGACTTCCGACTGGTTGGCCAATTCAAAGGCGCTTTCGGATATGAACAGTATGAGAAGATGGCGCGCGGCGCCGAGACGCTGGCGAAGAAACTGGGGATTGAGTCCTACGCGGTTCCGCGTGCCGAGCAGCGAAATTATATCGGCACCGACTTCTACCGCGGCGGGACCGTTCGGATGGACATTGGCGGGCTGCACCCCGCAAAATTCCATGCTGAGCTCCTGCGGGTGGCGCTCGCATCCGGGTTGACGGTCCATTCGCATACAGTGGTCAAGTCGATCGAGAGGAACGGTTCGGGGTTCCGCGTCGCGACTTCGGCAGGGACGGTGGATGCACGGCAGGTTCTGGTCTGTACCAACGGCTATACCGACGGCGCCGCTCCCTTCCTACGCCGCCGCCTGGTTCCGGTCCGCAGCCGGATCATCGTCACCGAGGAACTTGCGCCCGATATCATGGCGCGACTGATGCCGAAGCTGATGACGATCACCGAGAACCGGCAACTCGGTTTCTATTATCGTCCCTCGCCTGACGGAAAACGCATTCTGCTGGGAGGCCGTGACAGCTCTCGCGTCGGCGATCCGGCGGCGCCAAAGCTTCTCCTACGCAAGGGACTGGTGAACCTTTTCCCGGAGTTGGAGAACGTGCGCCTTTCGCATTGCTGGTTCGGCAACGTGGCGATGAACCGAGACATGCTGCCCCGCATCTTCGAGAAGGACGGTGTGGTCTATGCCTCCGGCTTCTGCGGTTCGGGCGTGGTCTGGGCGCCATGGATTGGCATGCGTGCGGCCCACAAACTGATGGGGCATGGCGAGCAGTCGCGCACGGCGTTCGATTTTCGACCGCCTTCGGCCGTCCCGCTCTATCGTGGCAATCCGTGGTTCATGCCGGCGATTATCCAGGGCTATCGGTTGCAGGACCGTCTCGCCTTCTGGCGCGCCAGCCGCTAGTCGCCGACATCGGGGCGATCCGTGGTTCGTGGGGGCAAGCCTTTGGCGTGCCCGCTGCTGACACGACTGAAAAATCGCGCGAGTTGCAGGACAGCTCCAGTGGTGTCGAAAAATCCGTCAGGACTGGGGCCTGTCGGTGCGAAGCTGATCAGCGGTGGGACGCCTTTGCGCGGATCAACGCGTCGGCCATATAGAGGTCCTGCAGGGAGATACCGGAACTGTCGAAGACCGTGATCTCATTGTCGAAGCGGCGTCCGGGCACACGCTTTTCAATGACGTCGCCGATTGGTGTTACCGCAAGCATGCCGGCGTCGATCTCGTCGCGCACGTGCTGGAATTCGCCGATCTGGACTGACTGGGAAAGCAGATCACAAAACAGACGTGCCTTGGGAAACAGTTCGCTCGGCAATTCGCGCTTACCTGGAGCATCCGACCCCATGCTGACGATATGGGTTCCGGGTCCCACCCAAGCGGCATCGAACAGCGGTTCGCGTGCGGGTGTCGCCGTGACCACGATGTCGGCCGCGCGCACGGCTTCTTCCGGCAAGGCGGCGCGCGCCTTCAGTCCCCTTTCGCCGATCTGATCGACAAAAGCGTCGCGCCGCGGCGAAGGCCGGGCCACGACCAGCACGGTTTCGATTGGGCGGATGCGTGCCAGCGCCATCACTTCGAAGCTCGCCTGGTTGCCGGCGCCGAATATCGCCAGAACCTTGGCTTGCTTGCGCGCAAGAAGATCAGCCGCAACCGCGTCGGCGGCGGCCGTCCTGTAGGCGTTGACCTTCCCGGCCTCGATCACGGCGCCGAGCCGACCTGTATGCTGATCGAGCAGCACGATGGTGGAGTTGTGGCGGGGAAGGCCACGTGCCGGATTGCCCGACCAGAAAGAGCCGATTTTCAGTCCGGTCAGGTCGTCCGACGAACCGGATTTGATTGAGAAGGTATTGGTCGCGTCCTGTGTGCGTCCGAGAACAGCGGGAAAGACCCAGCTCTGCTGCGATGCTGCTGCCACGAGGGCCTCGCGCGCCGCCTCGAAAGCAAGTTTATGCGTGACGAGGGCGGCTGACTCCTCTTCGCTGATGTAGATCATCCAAAATTCCTCTGGGCATCACCGATCGCGGACAACCACGAAGCGGCGATTCAAGGTGCCAGCTATTCCTCGCCCGATTTGCGCGATTTGGCATGCCGAGGAACTGCTCAAAACGAATTATCCCGCTGATTTGAAGGGGCAAAACAGCAGCGAAATCTGTCCGCCGGGCGCGACTCTAAGATCCGACTTCAATCCGACTCTGGATCAAGTGACAGCGTTGCACCTTATGGCCTTTGAGCATGACAGAGATATCGTCAGCGCCCCGACCGAGCTGATGAAATTCCAAACCCGCCATTTGCCGGGCGCGCTGAAGCTGTCGCAGGAGATGGCCTGGCCCTACCGCCAGGAGGATTGGGAATTTGCCCTGATGGTCGGCAACGGCCTGGTCCTCGAGCGGGCAGGACAGGTGATTGGCACGGCCATGTCCTGGAACTACGGACAGTCCTATGCCTCGGTCGGGATGATTATAGTTACTGGCTCCGCGCAAGGCGGTGGCAACGGCGCCCGGCTCTTTGATGGATTGCTTGAGGCGGCACACGGTCGCAACCTGCTGCTCAACTCAACCGAAGAGGGGCTGGCGCTTTACAAGCGACGCGGCTTCACTGCCTGGGGCACGGTGCTTCAGCACCAGGGCTCGCTGAACGTCGCCGTGACGCGCAGTGCTTGCGACGACATCCGTCAAGCGACAGTCTCTGACCTCGCGGCGATCCAGGCCTTCGACGAACGGGCCACGGGCATGCCCCGGCTGGCGATGGTGGCTGCGCTCGCCGATGTGGGCAACGCCTTGGTCATTGAGCGCAGGGGAGGGATTGCGGGCTACGCTATCGCGAGGAGGTTTGGCCGCGGCTATGTCGTCGGCCCTTGTGCAGCCGAGAGCGAGCAAGACGCGCGGCTTCTGATCCTGGCCCAGCTTTCGAAGCTTCACAATCAATTCGTTCGCATCGACGTCTATGCCGAGGATGGATTGGGCGACTGGCTTGAGAGCCTTGGCCTTCAGCGGTCCGGCAGTGCGACCGCCATGGTCAAAGGGCAACGGCCCGTCTCCGAGCGGGCCGCCCATATGTATGCGTTGGCAAACCAGTCGTTCACTTAGGAAACGAACTTATGAACACGAGGGCAGCAAACGTGGCGGTGAGCGAGCCGGCTCGGACGATCGACGCCTTAATCACTCCGGCGCTGCTTCTCGACCGTGGGCGGCTCGAGCGCAACATCCAGGGTCTGGCCGAGCGCGCCAGGAAGTTTGGCGTGGCACTGCGCCCGCATATGAAGACGGCCAAAAGCATCGACGTCGCCCGATGCGCGTTCCACCGCGAACCCGGTCCGATCACGGTCTCGACCATCGCCGAGGCGGAGTATTTTGCGGGCCATGGCTTTCGAGACATAACCTATGCGGTTGGTATCTCACCGGCTTCGGCCAGGCGCGCCATGGAGCTTTGTCGCCGCACCGGCGCTGATGTGAAGTTGTTGCTCGATTCCGTCCGCCAAGCCCAACCCCGTGGCGGACGCCCAGGACACCCCGCGGTGGAGCCAAAGGGTTTAAACGGAACTGGCTGCGGTAGCC
>NZ_JAMYLN010000018.1:0-120597 GCF_040318035.1 Mesorhizobium sp. M1329 | reverse complement strand
GCATGAACGTGCTCCTTGTCGAAACCCGCATGATCCGGACATGCGATTCGGGCTTTTTCGCAGCAAACATTACACCGAGGTCGGCAGGACAGAGGGGGGTGGGAAGGATCGCCGCCTTGGTCATGATTGTGAATGCTTCAAGCGGCGTTTCTCCGCCACGACGGCCAGCCCTTCGACCGGTTGGCGGCGATCCTGCCGGATAATGGTTGGCTGCAGCGACAGGACCGAAAAGCCGTTGGCGTCCAGAACCCGCTCTACATAGCTTTGCGAATGCGCGTAGCGGCGTGACGGCTGCAGGGCGAAGCCGATGCTGCCGGACGATTCGCCGCCGGGGAGCGTCTCGACGGAGAACGCAAACAGACCGCCGCCGGCAAGCATTCCGGCAATCTTGTTCACCAGCCTGTCGAGTGCGCCGACATAGATGAACACATCGGCCGCCGTCACCAGATCGGCTTTCGGGCCGGAATAGCAAAACTCCTGCAGGTCCGCCTTGACGAGCAGATCGTAGACGCCTTTGGCGCGCGCCTGCCTCAGCATGCCGGCCGAGATATCGTAGCCCTCCAGCCGATCGGCGATCGGCCGCAGCCTCTGGCCCATGAGGCCAGTGCCACAGCCGAGATCGAGCACCAGCGAAAACCGGCCCGGCCGTGCTGCCCGGATGGAGCGGTCAAGGCATTCGGGGAGACGATAGCCGAGCCTGTCGACCAGCTCAGCCTCGAAGCTCTTGGCATAGTGGTCGTACAGCGTCTAGACAAAGGCGCTGGGCGGCGCCGGAGCCGCCGCTGCCCTGCCGATCAATTGCAGCTTGAGCGCCGCGCCGAGCCTGTCCGCCGGGTCGAGCCGCAGTGCCGTCGCCCAGGCCTGCGCGGCGAGATCGGGCGCGCTCGCTGCTTCCTGCATCTCGCCGAGGCGGAACCAGCCGGCCGCCCAGTGCGGCGCCAGTTCGAGCGCGCCGAGCAGCAATTCCGCCGCTGCCGCATGATCGCCGGATGCATAGAGCATTTCGGCATAGTCGGCGCGGCGGTCGGCGGTCAAATCGCCGGACGAGGTCTGGAGCGGTTTCATGTGGTCGGGTTCCGCCGGGTGTTTGCAGCCGGCTTGCGCTCTATGCTGGAGTCAGCAGTGACTTACAACAGGCTTCCCGCGCCGGAATTAGCGCCTATCTTGGGGCTATGCGCGCCAGCGACCTGCTTCATCCCCGGCCGGAAGGGCTGTATTGCCGGCCCGGCGATTTCTTCATCGACCCGGTGCGGCCGGTCAACCGGGCCCTGATCACACATGGCCATTCCGACCATGCCCGCTCCGGCCACCGCTCGGTGATGGCGACGCAGCAGACGCTCGATATTATGGCGCTGCGTTACGGCGAAGGTTTTGCCGGAACGACGCAAGCTGCCGTGCTCGGCGAGACGATTGCGCTTGGCGGTGTGGCCGTCAGCTTTCACCCGGCCGGCCATGTGCTGGGCTCGGCGCAGATCAAGGTCGCGCATCAGGGCACATGCATTGTCGCGTCCGGCGACTATAAACGCCAGAAGGATGCGACCTGCGAGCCGTTCGAGCCGCTCAAATGCGACGTCTTCATCACTGAGGCGACGTTCGGCCTGCCGGTGTTCCGCCATCCGCCCGATAGCGAAGAGATCGCCCGGCTGCTGAGATCGACCGAGCAGTTTCCCGAGCGCACGCATCTGGTCGGCGCCTATGCGCTCGGCAAGGCGCAGCGCGTCATGCGCCTGCTGCGCGATGCCGGCTACGAAAAGCCGATCTACATCCATGGTGCGCTGGCCAAGCTCAGCGAATATTACCAGAGCCAGAATATCGATCTCGGCACATTGGAACCGGCGACCGTCGAGACCGGCCAAAAAAGCGACTTTGCTGGCGCCATCGTCGTCGGCCCGCCATCCGCCTTCGCCGATCGCTGGGCGCGGCGTTTTCCCGATCCGATGTCGTGCTTCGCCTCAGGCTGGATGCGCATCCGCCAGCGCGCCAAGCAGGGCGGCGTCGAGCTGCCGCTGATCATCTCCGATCACTCCGACTGGGACGAGCTGACGGCGACCATCAAGGAGACCGGCGCCGAGGAAATCTGGGTGACGCACGGCCGCGAGGAGGCGCTGGTGCGCTGGTGCGAACTCGAAGGCATTGCCGCCAAGCCACTGCATCTGGTTGGCTATGAGGACGAGGGCGATTGATGGTGGAAATCGCCGGTATAGCGTTCTGTCGCGCCCCCCTCTGGCCTGCCGGCCATCTCCCCCGCAAGGGGGGAGAATGGCTGCTTCGGCGCCGCGCTCGTTCCCTCAACGCTGGAGATTGGCGAAACCAGTCGCGACATCCGATCTCCCCCCTTGCGGGGGAGATGGCCGGCAGGCCAGAGGGGGGCGCGAAGGATCGCAAGCTTCCCCCGTTGGCGCTCCTCCCATGAACCGCTTCGCCGAGCTCCTCGATCGCCTCGTCCTGACGCCGTCGCGCAATGGCAAGCTGACGCTTTTGACCGACTATTTCCGCAGCGTCGAGGATCCGGACCGCGGGCTGGCGCTGGCGGCCATCACCGGCGATCTGTCCATCGCCGCGGTCAAGCCGGCGATGCTGCGCACGCTGGTCGTCGAGCGCATGGATCCCGTGTTGTTCGGCTATTCCTACGACTATGTCGGCGACCTGGCCGAGACCGTGTCGCTGGTCTGGCCGCAAGCGCCGGTCGATATTGCGAACCACGAGCCGACGCTGGCCGAGGTGGTGGCCAAGCTGCAGGCGGCGAGCCGTTCCGACGGGCCGCAGGTGCTGGCCCGGCTGCTCGACAGCGCCAGCACTTCGGCACGCTTTGCCATCATAAAGCTGGTCACCGGCGGCCTGCGCATCGGTGTCTCGGCGCGGCTTGCCAAGCAGGCGCTGGCCGATTTCGGCAAGGTCGATATCGCCGAGATCGAGGAACTCTGGCACGGGCTGACGCCGCCTTATACGGCGTTGTTCGCCTGGCTGGAGGGCAAGGCGGAAAAACCCAGGAAGACGGCGCTGGCGCTGTTCAGGCCGGTGATGCTGTCGAATGCCGTCGGTGACGGCGACCTCGAAAAGCTCGACCCGGCCGACTACGCGGCCGAATGGAAATGGGACGGCATCCGCGTCCAGGCGGTTTGCGAAGCCGGCATTCGCCGGCTCTATTCGCGCACCGGTGACGATGTCTCCGGCGCCTTTCCGGATCTTGCCGAGGCGATGGATTTTTCCGGCGCCCTCGACGGCGAGCTTCTGGTCGGTGACCCCAGGCAGGCGACGGGCACGTTCTCGGACCTGCAGCAGCGGCTGAACCGCAAGAGCGTGTCACCCAAAATCCAGCAGCAATACCCCGCCTTCATGCGCTGCTACGATGCGCTGCAGATTGGTGACGAGGATGTGCGCGGACTTCCGTTCCGCGAACGGCGCGGCCGGCTCGAGGCCTTCGTGAGGACACTCGATCCGAGCCGCTTCGATCTGTCGCCGCTGGTCGAATTCACCAACTGGCAGGCGCTGGAGGAATTGCGCCGCAAGCCGCTGCATCCGGTCATCGAAGGCGTCATGCTGAAGCGCTGGGATTCGCCTTATGTGGCCGGGCGGCCGAAGGGCCCGTGGTTCAAATGGAAGCGCGATCCGCACACCGTCGACGCCGTGCTGATGTATGCCCAGCGCGGCCACGGCAAGCGCTCGAGCTTCTATTCCGATTACACATTCGGCGTCTGGTCCGGGCCGGAAGGATCGGAGGAGCTGGTGCCGGTGGGAAAGGCCTATTTCGGCTTCACCGACGAGGAACTGAGGCAGATCGACAAATATGTCCGCGACAACACGATCGAGCGCTTCGGCCCGGTGCGCTCGGTACGGGCCGACCGCAGACAGGGCCTGGTGCTCGAGGTGGCGTTCGAAGGGCTCAACCGCTCGACGCGCCACAAATCCGGCGTCGCCATGCGCTTTCCGCGCATTTCGCGGTTGCGCTGGGACAAGCCGACGGCCGAAGCCGATAGCATCGAGACGCTGCAGGCGCTGCTGGATAGTTAGGGAACGACTGAAACGCGGATCTCGTAGATGTCGACCGACTTGCCCTGCTTGTCGAAGTCGGAATTGATGGCGATGGTGCCGGCAGCACCCGGACGCTTGTCGGGAAAGCGCACGTCGAACAGATATTCATTGCGCTCGCGACCGACCGCATAGCGCTTGCGGCCGCAGTCGCCGAGTTCACCGAAATTACAATCGACGGAAATCTGCGTCTCTTGCCCCTCCTCGGAGCGCGCGATGATGTCGAATGTGGCATGCTTGCCGGCGAGTTTTTCCAGCACGCCTTGCCCGACGTCGAAGCTGATGGCCGAGCCGGATGCACCCGAGCGGATGCGCAGGAAGGAACCGCTTTCGTCCTGGATAACATCGGCCTTGGCGTCCGACGGTGCATTGACCTGCGTCGGGTCACCCGGCGAAAAGACGTTGATCCAGGCGCGCGCCTGGTCCTGCTCGCCCTGCTTCGGCGGCGAAGCGGTGTCGTCCGGCGTGAAATCATCGCCGTCGACCGTTGGCGGCGCTTCCGGCGGCGCCGTGTCGAGCTCGGTCGCCGATTTGAAGACGCCGGTCTGGTTGGCGAAATAAAGGCCGATGCCGGCGGCTGCGAGCAGCGTCACACCGAAGAAGATTGCGGTCAAAGGCAGGCGTCGCCGCCTCGCCCGCCGGTCGTCGCGGTCGGGCGCCACTTCCGCGTCGTCGATTTCGGCTTCGGTCGGAACCGAGGCCCCCATGTCGATCACCGGCGCCTCGGGAACAGGCGCATCGGGCATGATGTCGGGGACGACCGGCAGGACGCGCGACCGGGGCGCATCGGATTCTGGCGGCTGCGCCGGACCATCAACTACGATGTCGGGCGACGGCGCGGGCTCGGCTTCGGTTTCAGCCGGAGGCTCCACCTCCGGTGCTGCCTCCAAACTGTCGGTCGGCGCGGCGACGTCGGCAACTGCCGGCAGGAATTCCGATTCGATTTCGGTGATCTTCGCCTGGACCGCCTTACGGCGCTTGATGGCGACCTCCACGGTGACGTTTGGATTGGCCTGAAGGGCACGGTCGAGTGCCGCGAAAGCCGATCGATAGACCCGCTCGCGAAACGCCCGGTCGTCGGCATTGCCTTTCTCGAAGGCATTGCGGATCGCTTTTTCGATCGCGTCCAAGCGAATTCCCTCTGCAATTTCACTCACATTGTCATGATCGTTAGCCGCAGGCGACCAATCAATCAACAAGCGAGCGGCCGCATTCTGCCTTGCCGAGGGGTACAAAACCGATTTCGGCGGTTTTCGGTAAAGGAATCAACATTTTTCGCTGATTTTCCCGTCACGGCGCTAACGTGGCGGTCGCGCGGCCTGCCGATGCGGCGTCACGCGGCCTATGGCGGATCGGATCAGCGGCTGCCCTTGCGCCCGAATGGAGGCGGCACGAATTACCTCGTCCTGAAATCGCGGCTGCCATCTTGAATTCGCGGCCGGTTGCGTCTATCACGCAGCCCATCTTGGAAGCTCGGCTTCCCGGGCCGCTTTAGCTCAGTTGGTAGAGCACATCATTCGTAATGATGGGGTCGCGTGTTCGAGTCACGCAAGCGGCACCAAAAACATCCAACAATATCAGTGATTTGAGGCAGTTTTACGCTGCAAGCCGTTCTCATCCTAGCAGCCATAGGCCACAGATAGCCACACAGAGCACCCCGCTTTTTTCGTTACGTTTGCCGAACCGGCTGCTGCCGGGACTCGCTCATCAGCGTTTCGCAACTAAGGATGAGTTGACGCCCGTACTGATTGGACGCCTCCATGACCGCCTTCTTGCCCACGCAAGATTGGGGCAAGCGCCGGAAACCCGGCCCCAGTCCGCCCCAGCCACCCACGACGAAGGCGACAGGCCACGTGAGCACCAAGGCTCCCATCCACGCCAGTCCTACGATCTCTGACGGAGCGGGTTTGAGTGCAGAACGTTCAGAACCGGTCGAGAGCAGGACCCGTTCAACGCCGCATGCGCCGAACAATTGTTATGACCACAATTGCAAAAATCAGCCCAAGCGTGAACAACGGTGCAACATCGAATAATATTCGAAGGCCACCCGCCATCTCGCTCGATCCTCTCGTTTGCCGGAGCTAGTCGATTGACCCTCAATATTCCACCCTCGACAGCAACACGCTCGTTTCACATGGCCGCGACGATTTGGCAAATCACCCCTCGGAGGCGGGCGTTATTTGGTCCCGGAGCCGATATGTTTGCTGCTGCCATAGGCATGAAGACTACAAAACAGCCAGACAACCAAGGCGGCGGCAAGACCTAGCGAAGCGGGCTGGATAGCCTCACTTCCGTGATGATAGCGTGAAAGAAACGCGTTCCATCGATCCAGCCCAAAGCCCATCTCATCGTCGGCCGTTCCGGCCTCACGTTCAACAGGGGGAGAAAATCATGGAAGAGGAGGACGATGTCCTAAGCGACCTGAGCTATGTCGCCGAAAATTTCGATGATGTGGCGAAGGAAACGGTCGTCCTGGTGCGGGAGGCTGCGATCGCCGAGATCATCGGCCTCAGAATTGCCCTGCGGACTGCCGCGCCGAAGGCGACATGGACGACAGACTGAGTTGCAGCCGGGTTTAACGAGCGCCTTAGCTCGGCGAGGTGTCGCCCAGCGACGCCACCGTCTTCAGCGCGCCGTCGAGCATGTCGCCCTTCTCGTCCTTCAGTGCCGCTTCGCGCAGGCGCCGGATCCAGTCGGCGGCGTCCGGGCAGCCCCTGACCAGGTCGAGCGCCGACAGCACGCGATCGAACTTGGATTGCGCGCGGGCATGGGTGTCGCTGTAGCCCTTGATCAGCCGGCGGCAATTGAGGATCTCGACGGCCAGTGCGTAGTCTTGCCGGACATGGCCAAGCGCCAGCGCATACCAGCGCTCGATATGCGCGGTCTCGACCTTGTGGCGCAGCAGGCGGCGGCGCCAGCGGCGCAGGCCGCCGATAAACCACAATGCGGCAAAGCCGGCAAAGCTGTCGGTCCGGATATGGCGGCCGCGGTTGATGCGGCGGTCGAGGAAGGCGGCGAGCTTCGGCCGGTCCTCGATGTAGCTGCCGAGCCCGGCTGGCAGCGTGCCGCAGAATTCCTCGATGCGCGGATGGAAATATTCGGTCACCTGCAGCACCGAGCCGTCCTTGACGCCGACCTCGCGGCGTACGCGTCGGTTGCGGCTAGAGCGCGTCTTCAGGTCGGCGACGCGGATCATGTCGTCGTAGCACATGGCATTGGCGAGGTGCTTGGCGGCGGCGATCGACAGCGCGTAGGCGTGTTCGGCATTGTCCAGAGCGACGGCCCGGTCGAGCCTGTCGAGATATTCGCCGCCATAAGCGATGTCCTGATAGTCGACGACTTTTTTCAGGCCGCGAAGCGCCATGTCGCGCGCGGGTACAGGCAGCGTGGTGACGCGCGCCGCGAGTTGTCGCCAGCCACTCAACAGGCTTTCCGGACCGCTGACTTCTGTCGCCGCGCCCGAGCCGGTTTCAGCGGCCGCCGGTCCTGCAGTCTTGTCGCCCGAAGGCGCACTCGCGATGCCGCGCGCCCGATCATAGGCGGCGCCGAAGGCGGCGAGGCTGGCCTTCACACCGCGGCCGCCGGCACTGACCGCCTGCTCGTAGCTCTCGCGTGTGAACGGCAAGGCATCGGAGCCAGCGAGCGCGCCGAGCAGGCTGGCCGAGATCATCGAGCCGTTGTCGGCGGCGATCTTCTCCATGTCGAAGGCGATGAAGCGCTTGGCCGCTGCCTCCGCCGTGGCGTGCACCTTGGAGGACGAGGCGCGGCCATCGCCGGGCTCGATCTTCTCCGAGACCGCTGCGATGCGGTGCGACGAGGCGATCAGCGTCGTGCGCTCGGGCGTGACGAAGCCGCGGATGATGGCGCGGCCGGCCTCCATCAGTTCGGCGGCAATCAGGATGTCGACGTCGCCCTGCGACGGCGACAGCGCGAAGACTGGCAGCCGGCCGGTGTCGCGGCACATCTCGACGTAATAGATGGTGGCGCCGGTGCGCTGGGCGACACCGGCGACCGAGGTCGATTGCGCGACGTAACCGTTGCGCTCGGCGACATCGGTGATCCAGTCGGCCAGCACGCCGCCGCCCTGGCCGCCGACCGCCAGCACGGCGAGCTTGATGACGGGCTCGTCTTCAGTGGGGCCCGCCTTCGGGCGCAATGGCGAAGCGTTATCAAGCATCGGCGAAGGTCAGGCGCCGGCTCTCGCGACGACGCTGCAACAGGCTGATGGTGGCGCGGCGGGCGGCTTCGAGAAAGCGATCCCAGCGGCTGGGATTATGGACGACGTCGGCGCGGTAGAAGGACGGGCAAAGCACCGCCGCATCGGCCACCTCGCCGCAATTGCCGCAGCCGACGCAACTCTGGTCGATATGCGCCACCGGATCGTCGCGCAGCGGATCGTCGAGCGACTTTACCGACAGCGACGGGCAGCCGGACAGCCGCATGCAGGCGTGGTCGCCGGTGCAGATGTCCTCGTCGATGCCGAATTTCGGCTTGACGATGCGCTCGCCGTCCTTGATCGCCTTGTCGACCAGCGGCTTTTCGCGGCGCTGCCGGTTGAGCATGCATTCGGACGAGGCGACAATGACTTTCGGGCCCTTTTCGTCCGTCGTCAGCGCCTCGCGCAGCGTGTCCTGCATTTTGGTTACGTCGTAGGTGCGGTCGATGTGGCGCAGCCATTTGACGCCCATGCCTTTCACCGCCTCGGTGATCGGATGCTTGGTCGACTTGGTCTTGTTGCCGGCGCGGGACGACAGGATATCCTGCCCTCCGGTCGCGGCCGAATAGAAGTTGTCAACAATGACGATGACGCCGTCGTTCTTATTAAAGACCGCATTGCCGACCGAGGAGGTCAGGCCGTTGTGCCAGAAGCCGCCGTCGCCGACGAAGGAGATTGAGCGGCGCTTGGCATCGGGCGAATTGAACGCCGAGGCCGAGGCCGGCCCCAGCCCGTAGCCCATGGTGGTGGCGCCGAGCTCGAAAGGCGGCATGATCGAGAACAAATGACAGCCAATGTCGGAAGCGATGTGGTGCTTGCCCAACTCCTGCTCGACCAGCTTGGTGGCGGCGAAGATCGGCCGCTCCGGGCAGCCGACGCAGAAGCCGGGCGGGCGGCCCGGGACGACGTTGATCAGGTCGGCGGTATCGAGCCCGTCGCCGATCTTGTTCGGCGCGCGGACCTCGCTTGGCAGCAGATGCGGGATGGTGGCGCGCAGGAACGATCCGATGCCGTCGAGCATCACCTGGCCGGTGTATTCGCCGGCCATAGGCAGATGTTCCTTGCCGACGAGCTTGGTGCCGCGCCCGGCCTTGTGCAGCATCGCGGCGAAGGCCTGCTCGATGTAGTTGGGCTGGCCTTCCTCGACGACGAGCACGGCGTCCTTGCCTTCGCAGAAGGACAGGAATTCGTCATCGACCAGCGGGTATACGGCGTTGAGCACATAAAGCGGCACGTCGGTGTCGCCATAGGTGTCGGCGAGGCCGAGCCGCTGCAGCGCCCGGATGACCGAATTGTACATGCCGCCCTGCATGACGATGCCGACCGAGCCGTGTTCCGGGCCGAAAAACTCGTTGATCTTGTTGGTGCGGATAAAATCCACCGCCGCCGGCCAGCGTTTCTGCACCTTTTCCTTCTCGTGCAGGAAGGACGCTGGCGGCAGCACGATGCGGCCGGTGTCGCGGCGCGGCGCCTCGAGCGCATCGGCGACCGTCATTGCCGGGCGCTTGTTGTCCTTGGCAATGAAATGGCCGTGGACATGGCAGCAGCGGATGCGGACCTGCAGCATGACCGGCGTGTTGGAAACCTCGGACAGCTCGAAGCCGTCCTCCACCGCCTTGACGATCGACGGCAGGTTCGGTCGCGGGTCGAGCAGCCAGACCTGGCTCTTCATGGCAAAGGCGTGGCTGCGCTCCTGCATGATCGAGGAGCCTTCGCCGTAATCCTCGCCGACGATGATCAATGCACCGCCGGTGACGCCGCCGGAAGCGAGATTGGCGAGCGCGTCGGAGGCGACATTGGTGCCGACCGTCGACTTGAAGGTCGCCGCACCGCGGATCGGATAATGCACCGACGCGGCCAGCATCGCGGTGGCGGTCGCTTCGGAGGCGCTCGCCTCGAAATGCACGCCGAGCTCGCCCAGGATGTCCTGCGCGTCGGCCAGCACGTCCATCAAATGGCTGATCGGGGCACCTTGATAGCCGCCGACATAGCCGACGCCGCATTGCAGCAGCGCCTTGGTGATGGCGAGAATGCCCTCGCCGGAAAATTCCTCGCCGGCGCCGAGCCTGAGCTTTTCGACTTCCTTGGCAAAAGACCGTTCGGCCATTTTGGGCTCCTTCCGTTACCGCCCCGATGGCGGCGCGTAAGATCGTCAGATGTCGTGCTTGCGAATGTTCTTCAGCATCTTCTGCAATGTCGCGACCAGCGCCGCGTACTCTGCGTCATCGACATCGTCGAACATTGCCTCGAAAGCGTCGTGCATGGCCGGCCAGGCGCGCGCGAATTCGGCGCGGCCATCGTCGGTCAGGAACACATGGCGGATACGGCTGTCGGTGACGCCCTGCTCGCGCCGCACCAGCCCCTGCCCTTCCAGCGTGTCGAGCGTGCGGCTCAAGGTCGACTGTTCGATCACGGTATAGACTGAGAGGTCGTTGACGGTGACGCCGTCGGTGACCGACAGCACGGCCAAGGTGCGGACCTGCGGAATGGTCAGGCCCTGCTTGCGGAAATTGTCGCGCAAGGTGGCGTTGTAGCGGCCCATGATGCGGTTCATCAGATAGGGCGCGAACTGCTGCAGGCCGATCTGGCCCAAAGTCGAGATGCGCTGGCGCTTTTCAACCTTCTGTTCCATCACAGCCTCCCCGCCAGGAGAAAGCCGGAGCCGCCGCCCAAGCCAGCGCCGGGATGGGTCGAGGCGCCGATGTGGTAGAGTCCCTTGACCCCGGTGTCGTGATTGCGGCTCGTCTTGAACGGCCGCCACAGGAACGACTGGTCGATGGTCGAGGAACCGCCATAGGGGTCTCCGCCAACCAGATTGATGTTCATCGCTTCCAGATCGGCCGGCGAATAGGCACGACGTGCGATGACGCTGTCCTTGAACCCGCCGATATGGCTGGCGAGGATCGCTTCGGCACGGTCGGCATAGGCTTCGCGCAATGGCTCGGTCCAGCGGCCGTCCGCCGGTGTCTGCAGTTTGCCGGCGGCATCGCCCTTGATATGCCGTGGCGCCTCGGGCAGTTGCAGCCACAGGATCGCCTTGCCGTCCGGGCAGCGTGATGGGTCGAGCGCGTGCGGTTGACCGACACAGATGGTCGGCACCTCAGGCAGCATGCCGCGCACCGCCTCGTTGCAGGCCTTCGACACGCCATCCAACCCGGGCGTCAGATGCAGCAGCGCGACCTTGTCCAGGCCCTCGCCGCGCCATGCCGGCGGTTTATCCAAGGCATAGTGGATCTGGAAATTGCCCTTGCCGTAGCGGTATTTTTGCGCTGCCTCGACGTCGGCTTTCGGCGCCGCGTCGCCGAGCAGCCGCTCGTAGAGCTGGGTCGGCGTGACCGAGCAAATAACGCTCTTGTTCGCGGTGACCGTTTCGCCCGAAGCCAGCCGCACGCCTGTGGCGCGGCCTTCGCTTTGGACGATAGCCGCGACGTCGGCGCCGGTGCGGATTTCGCCGCCACGTTCCCTGATCAGGGCTTCGAACGCGGACAAAAGGTTTTTCGCTCCGCCCTTGACGATCGGCGCGCCGGCCGCCTCAAGCGCGAAGGCGATGACCTTGGCGATCTGGCCGGAGAACGCGTCTTCAGGCCCGAGGCCGGCATGCAGCACCCAGGGCGCCCACAGCGCGCGCATGGTTTCCGACTGGTAGGTGCTTTCCAGCCAGCCGCGCGCCGGCACCAGCGCGCTGCCGAGAAAGGCGGCAAGGCCGCGCGGGCCGCGTCGCCAGGCTTCGCCCGCCAGCAGCCTGGCCGTTGGGTAGGACCACAGGTTGCCACCGAGCAGTCCGAACAGCAGGCCGGCGTTGCGCTCGATCTCGCCGACATCGTTTGCGTGCCTGTCGCCGTCACCCGCGGCGATTGCATTGATCGCCGCTACATTGGCGGTACGGTCGGTGCGCAGGACGGCATGGCTGCCGTCCGGCCGCAGCACGCCGGTCGGCATGGAGGTGTCGCAAAACTCCAGGCCGTGCCGCGCCAGATCCTTGCCCAATGCCGCATAGGCCGGCGAGGTGATGAACAGGACGAAGGTCGTCGCCATCACGTCGTGGATGAAGCCGGGCGCGGTGATTTCCTCGGTGCGCACGCAGCCGCCGATGCGGTCGTTGCGCTCGAGCACCAGCACCTTCGCCCCCTTGCCGCCAAGCATCGCCGCGCAAACCAGCGCGTTGATGCCGCTGCCGACGATGATGTGATCGGGAGCGCTCATCGAGGGTTGCTCCCGGTGAGCGGAAGGTGGAATTCATTTGCGCGGGCTGGCGTTCCTGCGCGCCCCCCTCTGTCCTGCCGGACATCTCCCCCACTTGGGGGGAGATCGGCCGTCACCTTGGCCTTCGCCAATCTCCAATGCCGCAGGAATGAGCTAGGCACCAGAACTGCCAATCTCCCCACTCGTGGGGGAGATGTCCGGCAGGACAGAGGGGGGCGCCGTAGAGCCGCAGCCTTGCAGGACTGCCGCTCCCAACCCATCACCACAGCATTGCCTGCGCACATGATCTTCTCCCGAAGACCGCAGCTACCCTATTGCCTTGGCACCAATGCCAACGCGCGAATCGGGCTGCCGGTGCCGTGCTCGATCTTGAGCGGTGCCGCGATCAGGATCGCGCCTTTCGGCGGCAGCCGGTCGAGGTTGCAGAGGCTGGCGAGGCCGTAGCGGTTGGCCTTGTGCATCAGGCTATGTGCCGGGAATGGCGGCTCCATTCCCCCTGCTTTTCCAGCATCCGTGCCGATCGTCTCGCTGCCCCAGCCTTTGATGTCCTTGCCGATCAGATACTGGATGGCTTCCGCGGTCGGGCCAGGCGTGTGCGGGCCGGTCTCATTGGCGTTGAGGAACTCGGCTTCCGAGCCGTTGCGCTTATACCAGTCGGTGCGCATCACCACCCACTCGCCCGCGTTGATAGCGCCATGTTCGGCTTCCCATGCCTTGATGTGATCGACGGTGAGCAGGAAATCGTGATCGGCTGCCGCTTGCTTCGAACAGTCGATAACGTTGACCGGACCGACGAAGTTCTGCGCCGGAATGGTGTCGGTAGCACCGTCCGGATAATCCTTGCCGGTGATCCAGTGGTTGGGCGCGTCGAAATGCGTGCCCGAATGCTCGCCGAGCTTGAGCCAGTTCCACGCCCACCACGGGCCGTTCTTGTCATAGGCGGAGATGGCGTGGATCTCGATCTTCGGCGTGTCCACCGCGAGTTCCGGCGGCAGCTTGATCAGCGGCGTGTCCGGCCCGAGCGGCGCCGTCAGGTCGACCACCTGGATGGCGCCGGAAAGAAGCTGGCCGGCAACTTCGCCGAGGAGTTGTTGTGTGTCCATGGTCTCTGTTCCCTCTTTCTCGATGGTGCTGAAGGCTCTCGCGGCCCTTAATATCCTACTAGACGAAAACATATGCATCTGCAATTATCTTTAAGCATAAAGGAAATGGGACGGGGCGTGAGCGAGTTCGACGCCATATTTGTCGGGGCAGGCCACAACAGTCTGGCATGCGCCGCGCATCTGGCGCTCAAAGGTTGGAAAGCTGCGGTTTTCGAACGCAATGCAACGATCGGCGGCGCCGTCCAGACGCGCGAATTCACGCTGCCGGGCTTCCGGCACGATTTCGGTGCGATGAATGTGAGCCTATTCGCTGGCTCGGGCTTCCACAAGAAATATGCAAATGAATTGAAAACCCACGGGCTGGAATTCGTGCCGGCGGCCGACTGTTTTGCCAGCGCCTTCCCCGACGGTCGCTGGTTCGGCGTCAGCAGCGACCTGGAAAAGACCGCCTCGCGCATGGCTGCCTTCTCCGCGACCGACGCAGCCACATGGCGTGGTCTGGTTGCGGCATTCCCCACGCAAGCCGAGCATCTGTTCCGGCTGCTGGGCTCGCCGATGAGCGGCCGAGCGCTCGCCGGCACCGCCTGGAACCTCTGGCGCAAGAAGGGTTTTGCCGGCGCGCTCGATACCGGGCGGTTGCTGCTTTCCTCACCCCGCGCGTGGCTCGAGGAGACTTTCCAGTCACCGCATGTCAGGGCGACGCTCGCCACCTGGGGCATGCACCTCGATTTCGCCCCGGACATTGCAGGCGGCGCGGTGTTCCCTTACCTCGAATCCATGGCCAACCAGTGCTTCGGCATGGTGCTCGGCAGAGGCGGCGCCGACACCATCATCCGCGCTTTGTCGGGCATGCTCACGGCCGCCGGCGGCAAGATCGTCACCGAGGCTGATGTAGCCGAGGTCACGGTTTCCGCCGGCAAGGCGACCGGCGTACGGCTCGCTTCCGGCGAGACCCACACCGCCACCAGGGCCGTCATCGCCGGTGTCGCGCCCAAGGCGCTGACCGGGAAACTTTTGCGTAATGGATCGGGCGATGCCGGCTTCGACACGGCTATGAAAAAATTCCGCCATGCGCCGGGGACGATGATGATCCATCTGGCGCTTGACGATCTGCCGGACTGGCGCGCGGGCGCCGAGCTTCGGCAGTTCGCCTATGTGCACCTTTCGCCGTCGCTCGATGCCATGTCGCGGACCTATCAACAGGCGATGTCCGGCATGC
The DNA here is from genome assembly GCF_040318035.1 of Mesorhizobium sp. M1329. Lineage (NCBI taxonomy): Bacteria > Pseudomonadati > Pseudomonadota > Alphaproteobacteria > Hyphomicrobiales > Phyllobacteriaceae > Mesorhizobium > Mesorhizobium sp. M1329. The sequence goes on along the minus strand of NZ_JAMYLN010000018.1, from coordinate 105,827 downwards.
TGCCGGATGAACCGGTGCTGGTCGTCGGTCAGCCGACTGCGGTCGATCCCTCGCGTGCGCCGGACGGCAAGCATGTGCTCTGGGTGCAGGTGCGCATGCTGCCGGCCGAGATTGTGGGCGATGCGGCGGGCACGATCGCGGCGGCTCACTGGGACGAGGCTAGGGAGCACTACGCCGAGCGCGTCCTCGACATTATCGAGCGCTATGCGCCCGGCCTTCGCCGGAAGATCCTCGGCCGCGCCGTGTTCTCGCCCATCGACCTCGAACGCGAGAACCCGAACCTCGTCGGCGGCGACCAGATCTGCGGCAGCCATCATCTGGCGCAGAATTTCCTGTTCCGGCCGGCGCGCGGTTACGCCGGCTGGAACACGCCGGTCGGCAATCTGCACCTGACCGGGGCGGCAACATGGCCGGGCGCCGGCACCGGGGCGGCGTCGGGCTTCATGCTCGCGCAACAACTTGGCGGGAGGTAGGCTCCATTTTTCATCCAGGGTGAAGGAGGACAAGGCGCGGTTGCCCAAGGAGCCTGAACCCACCGATTGACAACGACACCGCGCATAAAAGCAACAGGGGAACGACCATGACCATCAACAGACGAGAATTGCTCGGATATGGCGCGGCCGCACTTGGCGCCACGGCGCTCGGCCTGCCGCAAATCGCCAAGGCTGCCGGCGAACTGACCATCGCCTACAATGTCAATCTGCCGTCCTGGGACCCGACCACCGGGCCTTCGGCGGTCAACCCGACCATCCAAGGTCTCTACCAATCGGTGTTCGACCAGTTCATCCCGCAGAAGCCGGATCTTTCTTTCGCGCCCGGCCTGCTCACCGAATGGGGCTGGAACGAGGATCGTAGCAAGATCATGATGACAGTGCGCGAGGGCGTGACCTGGCATGACGGCTCGCCATTTACGGCCGAAGACGTGGTCTGGTCGCTGCAGCGGGCGGGCGACGAAAAGACCGGCAACCCGATCCAGTTCGTCTGGAAGAACGTCAACAACTTCAAGATCGACGGCAACAAGATCACCGGCGACGTCGTGCAATTCGACCCGGTGTATTTCAAATGGATGTCGTTCCTCACCGGCTACATCATGCCGAAGGCCTATTACGAGAAGGTCGGCGCCGAAGGCTTCGAGAAAGCTCCGATCGGCACCGGGCCTTATATGGTCGACAAATTCGAGCGCAACGCCTTCCTGCGGCTTAAAGCCAACCCGAACTACTGGGGCGGCAAGCCGGCCTTCGAAAACGTGACCATCAAGTTCGTCACCGATGCCGCGAGCCGCGTCGCCGAGATCGAGTCCGGTTCCTCGCAGGTGACGCTGGAAATTCCTTACGAGGAATATGACCGCCTGATCGCCAAGGACGGACTTGCCGGCTCGTGCAAGAACGTTTCCGACATCGGCATGATCTTCTTCAACGACATCGACGTGATGCTGGAAAAGAACGTCCGCCAGGCAGCGGTGATGGCGGTCGACAAAAAGCTTTTGGTCGATCGGTTGCTGCGCGGCTACGGCCAACCCATCGATACGCTGGAGACGCCGGAATACGCCGCCTACAATGCGTCGATCAAAGTCGAGCACAACCCGGAAAAGGCCAAGGAATTGCTGGCCGCATCCGGCTATTCGCCGGAAAAGCCGGTCAAATTCACGATACAGACGACCAAGGGCTTCAAGCCCAAGGACTACGAGATGATCCAGGCGATCGTCGGCATGTGGCGCAAGGTCGGTATCGAGGCGACGATCGAGGTGTACGAGATCGCCAAGCACTACGAGTTGCGCGCCGCCGACAAGCTGGCGCCGGCGGCCTTCTACAATTGGGGCAATGCCATCGGCGATCCCACGACGTCGACCGGCTTCGCCATGTATGGACCAAGCCCGCATTCGGTATGGGACAGTCAGGACCTGATCGACATGATCAATCCGCTATGGGGTGAGAAGGACGAGGCCAAGCGCATCGCCGGCTGGAAGGCCGTCGACAAATACATCGCCGAACAGGCCTATGTGCTGCCGCTGATCCAGTATGCGCAGCCGATCGTGCATGCCAAGGGCGTCAACGTCGTGCAGCATGTGTCGGGCGCACTTCTGCCGGCGCTGATGAGCCCGGCCTGAGATCGGCGCGAGGAGGCCCGCGGTCGCAAGATAGCGTGCCTCCTCTGCTTGCGCAGGCCCCCTCATCCGGCCCTTCGGGCCACCTTCTCCCCAGCTGGGGAGAAGAGACTGGCTCAGCCGTCAGCGACCTCTTCTCCCCTCGGGGAGAAGGTGGCCGCGAAGCGGCCGGATGAGGGGGCCTGTTCGTTCCATCAGTCACTGAAACGCATTAGGCTTAAGCCAGAATGCTGCTGCAAAGATTCCTGATCCGTCTTCTGACGATGGCGATCACGCTGTTCGGTGTGGCCGTCGTCGTCTTCGTCGTCATCCGCGTCGCGCCGGGCGATCCGATTGCGATGATGCTGCCGCCTGGCGCCACCGATACCGACATCGCGCGGCTGCGCGCTCTCTACGGGCTCGACAAGACCATCGTCCAGCAATTCTTCATCTGGCTGGCCGGTGTCGTCAGGGGCGATTTCGGCACTTCGATATCATTGCGACAGGATGTGCTCGGGCTGGTCTTCAATCGCCTCCCGGCGACGCTGGAACTCGCCATCGTCGCGCTCCTGATGGCGGTGGCGATCGGCGGCACCACGGCGATCCTCGGCGCGCGCGAGCGCGGCACCGCGGTCGAAGCCGGCATCGACATTGCCAGCGGTGCGGCGCTCTCGATTCCCGATTTCCTGTGGGGTCTGGTGCTGATCCTGCTGTTCGGCGTGCTGGTGCCTATCTTCGACATTTCCGGCCGGGTGTCGCCGCAGCTCGACCTGCCCTTCGCCACGCAATTCTATCTGTTCGAAAGCATTGTGCGACTGCGCTTCGACCTGACCAGGGACCTTTTGGCGCACATGCTGATGCCGGCGATCGCGCTGGCACTGCCGCTGGCCGCCATCATCTCGCAGCTGTTGAAACAGTCGCTCAAGGAAGTGCTCGACCTCGACTATGTCGTGCTAGCGCGGGTGAAGGGGTTTTCGGAAACGCAGGTCATCCTGCGCGAGGCGCTGAAGAACGCAGCATTGCCGACGCTAACGCTGGTCGGCGTCCAGTTCACCTTCCTGATCGGCGGCACGGTCATCGTCGAGAGGCTGTTTTCCTATGAAGGCCTCGGCAATATGGCGATCGATGCCGTCATCAACCGCGACCTGCCGTTGATCCAGGGCATCGTACTGGTGTTCGCGCTGCTGTTCGTGCTGATCAACCTTGCCGTCGACATGATGTACGCGCTGCTCAATCCGAGGCTGCGCCATGGATGAGGCCCGCATTTCAAGACATGGCTCGCGGGCACGCCTGTGGCTGGCCGGCGGCTGGCTGCTAATTGCGCTGCTGGCCGCGATTTTTGCGCCGCTGGTCGCGCCGCAGGACCCACTGGCGCAAGACCTGATGCTGGAGCGGCTGCCGCCGTTCTGGCTGACCGGTGCCGAGCCCGGCTACTGGCTGGGCACCGACAGCCTCGGCCGCGATCTGTTGTCACGGCTGATCTTCGGCGCTCGCATCGCCTTCATCGTCGCCTTCGCCGCCGCGATCGCCGCCTGCCTGGTCGGCTCGATGCTCGGCCTGATATCAGGCTATTTCGGCGGCTGGGCCGACCGCATCATCTCGCGCATCGTCGATGTCTGGATGGCGTTCCCGCCGGTGCTGTTCGCCATCCTGCTGGTTGCCGTGCTCGGTACCGGCTTGAGCTCGGTCATCATCGCGATCGCCGTCATCGACTGGACGCGCTTCTGCCGGGTGATCCGCGCCGAGGCGATGGGCCAGTCGCGAATGGACTATGTCGAGAACGCCCGCATCGCCGGCTATGGCCGCATCGGCATCATGCTGCGCGAGGTGCTGCCCAATGTGGTGCCGTCGATCGTGGCACTGCTGTCGCTTGAGATGGGCATTGCCGTCATCGTAGAGGCGATCCTGTCCTTCGTCAATCTGTCGATCTCGACCGACGATCCGACCTGGGGCGGCATCATCGCAGAGGGCCGCTTGTCGATCCATCAGGCCTGGTGGGTGCTGGTGTTCCCGCTGGTCACGCTGATCCTGACGGTGCTGTCGTTCAGCCAGTTCGGCGAAGGTCTCAGGGCACGTTTCGATCCGGTGCTGCGATGAACGCGCGGGCGAAATCTTGCCTCGACATACGCGACCTTAGCGCCGTTCTGCCCAACGGCCAGCGCGTGCTGCGCTCGGTGTCGCTCGCCGTCGGGCCCGGAGAAGTCCGGGCGCTAGTCGGCGAGAGCGGCGCCGGCAAGACGATGATCGGCAAGGCGGTGCTCGGCGTGCTGCCACCCAGCGTGCGCATCGTCGAAGGCGATATGCTGCTCGAGGGCGAGGACCTCGGCAAGCTTCTGCCCAAGGCAAGGCGCACGCTGATCGGCGCGCGCACGGCGCTGATCCCACAGGATCCCTTGACCGCGCTCAATCCGTCGCGCCGCATCGGCCCGCAGATGACCGACCGGCTGGTGCGCATCCTGCGCTGGAGCGGTGAGAAGGCCGATGCACGCATCCGTCAATTGCTGGATGAGGTGCAGATCCGCGACCCCGAGCGTGTCCTCAAATGCTATCCGCACGAACTGTCCGGCGGCATGCGCCAGCGCGTGCTGATCGCCGCTGCGTTTGCGGCCGAACCAAGGCTGATCGTCGCCGACGAGCCGACCACGGCGCTCGACGTGACCGTACAGAAGCAAATCTTGCGGCTGATCGCGCAGTTGCAGCGCGAGCACGGCACGGCGATCCTGTTCGTCACCCATGATCTCGGCGTCGTCGCCAAGATCAGCCAGAAAGTCTCGGTGCTCTATGCCGGCAAGGTGGTGGAGGAGGCCGAGACGGCTGCCCTCTTCGCCGCCCCGCAGCACCCTTACACACGGGCGCTGATGGCGGCGACGCCGCGCTACACCGATCCGCTTGCATCGCTGAAACCGGTGGACGAGGCGGTGCTGGCCGGACTGGCCGCGGAGATCGCCACGGCCGACCAGGCCTGGAGGCGCCCGCATGGCTGAGCCGCTGTTTTCCGTGCGCGGGCTCAAGGTCGCGTTGCCCGACATGACGCGCAAGCCGCTGATCGGCCGGGCGCCGCTGGCCGAGATCCTGAAGGGCCTCGATTTCGACCTGCCCAGGGGCTCGGTGACCGGCATCGTCGGCGAATCCGGCTCCGGCAAATCGACGCTTGGCCGTGCCTTGGTGCGGCTTCTGGAGCCGAGCGCCGGCAGCATCAGCTTCGAGGGCCGCGATATCACCCATCTGCCGGAAGCGGAGCTGCGGCCGCTGCGCCGCAATCTGCAGATGATCTTCCAGGATCCGATGTCGTCGCTCAATCCGCGCCGCACCATCTTCAGCATCATCGCAGCACCGCTCAAGCAGAACGGGCTTGGCGACAGCCTCAGGGATCGTGTCGCGGAGGCACTTCAGCGCGTCGGCCTGCCGCAAAGCTTCGCCAGTCGCTACCGCCACGAACTGTCGGGCGGTCAGCGCCAGCGCGTCGGCATCGCCCGCGCCCTGGCGCTGTCGCCGAAATTCGTGCTAGCCGACGAGATCGTCTCCGGCCTCGACGTCTCGACGCAGGCACAGATTCTGACGCTGCTGGAAAAGCTCGCGGCGGAGATGGGCCTCACCGTTGCCTTCATCAGCCATGATCTGTCGGTGATCCGGCGACTGTGCCGGCAGGTGATCGTCATGCGCGAGGGCGCGATCGTCGAAGCCAGCGCGACGGACGATTTGTTCGAGCACCCGCAGCAGGCTTATACGCGCGACCTCCTCGCCGCCATTCCGCTGCCCGAGATCGATGACGCTTGGTTGCTGCCCGCCGCAAAGGCGCGGGCATGAAACACAATCCTATTCGCACGCCGAAGAGCGGGCCTCGGACGTGCGCCGACAAGTCAGCTCGCGAAACGGAGGAGAACTGGAATGAAATACGCAATCAGAAACACGATGCTTGCGGCCGCTCTGCTCGGCTCGATGGGAGCAGCCTCGGCTGATTCGATACCCGGCATGCGTGGCCACGACCACACCGGGGTCACCGTCCCCGACATGCAGCAGGCAGTCGAGTTCTTCACCGAAGTGGTTGGCTGCAAGAAGGCGATGTCGTTCGGCCCGTTCGCCGACGACAAAGGCACGTTCATGCAGGATCTGCTGGGCGTCGATCCCAAGGCGGTGGTCGAGGAGATCACCCTGGTCCGCTGCGGACACGGGTCGAACATCGAGCTGTTCAAATACACCGCGCCGGACCAGAAGGACCTGACGCCTCGCAACAGCGACATAGGCGGCTTCCATATCGCCTTCTATGTCGACGACATCGCCGCCGCAAAAGCCTATCTTGACGGCAAAAGCGTCAAGACGCGGATGGGGCCGCTGCCGGTTACCGAAGGCCCGGCAGCCGGCCAGACCATCCTCTACTTCCAGGCGCCTTGGGGCTTGCAGTTGGAAGCGATCAGCTATCCCAATGGCATGGCCTATGAAAAAGATGCGGAGACGGTGCTGTGGAGCCCGAAGAACCCGGAAAAATAGCCCGGGAGTCCCTGGCCTGCGCAAGCCGACTGCCGGCAAGCTGGGTTTCCGAGGCGGATTGTTTCAATCCTGAAACTTCAAGCTTGAATTAATCCGCCTCAGGCGTAAACTCGACGGACAGAAGCGAAGAGGAGATCGCACGATGAAAGTTGCGGTTCTCGGCGGCGGACCAGCCGGGCTCTACTTTGCCATCTCGCTGAAGCTCAGGGATGCCTCGCATGAAGTGACGGTGTTCGAGCGCAACCGTGCCGATGATACGTTCGGCTGGGGCGTCGTGCTGTCGGCCGAAACGCTGGAGAACCTGACCAAGAACGACCCGGTCAGCGCCGTCTGGATCCGCAAGCACTTCGCCTATTGGGACGACATTGCCGTCATCCATGACGGCGTGCGCACGGTCTCGACCGGCCACGGCTTTTGCGGCATCGGCCGCAAACGGCTGCTCACGCTGCTGCAGCGGCGGGCGCGCGAACTCGGCGTCAAGCTGGTCTTCGAAACCGACATCGCCGATCCCAATCCGTATATGGAGACGCACGACCTGGTCGTCGCCGCCGACGGGCTGAACTCGAAAGCGCGGGGCACCTTCGTCGACGTGTTCAAGCCCGATATCGATGTCCGCAAATGCAAGTTCGTCTGGCTCGGCACCCACCAGAAATTCGACGACGCCTTCACCTTCATCTTCGAGAAAACCGAGCATGGCTGGGTGTGGGCGCATGCCTACCAGTTCGATAGCGATACCGCGACCTTCATCGTCGAATGCAGCGAGCAGACCTGGCAGCGCTTCGGCTTCGGCGCGATGTCGCAGCAGGAATCGATTGCCGTCTGCGAGCGCATCTTTGCCCGCCATCTCGGCGGCCACGCGCTGATGACCAACGCCAATCATATCCGCGGCTCGGCGTGGATCAATTTCCCACGGGTCTTGTGCGAACGCTGGTCCTACAAGAACCTGGCGCTGATGGGCGACGCGGCGGCGAGCGCGCATTTCTCGATCGGTTCCGGCACCAAGCTGGCGCTGGAAAGCGCGGTGGCGCTGGCCGACTATGTCGAGTCCGAACCGGACCTCGAGGCCGCCTTTAACAAATATGAGGATGCGCGGCGCACCGAAGTGCTGAAGCTGCAGTCGGCGGCGCGCAATTCGCTCGAATGGTTTGAGGAGGTCGAGCGCTATCTCGGCCTCGATCCGGTGCAGTTCAACTATTCGCTTTTGACACGCTCGCAGCGCATCAGTCACGAGAATTTGCGGCTGCGCGATGCCGAGTGGCTGGCCGGCGCCGAGGAATGGTTCCAGCGCCAGGCCGGCGCCGGGGGCAATAATCTGCGTCGCGCGCCAATGTTTGCGCCGTTCCGGCTGCGCGACATGGCGCTGCAGAACCGTGTCGTCGTCTCGCCGATGGCACAGTACAAGGCGGTCGACGGCTGTCCGACCGACTGGCATTTCGCCCATTATGCCGAACGGGCCAAGGGCGGCGCCGGCCTCCTCTACATCGAGATGACCTGCGTCAGCCCGGAGGGCCGCATCACGCCTGGCTGCCCCGGTTTCTATGCGCCCGAGCATGAGGTCGCCTGGAAGCGGCTGGTCGAGTTCGTCCATGGCGAAACCGAGGCCAAGATCTGCGCCCAGATCGGCCATTCCGGTGCCAAGGGGTCGACCATGCTCGGCTGGCAAGGAACCGACGTGCCGCTGCCCTCAGGCAATTGGCCGGTTATGGCAGCGTCTTCCGTGCCGTGGTCGCCGGAAAACCAGGTGCCGAGGGCGATGAACCGCGCCGACATGGATATGGTGCGCGACCAGTTTGTCGGCTCGGCCGAGATGGCGGCGCGCTGCGGCTTCGACATGCTCGAAATCCACGCCGCGCACGGCTATCTCCTGTCCTCCTTCATCACGCCCCTGACCAACCGGCGCACCGATGCCTATGGCGGCTCGCTGGAAAACCTCATGCGCTATCCCTTGGAAATCTTTCACGCGGTGCGCGCCGCGTGGCCGGCCGAGAAGCCGATCTCGATGCGCATCTCCGCCAATGACTGGCTGGGCATCGAGGGCGTGACGCCGGCCGATGCCGTAGAGATCGCGCGGCTGCTGCATGAGGCCGGCGTAGATATCTGCGACGTATCTGCCGGCCAGACTTCGGCCGTGGCAAGACCGGTCTATGGCCGCATGTTCCAGACGCCGTTTTCCGACCGCATCCGCAACGAGGTCGGCATGGCGACGATGGCGGTCGGCAATATCTATGAGCCGGACCACGTCAACTCGATCCTGATGGCGGGCCGTGCCGATCTCGTCGCACTGGCTAGGCCGCATCTTGCCGATCCCTACTGGACGCTGCATGCGGCCGTCACGCTTGGCGATCGCGGCGTCAAATGGCCGGATCCCTATCTGCCCGGCCGCGACCAGCTCTACCGGCTGGCCGAACGCGAAGCGGCAGCGCGGTTGAAAGTATGAGTGCCGCCGCGACGATTTCCGGGCGGCATGCGCTGGTCACCGGCGGCGGCTCCGGCGTCGGCCGCGCAATCGCGCTGGCGCTGGCCGGCGCCGGCATCGACGTGACCATCTGCGGCCGGCGCGTGGAGCCGCTTGCCGAGGTCGCCGCCGAGAACAAGCGCATCTTCGCCAATGCCGCCGACGTCACCGACGAGGCATCGATGGCGTCGCTCTACGAGGCCGCGGAAGCGGCACGCGGACCGTTCGACATCGTCGTTGCCAATGCCGGCATGTCCGGCAGCGCCCCGGCGCAACGGACCTCGCTGGCAGACTGGCAGCGCACGCTCGACGTCAACTTGACCGGTGCGTTCCTGACCGTGAAGCCGGCATTGGCCGGCATGGCAGTGCGCAAGACTGGCCGTATCATCTTCGTCGCTTCCACCGCCGGACTGAAAGGCTATCCCTATGTCGCAGCTTATGTTGCCGCCAAGCATGGCGTCGTCGGCCTGATGCGGGCACTCGCCGTCGAGACCGCCAAGTCCGGCATAACAGTGAATGCCGTGTGCCCAGGGTTTGTCGAAACCGAGATGCTGGAGAGCGCCGTCCAGCGTATCGTCGAAACGACCGGCCGCTCGTCGGAGCAGGCACGGACAAGCCTTGCCGCGAGCAACCCGCAAGGCCGCTTCATCCAGCCGGAAGAAATTGCGGCCGCCGTACTTTATCTGTGTGGCGACGCCGCCCGGTCGATTACCGGGCAGACGATTTCGATCTCCGGAGGTGAGACATGGTAGCCGGTCCCCTGCCCGCCCCGTCCGGACCCGGCAAGGACCGCCTGCGGCTGTGGATACGCCTGCTGCGCGCCTCGCGCACCATCGAGGCCGAGCTGCGCGAACGCCTGCGGCAAGAGTTCAACACGACGCTGCCACGCTTCGACGTGATGGCCGCGCTCTACAGGGCGCCGGAAGGCATGCTGATGAGCGACCTGTCGCGCTTCCTGCTGGTGTCCAACGGCAATGTCACCGGCATCATCGACCGCCTGGTCTCGGAAGGGTTGGTGATGCGGGCCCGACGCAATGGCGACCGCCGCACTTCGATGGTGCGGCTGACCGAAGAAGGGTCGAAGACGTTCGCCGTGATCGCCGCCGCGCATGAAAAATGGGTCGGCGAGTTGCTGGGCAATGTGAGCGAGAACGAGGCGCGCCGGTTGACCGGCATGCTGACCTCCTTCCGCAGCAATTGGGAGGGACGGGAATGACGAAGATGGCGGGCCGCAAGCCGAAGCATTTCCTCTGGCAGGTCGAAGGCAAGATCGCAAAGATCCGGCTCGACCGGCCCGAACGCAAGAACCCGTTGACGTTCGACAGCTATGCCGAATTGCGCGACGCTTTTCGCGATCTCGTCTATGCCGACGACGTCGATGCGGTGGTGTTCCTGCCCAATGGCGGCAATTTCTGCTCGGGCGGCGATGTCCACGACATCATCGGTCCACTGGTCAAGATGGACATGAAGGCGCTGCTCGCCTTCACCCGCATGACCGGCGATTTCGTCAAGGCGATGCTGAATTGCGGCAAGCCGATTATTGCGGCGGTCGACGGCGTGGCGGTCGGCGCCGGCGCGATCATCGCCATGGTCTCCGATATCCGCATCGCCACGCCACAGGCCAAAACGGCTTTCCTGTTCACCCGCGTCGGCCTTGCCGGCTGCGACATGGGCGCCTGCGCGATCCTGCCGCGCATCATTGGCCAGGGCCGCGCCGCCGAGCTGCTCTATACCGGCCGCACGATGAGCGCCGAGGAAGGCGAGCGCTGGGGCTTCTACAACCGGCTGGTCGATGCCGCAAAGCTCGAGGCCGACGCGCTCGACATGGCCGCGCGCATCGTTTCCGGCCCGACCTTCGCCCATGGCATGACCAAGACGCAGCTGAATCAGGAATGGTCGATGGGGCTTGACCAGGCTATCGAAGCGGAAGCGCAGGCGCAGGCGATCTGCATGCAGACCCGCGATTTCGAGCGGGCGTACACGGCTTTCGTCGCCAAGGAAAAACCGGTGTTCGAGGGGAACTAGGATGGTTGTTTCAATGGATACGCTGGCGGGACGGCGCCCCCCTCTGTCCTGCCGGACATCTCCCCCACGAGGGGGGAGATTGGCAGTTCCATTGCCTCGCCTCTTCTTGCAACGCTGGAAATTGGCGAAAGCGCCCGCGACAGCCAATCTCCCCCCTCGTGGGGGAGATGTCCGGCAGGACAGAGGGGGGCGCCGTAGAGCGCAACGCCTTAAACACGGCGGAGGCATCCATGCCTGACCGTTCCTTCCTTTCTTGGCCCTTCTTCGAGGATCGCCACAGCGCGCTTGCTGAAAAGCTGGAGGTGTGGTGCGCGAAGAACCTGCCGGTCGATCACCACGACGTTGATGCCGCCTGCCGTGAGCTGGTGGCGAAGCTCGGCCGGGACGGCTGGCTGAAACCAACCGCGCTCGACACCGACAACCCCTCACCGCTCGACGTGCGTACGCTCTGCCTCACGCGCGAGACGCTGGCCCGGCATGACGGGCTGGCCGATTTCGCCTTCGCCATGCAAGGGCTCGGCACTGGTGCGCTCAGCCTGTTCGGCTCGCTCGAGCAGCAGCATTGGCTGGCTAAGACACGGGCCGGCAAGGCAATTTCGGCTTTCGCGCTTTCGGAGCCGCGCTCGGGATCGGACGTCGCCAATATGGAAATGACGGCCACGCGCGACGGCGACAGCTATCTCCTATCCGGCGAAAAGACCTGGATCTCCAACGGCGGTATCGCTGACTTTTATGTTGTCTTTGCCCGTACCGGCGAGGCGCCCGGCGCCAAGGGGCTTTCCGCCTTTGTCGTGCCTTCCGAAACCGAAGGGCTGATCGTTGCCGAGCGGCTGGAGGTGATTGCGCCGCACCCGCTCGCCCGGCTGTCCTTCGACAATGCACGCATTCCAGCCTCGGCGCTGATCGGCAAACCCGGTGACGGTTTTCGCATCGCCATGTCCGTGCTCGACGTGTTCCGTTCGACTGTCGGCGCAGCGGCACTCGGCTTTGCCCGGCGCGCGCTGGACGAAAGCATCGCAAGAGTGGCCGAGCGCAGGCTGTTCGGTGCGCCGATGGCGGAGCTGCAGATGGTGCAGGGCCACATCGCCGACATGGCGCTGGATGTCGATGCCGCCGCGTTGCTGGTCTATCGTGCCGCCTGGACCAAGGACATGGGCGCGGCTCGGGTTACCCGCGAAGCCGCCATGGCCAAGCTGTTCGCTACCGACAAAGCGCAAGAGGTGATCGACAAGGCTGTGCAACTGCATGGCGGCGACGGCGTCCGCAAGGGCCATATCGTCGAAAGCCTGTATCGTGAGATCCGGGCGCTGCGCATCTACGAGGGAGCGTCCGACGTGCAGAAGGTGGTGATTGCACGGCAGGTGATGGGGGCGGCCTGAGACCGGAGTTGTGTGGAAGAATTGATTGTCTTTGAGTTTTAAGCGACCGGATTTGAGCATTGGGAGGTTTTGACATGCACACCATCCTGCAGCCGGAAGGCTGGGCGAAACCCGTCGGCTACGCCAATGGCGTCGCCGCGCGTGGACAGCTTGTCTTCGTCGGCGGGCAGGTCGGCTGGAACGGACAGGGCCGCTTCGAGACCGATGATCTTGTCGGCCAGGTGCGGCAGACGCTGGCCAATATTGTCGCCGTGCTCGCCGAGGCCGGCGCCACGCCGGAGCATATCACCTCGATGACCTGGTACTTTACCGACAAGGCGGAATATCTGGCCAATCTCAAGGGGATCGGCGAGGTCTATCGCGAGGTGATCGGCCGGCATTTTCCGGCGATGGCCGCTATGCAGGTGATGGCGCTTGTCGAGGATCGCGCCAAGGTTGAGATCCAGGCCACGGCGGTTATTCCGGAGTGACGGCAACACGCGGCAATTTTTTAAGCTTAAAACTTTCGCCTTGAAAAGCGCGGTACTTTGGATAGCATCCGATCTTACGACTGCCGTGCCGGGAGGGCTTTCCGGCAGTCCGGTCACTTGGCGTATCAAAGCCGTGCGGGGCCAAACCCGTCCGATCACAACCAGAGGGAACGAAAATGAACTTCACCCGTCGCAACCTGCTGCTTCTTGCTGCCGCAATCGGCATCGCCGGCGGCCCGGCCTATGCCGAAGGCACGCTGAATGTCGGCGCCTATCCGACCAATCCGCCTTTTGAATACAAGAACGAGAGCGGCACGTTCGAGGGTTTCGAAGTCGACATCATCAATGAGGCGGCAAAGCGTATCGGCATGACCACTGATATCGCCGATCTCGGCTTCCAGGCGCTGTTCGCCGCCACCACCTCGAAGCGCATCGACGTCGCCATCTCGTCGATCACCATCACGCCGGAGCGGCTGAAGTCGCAGTCGTTCACGCAGCCCTACTACGATTCCGACATGGGCATCGCCGCGAAGGCCGACAGCCCAATCAAAGCCGAGGCCGACCTCAAGGGTAAGATCGTCGGCGTGCTGTCCGGCTCGACCGGCGAAGCCTGGGTCAAGGCCCATCAGGAAGCGGACGGGTTCAGTGACGTCAAAGGCTACGACACCCAGCAGAATCTGCTGCTCGATCTCAGCTCCGGCCGCGTCGATGCGGCGGTCAGCGATATTCCGGGCCTGGAATATTCTTTCACCAGGATGAAGGATCTCGCCGTAAAAGAGCGCATCAAGACCGGCGAGCAGTACGGCCTGATGATGACCAAGGACCACCCGCTGCTCGGCAAGCTGAACGACGCGCTGACCGCGATGAAGAAGGACGGCACGCTGGCCGCGATCCACAAGAAGTGGTTCGGCAGCGATGCACCGGCCGATTCCTCGACCGTCAAGGAAATACCTATGCCGAAGGCCTGAACGTCAGTTCGCGCTTAAATGTCGTGCCGGCTTTCGTGCCGGCACGATTTCGGATTTCGGGCTCGGGCTCGAGCGTCGCGGGACGCCAAACGTTTCGGAAATGCTGCGATGTCGCTGCTGGACACCTTCTTCAACGCCGACGTCATGGTCTCCAGCCTGCCGGCGCTGCTGCGCGGTTTCCTGAACACGCTGCTGCTTGGAATCATGAGCATCGGCATCGGTATTCCCGTCGGCCTCGCGATCAGCCTGGTGCGGCTCTATGCGCCAAAGCCGCTTCGGCTGCTGGCTGTCGGCTACATCGACATTTTCCGGGCGATGCCGGTGCTGGTCGCGCTGATCCTGATCTACTATGCGCTGCCGTTCCTCGGTATTCGCCTGTCATCGTGGACTTCCGCGGTGATGGCGTTCGCCATCATCATGGCGGCCTATTCGGCCGAGGTGTTCCGCTCCGGCATAGAGAGCATTCCGCGCGGCCAGTTCGAGGCGGCGCAGGCGCTCGGACTGCCGTTCTTGCTGACCTTGCGCAAGGTAGTGCTGCCGCAGGCGATCCGCGTGGTCATTCCGCCAATGACCAGCAATTGCGTTTCGATGTTCAAGGATACTTCGCTCGCATCCACCGTGGCGCTGCCCGAACTGCTGAAGGAAGCGACCAACGCGCAGTCGCTCTATGCCAACCCCTCACCGCTGATCGGCGCGGCGCTGGTCTATCTCATCTTTCTCTGGCCGATGGTCCGTCTCGTCAGCCTCCTTGAACGCCGCTTCCAAACCGAAAAGACCCGCTGAATCTGTCAGCGCACTTCGCAGGAGACGACCTTGAACCAGCATCAGATTTCGAAAACCGGCGATGCCGCAGCTTTCCCGGTCGAGACGATCCGCGCCATGTTTCCCGCCTTGCAGCAAGCCGGGGACTTCGTCTTCATGGACAATGCCGCCGGCGCGCAGATCCCGCAAAGCGTACTCGATGCGGTCACCAACCATTTGGTCGCGCATAATGTGCAGCGCGGCGGCCGCTATGGCCGCAGCGTCACCGTCGACCAAGCCGTCGCCGGCGCACGCGAAAGCGTGGCCTTGCTGATCAACGCCACCAACCCGGCGGAAATCTGTTTCGGCATGAACGCCACTTCGTTCATCCGCCTGGTCAGCCTCGGCATCGGCCAGATGCTTTCCGAGCGACCAAACGAGGAGCGTGATGAGATCGTCATCACCGACATGGACCACGACGCCAATATCGCGACGTGGCTGGCGCTGGCGCCGGCCGGCGCCAAGTTCAAATGGTGGCGGATGCGCGAGGACGGTAATCTGCATGTCGACGATTTGCGCCCGCTGGTCTCCGAGCGCACCCGGCTCGTGGCCTGCACGGTGACGGCGCATTCGATCGGCTCGATTGTCGACGTTGCCTCCGTGGCTGGGATTGCGCATGCGGCAGGCGCTGAATTGTTCCTCGACTGCGTGCATTACGGACCGCACGGGTTGATCGATGTGCAGGCTTGGGATTGCGACTATCTGGTCTGCTCCGGCTATAAGAATTTCTCGCCGCATATGGGCTTCCTGTGGGGCCGCTTCGAAACGTTGAAGCGCTTGCCGACCTTCCGCGAGGATTTCATCCCCGACGAGCCGCCTTACAAGATCGAGGCCGGTACCTTCATTTACGAGAACGTCTCCGGCATGGATGCCGCGGTGCGCTACCTCGAATCGATCGGCCGCAATTTTGCTCCAGCCAATAACCGGTCGCGCCGCGACAACATCGTCGCCGGCATGAATGCCATCCGCGACTACGAGCAGGTGCTGGCGCGCGAAATGCTGGCGGTGCTCAAAGATTGCGGCGCTACGATCTACGGCGTGACCGAAGAGGCACGCCTCGGCGAGCGCGTGCCGACCTTCTGCTTCAACATCGGCACGCTGTCGCCGCAGAGGATCGTCGAGGAGATGGCCGAGATGCAGATCGGCATCCGCGACGGCCACATGTACGCGCCGCGCCTGATGAAGCGGCTCAATCTCAGCATGGACAGCGGCGCGGTGCGCGCCTCGCTGGTGCATTACAATACGATCGAGGAAGTCCGGCGCTTCGGCGAGGCGCTCCGCACCATCATCGCCCGGCTGTCCTGATCGGGCTGACCGGCGGCGCCGGCGCGATTCTCGTGGAGCGCGAAGGCGGTCGCACCCGGGTTCTCCAGGCCAGGGCGCAATTGCATGCTTGGGATCAAGTAATCGCCGCCATTCTGCTGCCGATAAGGAATGGGCCGGATTGTCTCGAGCGTCCGCATCCTCTCGCGCAGTCGCTCCGCGACAGGCTCGAAATCGGCCTCCCCGAAACGGTCCACCCTGTAGACCACGAACGGCGGAAGCACGTCGTAGCCCGGATAGTAGAGAATCCCGTGATTGATCGGGAACAGCAGATCGTCGATCGGGCCGTTGACGCCGCGGGCGGAATAATGCTCCTCCCAGCCGCCGGTGGTCACGATCAGCATTGCGCGCTTGCCGGCGAGCGTTCCCTCACCAAAGCGGTCGCCCCACCGCTTGTCGCTGTGCTCGCCAACGCCATAGGCGAAGCCGTAGGCGTACACCCGGTCGACCCAGCCCTTGAGGATCGCCGGCATGGCGTACCACCACAGCGGGAACTGGAGGATCAGGGTGTCGGCCCATAGCAGCTTGTCGATCTCGGCATTGACGTCATCGGTCAGAGTGTTCGTCGCGAAAGCCTTTTTGGAGGCGCCGGCCGGCAGGAAACGTGCTTCGGGCGGCCACGACGGAAAGTCGGCACGGTCTACCTCGGATTTCCAGCCATCGGCATAGAGGTCAGACACCCGCACCTCGTGGCCCTGGGCCTCGAGTTCCCTGATGGCGACGTCACGCAACGCGCCGTTGAGCGAACGCGGTTCAGGATGAGCAAAAACAAGCAGGACTTTCATGGGTCTACTCCGAAGAAGGGCGATAGACACCAAAGGTAGCCAGCCGTTGGCTGATCCGCTATATGTAGGAAATGTATAAGATAATGCCGAATAATGGATAGATCGGACGTCACTCTCGAGCGCATGCGCACCTTCGTTCGCGTCGCCGAGCGCGGCAGCCTCTCGGCGGTGGCGCGCGAGCTCGGAGTTGGACAGTCGACGATCACACGGCATTTGCGGGAACTCGAGGAGGCCGTCGGCGTGCCCTTGCTCAGCAGGACCACCCGGCGTGTCACGATGACCGATGAAGGCAGCCGTTACTATGCCGACAGCGTCCAGATCCTGCGCCTCGTTGAGCAGGCCGGCGATGAGGCGCGGGGCACGCGCGGCGCGTCGGCCGGCACGATCCGGATATCCTGCACGGCGGCGCTCGGGGTCTTGCATGTCAGCCGGCTGATCTTCGGCTTTCAAGACAGCTATCCCGACATCGGCATCGATCTCAGCCTAACCGACGAGCGCATCGACCTTGTGCGGGAGGGCGTCGACATCGCGCTTCGTCTCGGTCCGCTCACCGACAGCTCGATGAAACTGCGGGCGCTCGGCCAGTCCCGACGTCTGCTGGTGGCGGCGCCGGCCTATCTGGCGGCGCGCGGCAGACCGGCTGTCCCGCAGGATCTGCCTGGCCATGAAGGCATCCGGATGTCGAACATCGCGGGAAGCGACATGCTCGTCCTGCAGGGGCCGGGCGGCGAGACTTTTGCGGTGCCCTTTGGCGGGCGATTTCGTGTGGACCATGGGCTTGCCGCGCGGGAAGCCCTTGTCGCCGGACGCGGTATCGCACCCGCCCACCACTGGCTTGTCGACGATCTCCTGGCGGCCGGCCGGCTGGAGGTGGTCATGCCGGGCTATTTTCCGCCTCCCGTCCCGCTGAGCATGCTGATCGTTCCGGAGCGTGCGGGCATTGCCCGGGTGCGGCTACTGGTCGACTTTCTCGTCGAGCAGACCTCCGGCATTCCGGGTATCGAGAAGCGGTAGCCAGCCGGCAAACCTCGCCGGATCAGGCGGCCTTCTTCTTCGCCAACCTGGCCTTGATGCTGGCGACGTCGGCACGCGGCGTCGCCGCAAACAGCGTCCTGGTGTAACTGTGCTTGGGGTCGGCGAAGACCTCGTCGCGCGAGCCGTATTCGACCGCTTCGCCGAAATACATCACCATCACGTCGTCGGCGATGTAGCGCACCACCGACAGGTCGTGGCTGATGAAAACATAGGTCAGCTGAAACTCGTCCTGCAGGTCGGCAAGCAGGTTCAGCACCTGCGCCTGCACCGACAGGTCAAGCGCCGAGACCGGCTCGTCCAGCACCAGAAGGCTGGGGTTGAGCATCAGCGCGCGGGCGATGGCGATCCGCTGGCGCTGGCCGCCCGAAAACATATGCGGGTAGCGATTATAGTGCTCGGGGCCGAGACCGACCTTCTTCAGCATCTTCATGGCAAGATCGCGCCGCTCGTCGGCCGTGCTGTCGGTGTTGATGAGCAGCGGCTCGCCAAGCACGTCGCCGATCTTCTGGCGTGGATTGAGCGAACCATAGGGGTTCTGGAAGACGATCTGCACCTTGCGGCGCATTTCCTTCGACAGGCCGTCCCTTGCGATGTCCACCTTCTTGCCGTCGATGAAAAGCTCGCCGGAGGTCGCCGGATCGATCAGGGTGATGATGCGGGCAAGTGTTGACTTGCCGCAGCCGCTCTCGCCGACGATGGCCAGCGTCTTGCCCTTGTTGACGCTGAACGAAACACCCTTGACCGCATGAACCGTACGGGAAGGGCGGAAAAGCCCGCCGCCGACATGATAGTCGCGCACGATGTTCTTGCCTTCGACTACCGTCACGCTCATGAGGCGGTTCCTCCTGCGGACCGCGCTGCGACTACAGATGGGGCCGGCTCGAACAGCATGTCGGAAACAGTAGGCAACCGGTCGCCGACGGCGTTTTCCGGCAGCGCCGACAGGAGCGCGCGCGTGTAGTTGCTCTTGGGGGACTCGAACAGCGACAGCACGTCGGCCTCTTCCATCTTGCGGCCCTTGTACTGGACGATGACACGGTCGGCGGTCTCGGCAACCACCCCCATATTGTGGGTGATCATGATCAGACCCATGCCATATTTGGCCTGCAGGCCGACCAGCAGATCGAGGATCTGCTTCTGGATGGTGACGTCGAGCGCTGTGGTTGGCTCGTCGGCGATCAAAAGCTTCGGATTGCAGGCGATGGCGATGGCGATCATGACGCGCTGGCACTGACCACCCGACATCTGGTGCGGGAAGGAGCCCAGCCGTTCCTCGGGGTCGGCGATGCCGACGAGCTTCATCAGTTCAATGGCGCGCGCCCGGCGCTGGGCGCGGTCCATACCCATGTGGAAGCGCAGCACCTCCTCAATCTGGAAGCCGACGGTAAAGCACGGGTTGAGGCTGGCGACCGGCTCCTGGAAGATCATCGAAATGTCCTTGCCGACGATCTTGCGCCGCTCGGATGGGCCGAGCTTAAGCAGGTCGATGCCGTCGAAGGCCATGCTGTCGGCCCTCACTGTCGCGGTGTTGGGCAAAAGCCCCATCACCGCCAGCATCGCCACCGATTTTCCCGAACCGGATTCGCCGACGATCGCCAGCACCTCGCGCGGTTCGACCGACAGGTCGATGCCTTGTACCGCCATGAATGGTCCGGCGGCGGTGTCGAACGAAACGGTCAGGTTCTTGATCTCGAGAAGAGGCATTGGATTATGACCTCTTCAGCTTGGGATCGAAGGCATCGCGCAAGCCATCGCCGATCAGATTGATGGCAAGCACAGTGATCAGGATGGCAAGGCCGGGGAAGGTCACCACCCAAGGCGCGCGCAGGATGAACTCGCGCGCCGAGGCCAGCATCGTGCCCCATTCCGGCGTCGGCGGCTGCGCACCGACACCGAGGAAGCCGAGCGCCGCAGCCTCGAGAATAGCGTTGGAGAAGGACAACGTGGCCTGCACGATCAGCGGTGCCAGGCAGTTCGGCAGGATCGTCCTCACCATCAAGCGAAGATGACCGGCACCAGCCACCTTGGCGGAGATCACATATTCGCGGTTCTTTTCTGCCATCACGGCGGCGCGGGTGAGGCGCGCGAAATGCGGCTGCAGCACCAGCGCGATCGCCAGCATGGCGTTGAACAGGCCTGGGCCGAGGATCGCCACCAGCACCAGCGCCAGAAGCAGCGACGGGAAGGCCAGGATGATATCCATGATGCGCATGATCAGCGTGTCGACCCAGCCGCGGAAATAGCCGGCGAGCACGCCAAGCACGATGCCGCTGGTGAGTGAGAAGACGACGACCACCAGGCCTATGAACAGCGAAAAACGCGCCCCGAAGATCAGCCGCGAAAGCATGTCACGGCCGACCGCATCGGTGCCGAGCAGGAACATCGATTTGCCGCCTTCCTGCCAGGCAGGAGGCGCCAGCAGTGCATCGCGAAACTGCTCGTCGGGCGAATGCGGGGCGACGAACGGCGCAAAGATCGCCACCAGCACCAGCGCCGAAAACACGACAAGGCCGATGACGGCCCCGGTGTTCATCGAGAAGTAATGCCAGAACTCGGCGAAAGCCCGTTGCCTGCCGCCTGTCGGGATGGAGGCGGCGGTAGCTTCGGCGGCGGATTCGTCGGTCATCTCACTGCACCCGGATGCGCGGGTTGATGACGGCGTAGAGCACGTCGACGATCAGGTTCACCGCCATGACGATCAGCGCGATGATCAGCAATCCGCTCTGCACGACGACATAGTCGCGCTTGCCGATGGCGTCGATCATCCATTTGCCGATGCCTGGCCAGGAAAAAATGGTCTCGGTCAGAATGGCGCCCGCCATCAATGTGCCGACCTGCAGGCCAATGGTGGTGACCACCGGGATCAGCGCGTTGCGAAAAGCGTGCAGACCGATGACGCGGCGCGGCGCCAGGCCCTTGGCGCGCGCGGTGCGGACATAGTCCTCGCCCAGCACCTCGAGCATCGCCGAGCGCGTCTGGCGCGCTATGACGGCGAGCGGGATCGTCGCCAGCACGATCGACGGCAGGATCAAATGGCTGACGGCAGATTTAAAAGCGCCGCTCCTGCCGGAGATCAGGCTGTCGATGAGCATGAACCCGGTCGTCGGCCTGAAGAAATACTGCAGGCCGATGCGGCCGGAAACCGGCGTCCAGCCGAGATAGCCGGAGAAGAAGATAATGAGCAGCAACCCCCACCAGAAGATCGGCATCGAATAGCCGGTCAGGGCGACACCCATCGTCGCCTGGTCGAACCATGAGCCGCGCTTGACCGCAGCGAAGATACCGGCGGGGATGCCAAGCAGGACGGCGATGATCAACGCCACCGTCGCCAGTTCCAGCGTGGCTGGAAACAGCGCCTGGAATTCGCCGAGCACCGGCCGCTTGGTGGCAATGGATATGCCGAAATCGCCTGTGAGGACCCTGCCGATATATTCCAGGTACTGGATGACATAGGGCCGGTTGTAGCCAAACTGCTCGATGAGCTGGGCGTAGCGTTCGGGGCTGACGCCACGCTCGCCGGCCAGGGCCAGGATGGGATCGCCAGGCAGAAGCCGGACGAAGGCGAACGCCGCCAGCGATATGCCGAACACGGTCGGGATGATCAAAGCGAGCTTGTGGAGGAGATAACGGAGCATCTTGCTTCATAGAACGGCGGCGCGGGAAGTCCAGCGCCGCCGTTCAATTTCTCAGGACTTATTCGGTGACGTCGACGCCGTCAAACCGATGAATGCCGAGCGGGTCCATAACGAAGCCCGACACCTTCTTGTTCATCGGCATGAAGACCTTGGAGTGGGCGATGGTCAGCCACGGAGCCTCACGCTTGAACACCACCTGAGCTTCCTCGTAGATCTTGGTGCGCTCGGCGACGTCGGTCGTCGCCTTGCCCTTCTTCAGCAGATCGTCGAACTCCTTGTTGCACCAGATCGCATAGTTGGACTGGCCGATAGCATCGCAACCGAGCAGGAACAGGAAATTGTCCGGGTCGCCATTGTCACCGGTCCAGCCCAGTTCAAAGGCGCCGTCACGATCCTTGGCCTTGCCGCGTTGGCGGTATTCGGTCCATTCGTAGCTGACGATCTCCGCCTTGACGCCGACGGCAGCGTAGTCGGCCTGGATCAACTCGGCCACGCGCTGGGCGTTCGGGTTGTAGGGTCGGCTGACCGGCATTGCCCAGATCTTCATCGACAGATCCTTGACGCCTGCATCGGCCAGCATCTTCTTGGCCGCCTCGGGATCATAGGGATCGTCCTTGATGTCCTTGTTGTAGGACCACATGGTCGGCGGAATCGGATTGACGGCAACCTTGCCGGCGCCCTGATAGACGGCGTCGATAATCGCCTTCTTGTTGACCGCCATGTTGAGGGCCTTGCGGACCTCGACCTTGTCGAAAGGCGGCTGCGTCGTGTTGTAGGCGAGATAGCCTATGTTCAGGCCTTCCTGCTCGTCGACCTTGAGGTTCGCGTCACCCTGCAGCCCGGCAATGTCGGCCGGCGCCGGGTATGACATGATATCGCACTCGCCTGCCTTCAGCTTCTGCGCGCGCACGGCCGGATCGGGCGTGATGGCGAAGATCAGATCATCGATCTTCTGGCGGCCGCCATAGTAGCCGTCCCACGCCGCATAGCGCACGACCGCATCGACCTGATAGTCGACGAACTGGAACGGACCAGTGCCGACCGGCTTCTGGGTGAACTGCTGCCTGGTGCCGGCCTTGTCGAGCTGGTCGGCATATTCCTTGGAGACGATCGAGGCGAAATCCATGCCGAGGTCCGGCAGGAACGCGACTTCAGGCTTGTTCAGCACGAATTTCACCGTCAGGTCGTCGACCTTGACGATTTCCTTCAGGAGATCGGGGAAGCCCATGCCGGTGAAATATTCCCAGCCGGTGCCTTCCAGATAGCTGTACCACGGGCTTTCTTTCTTCCACTGGCGTTCGAAGGAAAAGATCACGTCGTCGGCGTTGAGGTCGCGCGTCGGCGTGAAATAATCGGTCGTCTGGAATTTCACACCCGGGCGAAGCTTGAAGGTGTATTCGAGACCGTCGTCGGAAACCGTCCAGCTCTCGGCCAGGCCGGGCGAGATGGTGGTCTTGCCATGCTCGAACTCGACCAGGCGCGAATAGATGGTGCGCGACGAGGCATCGAAGTCGTTGCCGCCGCTCCATGGCGACGGGTCGAAGCCGGCCGGCGAAGCCTCCGAGCAATAGACCAGTTGTTTTGCATTGGCCATGCCGCCGAGGACGCTTGCAGCCAGCAACGCGGCTGCAAAAGTCAGTTTCTTTTTCATTGAGCACTCCCTGATGTTCTTCCAAGCCCCTCTGTCAGGCTCGCGAAGGCCGCATATAAGCACCGTTTTTCTAGCTTTGGAACTGCTTGTTTGCCTAACCCACGGGAAGCAGAAAAAAATTCCGGCACGCGACAAATTGTGGAAAAAACGAGCCGAATCCGCAGATCACGACATTATTAGCGACTTCAATTTTTTGTTGATCGGTAATGCCGCCAATTGGGGGGGAATCGAGCCGTTCGGCTCAAGAGATGCGCGTCCGAAAACCGGTCGCGGCCAAGAGGTTTGACAGCAAGTCTTACCGCACTCCAAGTGGCGAGGCTTGCACGGCCGCCGCGTGTGGCAATACATAGATAGATGGACAGTGTGCTGGATTTCCCAGGTTCCGGCCATGGCGGCAAGCGTGGGATACCTTTGTTGGTCAGGGGCGGCGGCGCGCAAGCATGCCGAAACAATAAGAACGATTGAGGGAGCGACAGGTGGCAAAACCGGCAAAGACAACCAACGCGGCGAAAGCAAAGGCCGAGGCAGCATCGAAAGCGGTCAAGTCAAAAACGGCCGCCGCCAAGCCGACGGCTACCGCGAAGGCAAGCGCGAAGCCGGCGGCGAAGACCACGGCTGGAACGGCTGCTAAACCGGCAACCGGCAAAACGGCGCCGGCAGCAAAGTCTGCCGCCAAGCCGGCGGCGAAGGCAGTGCCGATAGCGCCACGACCGCCGGCAGGTCCGGCCAAGAGATTACCGAAGGCGATCACGTCGCTGACCGCCGGCCTGCCGGAAAAACCGTGGCTCAAGAGTTATCCAAAGATCGTGCCGGCCGAGATCGGCGCCCTGCCCTCCAGCTCGATCGGCGACTTTCTCGTCGCAGTGTGCAAGCAGTTTGCGAATCGGCCGGCCTTCGTCTGCATGGGCAAATCGATCACCTATGCCGACCTCGAGCGGCAGTCGGCCGCCTTCGGCGCCTATCTGCAATCAACGGGGCTGCAGAAGGGCGCGCGCGTCGCGCTGATGATGCCGAATGTGCTGCAATACCCGGTGGCGATTATGGCAGTGCTTCGCGCCGGCTATGTCGTGGTCAACATCAATCCGCTCTACACGCCGCGCGAGCTGGAGCACCAGCTCAAGGATTCCGGCGCTCAAGCCATTGTCATCCTCGAAAATTTCGCCTGCACCCTGCAGGCGGTGATCGCCAGGACCGCGGTCAAGCATGTCGTGGTCGCCTCGATGGGCGACATGCTCGGCGGGCTCAAGGGAACGATCGTCAATTTCGTTGTACGCCGCGTCAAGAAGATGGTGCCGGCATGGTCGCTGCCCGGCCATATCAAGTTCAACGCTGCGTTGAAGGCCGGCTCCGGCCTGGCCTTCAGGCCCGCAAAGGTCGCGGCCGACGACATCGCCTTCCTGCAATACACGGGCGGCACGACCGGCATCTCCAAGGGCGCGATGCTTTTGCACAGCAACATTTTGGCAAACGTCGCGCAGAACGCGTTATGGGCCGAAGACGCCTTTACCGTCAAACCGAAGCCGGCGCATATGAACTTCCTCTGCGCGCTGCCGCTCTATCACATTTTTGCGCTAACGGCGAACGTGCTGGTAGGCATGCAGCAAGGCGCACAGAATGTCCTCATCCCCAATCCGCGCGACATTCCCGGCTTCGTCAAGGAGCTGCAGAAATACCCAATCCACATCTTTCCGGGCCTCAACACGCTGTTCAATGCGCTGCTCAACAATGAGGATTTCCGCAAGCTCGATTTCAAGCCGCTGATCCTGACGCTGGGTGGCGGCATGCCGGTGCAGAGGGCCATCGCCGAACGCTGGAAGGCGCTGACCGGCTGCCCGATCAGCGAAGCCTACGGGCTCACCGAGACCTCGCCGGGGGCAACCATCAACAAGTTCAGCGACGGCGTTTACACCGGCACGATCGGCCTGCCGCTGCCCTCGACCGAGATCGCCATCCGCGACGACGACGGCAACAATTTGCCGCTCGGCGAAGTCGGCGAAATCTGCATCCGCGGACCGCAGGTGATGGCCGGCTACTGGAACCGGCCAGACGAGACCGCCAAGGTGATGACCGAGGATGGCTTCTTCAAGTCGGGCGACATGGGCTTCATGGACGAGCGCGGCTACACCAAGATCGTCGACCGCAAGAAGGACATGATCCTTGTTTCCGGCTTCAACGTCTATCCGAACGAACTCGAGGAGGTGGTGGCGCAGCATCCGGGCGTACTCGAAGTGGCGGCGATCGGCGTGCCGGACGAGCATTCGGGTGAAGTGCCGAAGCTGTTCGTCGTCAAAAAGGACCCGGCACTGACCGCCGAGATGCTGACGGCTTATTGCCGCGAGAACCTGACCGGCTACAAACGCCCCAGATATATCGAGTTCCGCACCGAACTGCCGAAGACACCGGTCGGCAAGATCCTGCGCCGGGCGTTGCGGGGCTAGGCGCAGCTTGAGTCATTGCATCGCCGACGCCCACGCCATGGATACAGGTGCGCGTCCGGACCCGGCAGAGTTCATCCGGGCGAACATGCGGATCGCGGCAGTGCCTGCGATTCCCGAAATTCGGCTTTACACCGCCCATCCGGGAAGCGGGCTCAGGCGGCTTGTCGAGTGGAACCAACACGCGACCGAAGAAGACGGCCCTGAACCGGAGCCACCGTACTGGGCCTATGTCTGGGCCGGCGGCGCGGTGCTCGCCCGCTACATACTCGACCGGCCGGAGACCGTGGCCGGCCGTCGCGTGCTCGACTTCGGCGCCGGTTCGGGTCTCGTCGGCATCGCAGCGGCAACAGCCGGGGCAAGCGCGGTCGTCGCGGCCGAGATCGATCGCAATGGTGTGGTTGCGCTCGGCCTCAATGCGACTGCGAACGGCGTTGTGATCGCGACGATCGGCGAGGACATCACCAGCGGTCCGCCGCCACCGGTGGACATCGTGGTGGTCGGCGACCTGTTTTACGCCCATGATCTTGCCGGCCGGGTCCTTCCTTTCCTCGACCGCTGCCTTGGGGCCGGCATCGCCGTGCTGATCGGCGATCCGGGCCGCGCCTATCTGCCCCGCTCGCGGCTTCGCCTGCTGGCCGAATACGAGGTGTCGGATGTCGGCGAAGGCAGGAATGCGGCGATGAAACCGAGCGGCGTGTTCTCGTTCGGACCAGCCAGCTGCGAGTCTAGACCGTCTCGCTGACTCGGGCGGAAAGAAAATCGGGCAGATCGGCAACTGAATCCAGGATGACGTCGGCGATCTGCGACAGCGATTCACGTGTGCCGGTGCCGGACAGCACGCCAATCGCCAGGCCACAGCCGCCGGCGCGCGCCATCTCCAGATCGTGGCGATTGTCGCCGACCATTGCGATCGTCGCTGGCCTGAGCCCTGTCAGATCCGAGAAGGCAAGGATCGTATCCGGCGCCGGTTTTGGATTGGCCACCGCGTCGTAACCATAGGCGGCGTCGAAAAGCTGCGCGACGCCCAGCGTGACCAAGGTCTTTTCCGCGCCGCTGGTCGAGTCGTTGGTGGCGACGCCAAGCCGGTAGGATTTTCTGTGAAGCAGGCCAAGCGTCTCGACCACACCCGGCAGCGCCACCGCCATTGCCGATCCTTGCGCCGAAGTGATGGCGTTGAAGCGGGCGACGGCCAGCATCTGGTCCTCGTCGGACAGCCGTGGAAACCACAGCTCGACGACGTCCATGTTGGTGCCGGAGGCAAAAATCGAATCCGGCTTGAAGCGCTTGGTGGCGAAGTCGAAGCCCGCCGCCGCAAGCAGCCTGTCTGCTTTCCAGCGATCGCCTTCGGCCGCATCCATCGCCATGAAATCGGCGATGCCCAGCCATGTCGCGTTGAAATCTACGAGCGTGCCGTCCTTGTCGAACAATATTGCCTTGATGTCCGCCAAGCTTTTCACTCCAGGCCGCGCAAGCGGTGAATGTATTCCACCAGTCCGGCAGTCGAGGCATCCCGCTTTGCGGCGTTCTCCTTGCCTTCAACGACGGGCAGCAGCCCGGTCGCCAGTTCCTTGCCAAGCTCGACGCCCCACTGGTCGAAGGAGTTGATGTTGAACAGCGTGCCTTCGACGAAGACGCGGTGTTCGTAGAGCGCAATCAGCCGTCCGAATGTGTGGGGGTCGAGTTTCCTGTAGAGGATCGTCACCGAGGGGCGGTCGCCGGAGAAGACGCGGTGCGGAGCAATCCTGTCGACATCAGCCGGCTTCATGCCTTTGGCCAACATCTGCGCGCGGGCTTCCTCAAGCGTGCGGCCCTTCATGAAGGCTTCCGACTGCGCCAGGCAATTGGCAAGCAGAAGGTCGTGATGATGCTTCAGGTCCGGCTCGTGGCCGACGGCAGCGGCAAGGAATTCGACCGGAATGAAATCGGTGCCCTGATGCAGAAGCTGGAAGAAGGCATGCTGGCCATTGGTGCCGGGCTCGCCCCAGACCAGCGGGCCGGTCGGCGTCGTTACAGCGCCGCCGTCCAGGGTGACGCTCTTGCCGTTCGATTCCATGTCGAGCTGCTGCAGGTAGGCCGGCAGCCTGGACAGGCGCTGATCGTAGGGGATGACGGCGCGAGCGGGGTATTTGCAGACCACCCGGTGCCACCAGCCAATCAGCCCCATCAGCGCCGGCAGGTTCTTCGCCAGCGGCGCGGTGCGGAAATGCTCGTCCATCTCATGCGCGCCGTCGAGAAAGGCGCGAAAATCCCTTGGCCCGATGGCGATCATCACCGGCAGACCGATCGCACCCCAGACGGAATAGCGGCCGCCGACCCAGTCCCAGAAGCCGAAGACGCGATCGGGTGCGATGCCGAAATTGGCTACCAGGTCGAGCGCCGTCGACACGGCGGCGAAATGCTTGCCGACCGCTTCCTTGCCGAGCGCCTTCTCGACCCATCCGCGCGCGGTCTCGGCATTGGTCATCGTCTCGACCGTGGTGAAGGTCTTGGAGGCGATGATGAACAGGGTGGTTTCGGCGGAAAGACCCTTCAGCGTGTCGTGGATATGGGCACCGTCGATATTGGATACGTAATGCGCGCGCGGCCCGTCGTGATAGGGCGCCAGCGCCAGCGTCGCCATGGCCGGGCCGAGATCGGAGCCGCCGATGCCGATGTTGACGATGTCGGTGATCTTCTTGCCGGTCGCGCCGGCCGCCTTGCCGGAACGCACCGCGTCGGCGAAGGCACCCATCGCGTCGAGAACGGCAAGGACTTCCGCCTTCACGTCTTGCCCGTCGAGCACGATGCCCTTGCCGGTCAGGTTGCGCAGCGCCGTGTGCAGCACGGCACGGCCTTCGGTGATGTTGATCTTCTTGCCAGCAAACATCGCGTCGCGCCGGCCTTCGAGGTCGGCGGCCGCAGCCAGCTTCTCCAGCAACTCCATCGTCCGCGCATCGACCGCGCATTTCGACCAGTCGAGCAGCAGGTCTCCGTCGCTGGCGGAGAATTTCTCGAAGCGCTGCGGATCGGCAGCGAAAGCGTCGCGCATCGAGCCCGATTTGGCCGCACGATGATCGCGCAATGCGTCGAGCTGCTTTTGAAAGGACGATTGATCCACTGCTTCGCTCCGGTCTCTTGAGATGCATCTTATCAGGCCGGATGTTTCCGGCGCGTGTCGTCGCGGCAAACTATCGGGTCGAATTCCATCTGTTTCAATGCGCAGCGATGCCGCAGCGCGGCGTGGGCCGGCGCAAAGGATCACTGGCATAAATCCCAGCGATCAGAAAAATTGATTGGCGCAACACCTTGTGCCACCGGTACATTCGGCTGGTCCAGCCAAGTGAAAAAAGCTGGCCATCGAGGAACATCTCCCATGCCACAGCGAAACGACACGGCCATATGGTCCGGCCTGTTCCGGATTTCGGCGGAATCCGGTCAGACCCTGCAGGCGCAGATCCGCCAGGCGATCGTCGCCGCCATCCTCGACCGGCAGATCGCAGCTTCGATGCCGCTTCCGTCCTGCCGGATTCTTGCCGAAAAGCTCGGCGTAGCGCGCGGCACCGTGGTGCTGGCCTTCCAGCAGCTGGTCGACCAGGGCTTCCTGGTGGCGCGCGAGCGCCGCGGCCATTTCGTCAATCCCGAAGTGTTGGCGACGCCGGCCAAGCCGCACCAGAAGGCGCCCGACCAGGCCAACGAGATCGACTGGAAGGCGCGCCGGCAGATCGCGGCGAGCGACATGCCACCGCCGGCCAAGCACGACAACTGGATCAAGTCGTCCTACCCCTTCGTCTATGGCCAGTTCGACCCGGCGCTGTTCCCGACCGCCGAATGGCGCGAGTGCAACCGCATGGCGCTGGCGGTGCTCGAAATCCGCAACTGGGCGTCCGACATGGTCGACCGCGACGATCCGCTCCTGATCGAGCAGATCCAGGCACGGCTGCTGCCGCGACGCGGCATCTTCGCCAATCCCGACGAGATCATCGTGACGCTGGGCGCCCAGAACGCGCTTTACATGCTGGCGACGCTGTTGATGACCAAGGGCTCGAAGGTGGCGATGGAGGACCCGGGCTATCCCGATGCACGTTCGATCTTCCGGCTGGCCGGCGCCGACATCCAGCCGGTTCCGGTCGACCACTCCGGCATCGTAACCTCGGCTATTCCCAATGATTCCGGCTTCGTCTTCGTCACGCCCAGCCACCATTGCCCCACCATGGTGCCGCTGTCGGCAGAGCGACGGCAGGATCTTTTGGCGCGCGCCAACCGGCACAACCAGATCATCATCGAGGACGGCTATGACAGCCAGCTCTTGGACGAGGCGCCGCAACAGGCGCTGAAGAGCCTCGATCGGTCCGGCCGCGTCGTCTATGTCGGCTCGATGTCGAAGACGCTGGCTCCCGGCCTCAGGCTCGGCTACATCGTCGCCTCGGCCGGGCTGATCTCCGAGCTTCGGGCGCTGCGCCGCTTCATGCTGCGCCATCCGCCGGCGAACAACCAGCGCGCCGTCGCTTTGTTCCTGTCGCTCGGCCATCACGAGGCGCTGGTGCGGCGGCTGTCGAGCGCCTTCGACGAGAGGCGCAAGCGTCTGGTCCATGCGATTTCCGCCTTCCTGCCGGAATGGCGTTCGACCGATTCGGCCGGCGGCACATCACTCTGGCTCGAGGGGCCGCGCGGCACCGATTCGCGCGGGCTGGCGGAGGCCGCGGCCTCGCGCAGCGTCATCATCGAGCCCGGCGACCGCTTCTTCGACCGCACCGAAAAACCATCGCGTTTCATGCGCTTGGGCATTTCCTCGATCGCGTTGCAGCACATCGAACCCGGCATCCGCGAACTGGCGACGGCAGCTGGACGCAGACCGGCAGCGGCCTGATCTCTCTTCCCCGACCGGAGCCTGGCGCATGTAGTGCGGCTCCGGTTCTTTAGCTCCTTGGCATATGCGACGGGACCGGCTGGCACATAGGCTGTGCCAATGCCGGCGGCATAGTCGCTGTATAAAGGGGACGAAGCAGGCCGATGGTGGACCAACCGCCGCGCCCGCTCCGCAGCTAAAGTTGGAGTGCCTTCATGCCAATTGCCCATGAGAAGCAGGACGTGTCCGCAGACCAGCGTTCGCGGCGGTCCGGCGGGCGCGAGGCGCGCCGCGCCATGCGGGCGGCACCGCTTGCCGACGACGTCAAGCCGGTGCGCGCTGGCCTCGAAGGCGGAAGCTACAGCCCGCTCAGCGGCAATGATTGCGAACGTATCCACGAGGCCGTGCTTACCCTTCTGGAGACAGTCGGTTTCGCCAACGCCATCCCCTCCTGCATCGAGGCACTGACCAAGGCCGGCGCGACCCTCAGTGAGGACGGCCGCCTGCGCTTTCCCCGCGGTCTCGTGCTCGACACGATCAAGAAAGCGGCACGGCATTTCACCCTGCACGGCCAGGATCCGAAGCATGACATGGTGATCCAGGGCAAGCGCGTGCATTACGGCACGGCCGGTGCTGCGGTGCATCTCGTCGATGTCGAAAAGCGTGAGTATCGCGAGTCGCTGTTGCAGGACATTTACGATGCCGCGCGCCTGGTCGAAGGGCTCGACAACATCCATTTCTTCCAGCGGCCGATGGTGCCGCGCGACATTCCCGACCCGCTCGATATGGATTTCAACACGCTCTACGCCTGCGTCATGGGCACGTCGAAGCATGTTGGCACCTCGTTTACCGTGCGTGAGAACGTCAAGCCGGCGCTCGACATGCTCTATGCGATCGCGGGCGGCGAAGAGAATTTTCGCGCCCGGCCTTTCGTCTCCAATTCCAACTGCTTCGTCGTACCGCCGATGAAGTTTGCAGAGGACGCCTGCGGCGTACTCGAAGCCTGCGTCGAGGGCGGCATTCCGATCCTGCTACTGTCGGCAGGACAGGCGGGTGCGACGGCACCGGCGGCGGTTGCCGGCGCCGTGGTGCAGGCGGTCGCCGAAGTGCTCGTCGGCCTCATCTACGTCAACGCCATCAAGCCAGGCCATCCGGCGATTTTCGGTACCTGGCCGTTCGTCTCGGATCTCCGGACCGGCGCCATGTCGGGCGGTTCGGCCGAGCAGGCGGTGCTGACAGCGGCCTGCGCGCAGATGGCGCAATTTTACGACCTGCCGGGCGGCTCTGCCGCCGGCATGACAGATTCGAAACTGCCTGACATCCAGTCCGGCTACGAAAAGGGAATAACCGACGTGATGGCCGGTCTTGCCGGCCTCAACCTCGTCTATGAATCGGCCGGCATGCACGCCTCGCTGCTCGGCTTTTGCCTTGAGAGCCTGATCATCGACAACGACATGCTCGGCCACTGCCTGCGCTGCGTGCGCGGCATCGAAGTGACGGACGAGTCGCTGTCGATCGACACCATTGCCGATGTCTGCCTGAAGGGCCCGGGCCATTATCTCGGCAACGAGCAGACGCTGCGGCTGATGCAGACCGAATATTTCTATCCGGCCGTCGGCGACCGCTTTTCGCCAAAGGAATGGAATGAGAAAGGCAGGCCCGATATCCTGCAGCGGGCGATCATCGAGAAGAAACGCGTGCTTGCCGAACGCTTCCCGCGCCACGTGCCAAAGCCGGTCGACGACAAATTGCGCGCCCGCTTCGGCGATATGATCAAGTTGCCGCGCGGCAGAATGGGCGGCTGAGCGTTACCCGCTCGCCGCCAGCAACAAGACACCGGCCAGCGCCGATCCAGCAAGCGTCGGCAGCATACCGATCTTCAGCTTCAGGATGGCGATCATCGAGGCACAGGAAAGCAGCGCCGCGCGCCAGTCTATCGATGAAAGCACCGGCACGTCCATTCCAAGCCCGACATTGCGCACTTCGCCGAAGATGACGTGCAAGCCGAACCATAGAGCGAGGTTCATGATGACCCCGACGACGGCGGCGGTGATCGCACCGAGCGCCGCCGACAGCGCCTTGTTGCCGCGCAGCGCTTCGATGTAAGGCGCGCCAAGGAATATCCATAGGAAACATGGGGTAAACGTCGCCCACAGCGTGAACAGCCCGCCAAACAGTCCGGCAAGCAGCGGCGCCAGCAAGCCCGGCTGGCGGAACGCGGCAACGAAGCCGACGAACTGCAAGACCAGGATGAGCGGACCCGGCGTGGTTTCGGCAAGCCCAAGGCCGTCCACCATTTCACCGGGTGCCAGCCAGCCGAAGGACTCGACCGCTGCCTGCGCGACATAGGCAAGCACGGCGTAGGCACCGCCGAAGGTGACGACCGCCATGGCACTGAAGAAGCCACCGATTTGCGTCCAAACGCTGGCAGGGCCGGTGACAGCCCAGACCAGCAGAACAGGCCCCAGCCAAATCGGCAGCCAGATCGCCAAAGTGCGCGGCGCATGCCATCGCGTCGGCCTGACATGGGTCAGTTCGCCGCGCTCGAACATCAGATCGACCACGCCCTTTATGTCGGGAACATCGCCCTTGCCATGCGAGGCGCCGGAAAAAAATGCCGGCGCACTACGGTTGCCGATCCAGCCTGCCAGGCCGGCAAGCAGCACGATCAGCGGAAACGGCACGTTCAACGCGTAGATGGCGATGAAGGCGGCGAGTGCGATCGACACCATGACCGGGTTTTTCAGCGCGCGTCTGCCGATCCGGATCACCGCCTCGATGACAATGGCGAGCACGGTCGCCGTGACCCCGAAAAACAGCGCCGCGACGAGTGGTACATCGCCATAGAGCGCATAAAGGCTGCTGAGGACGAGCATGACAAGCGCGCCCGGCACGACGAAGAGAAGGCCGGCGACAAGGCCGCCGGCCGTTTTGTGCAGCAACCAGCCGATATAGATGGCGAGCTGCTGGGCCTCGGGGCCAGGCAGCAGCATGCAGTAGTTCAACGCATGCAGGAAGCGCTGTTCGCCGATCCAGCGACGTTCCTCGACCAGTTCCTTGTGCATGAGCGCGATCTGCCCGGCCGGGCCGCCAAAGCTGAGCACGCCGATTTTCGCCCAGACCTTCACGGCCTCCCGGAAGCTCGGCACAGCGGGCTCCTGGATCTCCGCCGGCTTTTTCGAAAGGACGGCGCTCACGCTGGTTTGCCCGCGCCGAGACTGACTGCGCCGGCGGCCGGCCAGTTATGCGTCTCCTCGGTGGCATCGCGGCACCAGCGGAAGAACGCATCGTAAAGCAGCATGCCGGCCTCGAGCTGCTCCAGATCGTCGCGAAACATCCGTGACAGGCCAAGCGAGGCGGCCAGGAACCCGGCCGCCTGTGGAACAACATCGAGGCTCGCAGTATCGGCAGCGCGTATGATCGTGGCCAGGCGATCGAGCGCTTCGGATTTAAGCCCGAACTCCTCGATCATGGTGTCGAAGGTGCAGCGTTCGCCGCGGTGGCTCCAGAACACGTTCTCGATGTCGAAAGGCACGGCCTGAAAGCGATCGGCGACGGCCGCCACTTCGGCCGGCTCGACGAAGAGAAAGACCGCGTGAAGATCGATGAAGCGCCGGATCAGCCAGGGGCAGGCGATGCGGTCGACCTTCGGGCGCGTACGCGTTACCCAAACGGTGCGGCCCTTGGCATCGGCGGGCGGTATCTTGTCCGCGTAAACGAGAAGGCCCTTGGCATCGCGCCATGCTTCAAACCCGCCGTCGAGCGATTCGGCGGCAATGCCCTCCTGCCGCAGCCATGCGGCCACGCCTTGCGAGAGCTTTTTTCCCTGCTGGCAAACGACCGTCACTTGCCTGCCGGCGAAGTCGGCAGCCCAGTTCGAGACAGTCCTGAAATCACGACGATCCGACCCCGGCAGCAGGCGCGGATCGGCGTTGTAGTCATCGTCGATGCGGACGTCGATGATTGCGGGTGCACCCGGCAGCCCAATCAGACGGGACAGTTGCGATACAGTGATAGCGGTTGTTGACGGCATGGCGTCCACCTCCTTGAAAGAGAAGCTTGGACGCGAACGTTGGGCTGACGCCTCACGGGGTCGTCGCGATGCACCCCTGAGGTTGATCGTGGATTTGTCACGCCCGCTTGTCAAGCATTCTGCTTGATCTTGACACGTCCAGCTTGCCGGACGCCCGGTAAAAAGCGGAACAGCCGAGACGAAATTCCTGCTGCAGGCGATCCTCACTCCTGCTCGATCGACTTGGCGCACTCGTTGAGCAGCACCAGCGCTTCGGCAAGACCTTCGGTGCGAAAGACCAGCGGCTGTTCGACGCCCGTCACCCGCACGGTCATCGATCCGGCGCCGGCGACGGCCTTCTGCTCGTCCGTCGTCAGCGCTTGGTCGAAGTCGACTATGTAGTCGACCGTGGTCATCGCGGTCATTTCCAGCGGCGTGTCGGCATTGCCAAGTAGCAGCGTCGCGGTGACGGGCATGTCGTCCTTGACGGCACCCGGCCACAGGAACACGCGCATGACAATTCCCGTCCAGTCGCGCGTGCGCCCGAAATTCAGGCCGTTATAGGGCGTGGCGGCGAATTCAACCGGATCGCGGTTGGACGCGTTGCACCAGCGCCCAGCGACCGCAACCGTCCAGCCATTGGCCGTTACCGGAAATTCGGTGGCTGAAGCAACGAACGGCAGCAACGAAGCAGCCGGTAAAAGAGCTGTACGCAGCAGTTTTCCCGGCCGCCTCATGCGACTGATCCTGGTCAGTGATTGTCCCTCGGTACGCCGCTCGTATGAGCCACATCCTGGTATTTCACCGCCGGCTTCAGCACCATGCCTTCGGAAAACTGATCGACCATGCCGCGCTGGATTTCCTGCCACGGCGTCTGGTGCTTCGGATAGTGATAGCCGCCATTGTTTTGCAGCTCGGCGCGGCGCCGCGCGATTTCGTCGTCGCTGACGAGGATGTCGGCGGTGCCCTTGCGCAGGTCGATGCGGACGCGGTCGCCGGTCTTCAGCAGCGCCAGGCCGCCGCCGATGGCGGCTTCCGGCGAGGCGTTGAGGATCGATGGCGAGCCCGACGTGCCCGACTGGCGACCGTCGCCGATACAGGCCAGCGCGTGGATGCCCTTTTTGATCAGATAGGCAGGCGGCTGCATGTTGACGACTTCGGCGCCGCCGGGATAGCCGATCGGGCCGGCGCCGCGCATGAACAGGATGGTGTGCTCGTCGATGCCCTGTGCCGGGTCGTCGATGCGGGCGTGATAGTCCTCGGGGCCGTCGAAGACCATGGCGTTGCCCTCGAAGGCTTCGGGGTCCTTCGGGTTCGACAGATAGCGCTCGCGGAATTCGGGCGAGATGCCGCTGGTCTTCATGATCGCCGAATCGAACAGATTGCCCTTGAGATTGATGAAGCCGGCATTCGCTTTCAGCGGCTCGGCAACCGTGCGGATGACGTCGAGGTTCTCGTTGACGGCGCCGCTGCAATTGTCGCCGATGGTCTTGCCATTAACTGTCACGGCTTCCGGATAGGGCAGCAGGCCGCCCTTCATCAGTTCGGCGACCACGGCCGGCACGCCGCCGGCATGGTGATAGTCCTCGCCGAGATATTCGCCCGTCGGCTGCAGATTGACGATGAGCGGTATGTTGAGGCCGACCTTCTGCCAATCGTCATTGTCGAGCGGCACGCCGAGATGGCGGGCGATGGCGTTAAGGTGGATCGGCGCATTGGTCGAGCCGCCGATCGCCGAGTTGACGACGATGGCGTTCTCGAAGGCCTTGCGGGTCATGATGTCGGAGGGCTTCAGATCCTCATGCACCATGTCGACGATGCGCTTTCCGGTCTCGTAGGCGATCTGGCCGCGTTCGCGATAGGGGGCGGGGATAGCGGCCGAGCCCGGCAATTGCATGCCGAGCGCCTCGGCCAGCGAATTCATCGTGGTGGCGGTGCCCATCGTATTGCAATAGCCGGTCGACGGCGCCGAGGAGGCAACGATATCCATGAACTCGTCATAGCCAATCTCGCCGGCCGACAGGCGCTGGCGCGATTCCCAGACGATAGTGCCGGAGCCGGTGCGCTTGCCCTTGTGCCAGCCGTTGAGCATCGGGCCGACCGAAAGCGCGATAGCCGGAATGTTGACGGTGGCCGCGGCCATCAGCATGGCCGGCGTCGTCTTGTCGCAGCCGATGGTGAGCACCACGCCGTCGAGCGGATAGCCGTAGAGTACCTCCACCAGGCTGAGATAGGCAAGGTTGCGGTCAAGTGCAGCAGTCGGCCGCTTGCCGGTCTCCTGGATCGGGTGGCAAGGGAACTCGAAAGGAATGCCACCCATCGAGACGATGCCTTCGCGCACGCGCTTGGCCAGTTCGATGTGATGGCGGTTGCAGGGCGACAGGTCCGAGCCAGTCTGGGCGATGCCGATCAGCGGCTTGCCGGACATCAGTTCGGCCCGCGTCAGCCCGTAATTCAGGTAACGTTCCAGATAGAGTGCCGTCATGCCCGGATTGTCGGGATTGTCGAACCACTCCTGCGAGCGAAATTTTTTCTTGCTGGTGGGGGCGCCTGCCATCGTGGTCTCCGTATTTGTATGACAAATCGATATGACAACGCGCGGAAGCAGGCAAGGGGCACGCACCATCCGAATCCGCACTTTGGTGCGATAGACACACATCTGCCTCCGCGCCAGACCGGATCGGGGTTTGTCAGCCCGCTATCCCGGAAAAGTTGGAGCGTGTCGCCGCGGACCCGCCCGGCCCTTCGGGCCACCCTCCCCTCAAGGGGCCCACTTGGGGGAGGGATATCCGCATCACTCGAACACGATGCTCGGCACTGCAGCCTCGGCCGCGCCGCGCTCTTCATTGACGCGGTCCCAGACCTTGGCGGCGATGTCGCGATAGATTTTCGCCTCAGCGCCATCCGGCTTGGAGACCACCACCGGCGTGCCGGCATCGGAGCTTTCGCGGATGCCCATCACGAGCGGCACTTCACCAAGGAAGGTGACGCCGAGACGCTCGGCCTCGCGGCGCGCGCCGCCATGGCCGAAGATGTCGTAGCGTTTTCCCGTATCGGGAGCGAGAAAATAGCTCATGTTTTCGACGATACCCAATAGCGGCACGTCGACCTTTCTGAACATGTTGAGGCCTTTGCGCGCATCGATCAGGGCCAGGTCTTGTGGCGTCGAGACGATGACGGCGCCGGCCAGCGGCACCTGTTGGGCCATGGTCAGCTGGGCGTCGCCGGTGCCGGGCGGCATGTCGACGACGAGCACATCGAGCGGTCCCCATTCGACCTCGCGCAGCATCTGCGTCAATGCCGACATCACCATCGGGCCGCGCCAGATCATCGGCGTCTCCTCATCGACGAGGAAGCCCATCGACATGACCTTGAGGCCATAATTCTGCATCGGTTTCAGGATCTTGCCGTCGACGGTCTGCGGCCTGCCATGAATGTTGAGCAGACGCGGCATGGAGGGGCCATAAATATCGGCATCGAGCACACCGACCCGCAGCCCGTTGGCGGCAAGCCCAAGGGCGATATTGACGGCGGTGGTCGACTTGCCGACGCCGCCCTTGCCGGAAGCGACGGCGATGATCGCTTCGATGCCGGGTACGCCGCGCTTGCCCTGGCTGTGCGAGGCGGGCGCCTGCGGCGCGGGACGCGTAGGTGCGGCCGGCGGAGCGTGCCTCTGAGCCGTTCTTTGCGGAACCGGCGCCTCCATGCCACCGCCCTTCTTTTCAGCCGTCAGCGCGACCACGGCGCCGGCAACACCGGGGATCGCCTTGACGACACGCTCGGCCGCCGCACGCAGCGGTTCCATCTCCTGGGCTCGGGCAGCGGGAACGGTGATCGAAAAGAACACCTTGGCATCGGCAATGAAAATCTCGGAAACCAGGCCGAGGTCGACGATATTGCCGGTGAAATCCGGCCCATTGACCGTTTTCAGGCGCTCGATAACGATTTCCTTGGTCACGTTTTCATTGGCGGCGGGCATGAGTTTTTCCTCTACTTTTCCGCTCCAGATAATGCAGTTCCGGAACAGAACCAAGCAATGGACCAACAGTTGCAGCGGCGTATCAGGGAGGCGGCGACCATATGACGGCATTTCCAGTGGGAGCAGCCGTCGCCAAATCGTCAACGCAGCCTATTTCAATGGACA
This sequence comes from Mesorhizobium sp. M1329, assembly GCF_040318035.1. Classification (NCBI taxonomy): domain Bacteria; kingdom Pseudomonadati; phylum Pseudomonadota; class Alphaproteobacteria; order Hyphomicrobiales; family Phyllobacteriaceae; genus Mesorhizobium; species Mesorhizobium sp. M1329. The sequence goes on along the minus strand of NZ_JAMYLN010000018.1, from coordinate 67,310 downwards.
GGGAATGACCGCCAGGGAAGGAGACGAACCATGCTCGCAAACAGCAACGCAACGGCCAATCTCGCTGTGAAGGACCTGGCCAAGGCCAGGGCTTTCTACGAAGGGGTGCTCGGCCTCAAAGAGGTGCACAATGAGGGTGGCGAACTGATCGTCTATAAAAGCGGCGATACCAGCATCAACGTGTACCGTTCGAACTTCGCTGGAACCAACAAGGCGACGGCTGTGACCTGGACGGTCGGCGACGAACTCGGCAAGATCGTTGAGGCATTGAAATCGAAGGGCGTGACCTTCGAGCATTACGACATGCCAGGCCTGACGCTGGAGGGTGACGTTCATGTCGGTCAGGGCATGAAGGTGGCATGGTTCAAGGATCCCGACGGCAACATCCTGAACCTTGTGGATAGGTAGATACGGCGCATCGCCTGCCGCGCAGTGCTACGGTGCTGTCACCATGCCAGGCTGACCGCGAGATAGGTGAGAGCCGCGATCGCCGCGGTTGCCGGCAGGGTGACGATCCATGCCACCACGATGTTGCCGGCAATGCCCCAGCGAACGGCGGAGACGCGGCGGGCGGCGCCGACGCCGATGATGGCGCCGGTGATCGTGTGCGTAGTCGATACCGGAATACCGAGCCAGGTGGCGGCGAACAGGGTGATCGCACCGCCGGTCTCGGCGCAGAAACCCTGCATCGGGTTCAGCCGGGTGATCTTCGATCCCATGGTGTGGACGATGCGCCAGCCGCCGAGCAACGTGCCCAGCGCCAGCGCCGACTGACAGGTGATGACGACCCACAGCGGCACGTAAAAATTCGCGCCGAGCATGCCTTGCGAATAGAGCAGCACGGCGATGATGCCCATGGTCTTCTGCGCGTCGTTGCCGCCATGGCCGAGCGAATAGAGCGAGGCGGAAAAGAACTGCATGACGCGGAAGGTGCTGTCGACGGCGAACGGCGTCTGCCGCACGAACAGCCAGGAGACCGCGAGGATCAAGACGAGCGCCAGCAGAAAGCCTGCCGCCGGCGATAGCACGATGGCCGCCGTCGTCTTGCCCAACCCGGCCCAGACGATGGCACCGGTGCCTGCCTTGGCAACGCCGGCGCCGACCAAACCGCCGATCAGCGCGTGCGAGCTGCTGGACGGGATGCCGACGAGCCAGGTGACGATATTCCAGACGATGGCGCCGACAAGTGCTGCGAAGATCACTGCCGGCGTGACGATGCTGGCGTCGATGATGCCGGTTCCCAGCGTCTCCGCCACGTGAAGACCGAAGAACATGAAGGCGATGAAATTGAAGAAAGCCGCCCAGAAAACCGCATAATGTGGCCGCAGCACCCGGGTGGAGACGATGGTGGCGATGGAGTTGGCGGCATCGTGCAGGCCGTTGAGGAAATCGAAGAACAGCGCGACGACGACAAGGCCGACCAGCACGGGAAAGGCTATTGCGGCTTCCACTATACGTTCTCGATGACGATGCCGCTGATTTCGTTGGCGACGTCCTCGAAGCGATCGACCACCTTTTCCAGCTGGCCGTAAATCTCGCTGCCGATCAGATAGGCCATCGGGTCGCTGCGGCCGTGCCGCTTGAACAGGTCCTTCAGGCCTTGCTCGTGCAGGTCGTCGGCCCGGCCTTCGGCGCGCATGACTTCCTCGGCGATGGCGTTTAGGCGCACCGTATGCGCCCCGACCTTGCCGAGCAGCGGGATCGCCTCGGCCACCAACTTGGCGGCCTCGACGATGACGCCCCCCATCTCCTGCATCAGCGGGTCGAATTCCTTCTTTTCGAACAGCCTTACCGTCTTGACGGTCTTGTGCATCATGTCGATGGCATCATCCATCGACTGGATCAGGTCCTTGATGTCGCCGCGATCGAAGGGCGTGATGAAGGAGCGGCGCACGGCCAGCAGCACTTCCGCGGTGATCTGGTCGGCTTCGTCCTCGAGATCGATGATCGTCTGACACCAGCGGTCGATGTCGTTGCCCTGCAAAAGCTGCTGCAGTGCCTCGGCGCCGCCGACCACGGTGCGGGAATGCCGCTCGAACAGGTCGAAGAAGCGATCTTCGCGCGGCAAAAGCTTGCGGAACCAGCCCAGCATGTTCGGTCTCCCGTCGTGTCCAGTCCACGACCCCGTCTCATCCACATAGCGCCGCATTCCATCGCGGGAAACAGTAAGCCGGCTGAAAGATGTGGATGCGGACGATTTACACACGCGGCTTGCGGCCGAAGGCGATTTCCACGACGTTGCGCGCTACAATCGGACACAGCGTCCGTGACAGGCTTCCGACGGCATGATCGACAAGCTGGAATTCTTCATCGCACTTGCCAGGGAAGAACATTTCGGCCGGGCGGCGGAGGTGTGCGGCGTCACCCAACCGACGCTTTCGGCCGGCATCAAGCAGCTGGAGGGCCAGCTCGGCGTGATGCTGGTGCTGCGCGGCTCGCGCTTCCAGGGGCTGACGCCGGAAGGCAAGCAGGTGCTGGTGTGGGCGCGCCGCATCGTCGGCGACAGCAGGACCATGCGCGAAGAGATGCGGGCGGCACGCCACGGCCTGTCAGGGCGCATCCGTATCGCGGCGATCCCGACAGCACTCGCCATGGTGGCGCGATTGACGACGCCGTTTCGGGCAAAGCACCCCGGCGTTACCTTCTCGGTACTGTCGCGGACCTCGATCGAGGTGCTCTCGCTGCTCGGCAATTTCGACATCGACGCCGGCATCACCTATCTCGACAACGAGCCGCTCGGGCGCGTCACCAGCGTGCCGCTCTACGACGAGCGCTACCAGCTGATCACCGCCGTCGGGAACCCCTATTTCGACCGCGACAAAGTGACATGGGCGGAACTCAGCCAGCTGCCGCTCTGCCTGCTGACGCCGGACATGCAGAACCGCCGCATCATCGACCAGCATCTGGCCGAAGCCGGCGTGCAGGTGCGGCCGACATTGGAATCCAACTCGATGATCGTGCTGTTTTCGCATATCCGCACCGGCAAATGGTCGTCCATCATGCCGCTTAACCTTGCGGAAACGTTCGGCTTTTCCGAGCCGATCCGGGCTATCCCGATCGTCGAGCCCGATGCCAGCCACACCGTCGGGTTGGTGGCGGCGCCGCGCGAGCCGCACACGCCGCTGGTCTCGGCGCTGTTGGACGAGGCAATGGCGCTGGCGGACGATTTCCGCGCCCGTCGCTAGGCTAGACAATGCTGGTGACCGCGAACGATAGAAAATTTCTATCGAGCAACGGATCGGCTTTATTGATTTAGCGGGTTTCCTCTGATTTCCTAAGCACTTAGCGGAAGACCGCCACGACCAGGGAGGGCGCTGCATGACGATGCAGCCTGCAAGTACCGAGATCGCATCGCGCACGGCGGCGATCATCCACGAGCTGAAAGGCCTCGAAGGCCCGCTGTTGCCGATCCTGCACGGCATACAGGAAGAGTTCGGCTATGTGCCGCAGGACGCGCTGCCGGTCATCGCCGAGGCGCTGAACATTTCCAGGGCGGAGGTGCGTGGCGTCGTCACCTTCTATCACGATTATCGCAGCCAGCCGGCCGGCCGCCATGTGCTGAAGCTCTGCCAGGCGGAAGCCTGCCAGTCGATGGGTTCGGATGCGATTGCCGCCAAGCTCAAATCATTGCTGGGCATAGGCTTCCACGAGACAACCCGCGACGGTTCGGTGACGCTGGAGCCGGTCTATTGCCTCGGCCTTTGCGCCTGCTCGCCGTCGGCGATGCTGGACGGCGAGGTGATCGGGCGGCTCGACGACGAAAAGCTCAATGAGATCGTTGCCGAGGTGCGCTCATGATCCCGCGTATCTATATTCCCGGCGATTCCGGCGCGCTGGCGCTGGGTGCGAAAAAGGTCGCCAAGGCGATTCGGGCGGAATTGGCCGAGCGTGGCATCGAGGCCAAGATCGTGCGCAACGGCTCGCGCGGCGCCTATTTCCTCGAGCCGATGGTCGAAGTGGCAACAGCCAATGGCCGCGTCGCCTATGGGCCGGTGAAGCCCTCCGACGTCAAAAGCCTGTTCGACTGCGGCTTCCTCACCGGCGGCCGCCACAAGCGCTGGCTGGGCGCACCGGACAAGATCCCGTTCCTGGCCAGACAGACGCGGCTGACCTTTGCGCGCTGCGGTGTCACCGATCCGCTGTCGCTCGATCACTACAAGGCGCATGGCGGGCTCAAAGGCCTGCAGAATGCAGTGGCGATGACGCCGGCGGACATTGTCAAGCAGGTGACCGAGTCCGGGCTGCGCGGTCGTGGCGGCGCCGGCTTCCCGACCGGCATCAAGTGGAAGACGGTGCTCGATACGTCGGCCGACCGCAAATACATCGTCTGCAATGCCGATGAAGGCGATTCTGGCACGTTCGCCGACCGCATGATCATGGAAGGCGACCCCTTCGTGCTGATCGAAGGCATGGCGATCGCCGGCCTCGCCACCGGCGCGACCAAGGGCTTCATCTATATCCGCTCCGAATACCCGCATGCGGTGGCGGTGATGCAGAAGGCCGTCGAGATCGCCCGCAAGGCCGGCGTGCTCGGCATCAATGTGCTCGGCTCGGCCAATTCATTCGACATGGAAGTCCGCGTCGGCGCCGGCGCCTATGTCTGCGGCGAGGAGACCGCCCTGCTCGACAGCCTCGAAGGCAAGCGCGGACAGGTGCGGGCCAAGCCGCCGCTGCCGGCGCACAAGGGCCTGTTCGGCAAGCCGACGGTAATCAACAACGTCATCTCGCTGGCCTCGGTGCCGGTGATCATGGACAAGGGCGCCGCCTTCTACAAGGATTTCGGCACGGGCCGTTCGCGCGGCACCATCCCGATCCAGATTGCCGGCAACGTCAAGTATCCCGGTCTCTACGAGGCCGCATTCGGCATGACGCTGGGTGAGATCGTCGACGATATCGGCGGCGGCACGGCGACCGGGCGTCCGGTCAAGGCGGTGCAAGTGGGTGGCCCGCTCGGCGCCTATTTCCCGCGCGCCCTGTTCGACACGCCGTTCGACTACGAGGCGTTTGCCGCCAAGGACGGGCTGATCGGCCATGCCGGCATCGTCGTTTTCGACGACAGCGCCGACATGCTGAAGCAGGCACGCTTTGCCATGGAATTCTGCGCCATCGAGAGCTGCGGCAAGTGCACGCCGTGCCGCATCGGCTCGACGCGCGGCGTCGAGGTGCTGGACCGGCTCGCCCAGAACATCGAACCGGAAAAGCAGATCGCGCTGGTCACCGACCTTTGCAACACGATGAAGTTCGGCTCGCTTTGCGCTCTCGGCGGCTTCACCCCATATCCAGTGATGAGTGCACTCAACCATTTCCCGGACGACTTTCGGCCGACGCCGGTCGCCGAAGCAGCGGAATAGGAGCGGACAGGCATGAACGCGGCATTCGACATCAAATCGCTGGTCCAGGAAATCGACTACGGCACGCCCGCCTCCGACGCTGAACAGCAGGTGACGCTGACGGTCGACGGCAAGTCGGTGACGGTGCCGGCGGGTACCTCGATCATGCGCGCTTCGATGGAAGCGGGCGTTGAAATCCCGAAACTCTGCGCCACCGACATGCTGGACTCGTTCGGCTCCTGCCGGGTCTGCCTCGTCGAAATCGATGGGCGCGGCGGCACGCCGGCTTCGTGCACGACGCCGGTGGGCGAAGGCATGGTCGTGCATACGCAGAGCGACCGGCTGAACGCCATCCGCCGCGGCGTGATGGAACTCTATGTCTCCGACCACCCGGCGGCGTGGGGCGAGAAGGCCGGCACCGGCGCCAGCGAGTTCGACAAGGTCGCCAGGACGGTCGGCCTGACCGAGAACCGCTATGGCGTGGACGGCCGCAACCACGTCAAGCAGGAAAACGGCGTGGCGCCCGGCCATGGCTCGCTGACCATCGACTACATCGCCCGCGATGAATCGAACCCGTATTTCACCTACGATCCGGCGCAGTGCATCGTCTGCTCGCGCTGCGTGCGCGCTTGCGAAGAGGTCCAAGGCACGTTCGCGCTGACCATCGAGGGCCGCGGCTTCGAATCCAGGGTCTCGGCCGGAATGCACGAGGCGTTCGTCGATTCCGAATGCGTGTCGTGCGGGGCCTGCGTGCAGGCCTGCCCGACCGATGCGCTGAGGGAAAAGACAGTGCTGGCGAAAGGCCTGCCCGAGCGCTCGACCGTCACCACCTGCGCTTATTGCGGCGTCGGCTGCTCGTTCAAGGCCGAGGTCAAGGGCGACGAGGTCATCCGCATGATGCCCTACAAGGCAGGCAAGGCCAACCACGGCCACTCCTGCGTCAAAGGCCGCTTCGCCTATGGCTATGCGACGCACAAGGACCGGATCCTGAAGCCGATGATCCGCGAGCGGGTCAGCGATCCGTGGCGCGAAGTGTCGTGGGAAGAGGCGCTCACCCACACGGCGAACGAATTCCGCCGCATCCAATACCAGTACGGCCGCACCTCGATCGGCGGCATCACCTCGTCGCGCTGCACCAACGAGGAGACCTACCTCGTCCAGAAGCTGGTCCGGCAGGGCTTCCGCAACAACAATGTCGATACCTGCGCCCGCGTCTGCCATTCGCCGACCGGCTATGGCCTCGGCCAGACCTTCGGCACCTCCGCCGGCACGCAGGATTTCGATTCGATCGAGCAGACGGATGTCATCCTGCTGATCGGCGCCAATCCGACCGATGCGCATCCGGTGTTCGCATCGCGCATGAAAAAGCGCATGCGCCAGGGTGCCAAGCTGATCGTTCTCGATCCGCGCCGCACCGACATCGTGCGCTCGGCCCATGTCGAAGCACAGTTCCATCTGCCGCTGAAGCCGGGCACCAACGTCGCCATGCTGACAGCGCTTGCCCATGTCATCGTCACCGAAGGCCTGTTCGACGAGGCTTTCATCCGCGAGCGCTGCGACTGGGACGAGTTCCAGGATTGGGCATCGTTCGTGGCACTGCCGGAAAACAGCCCGGAGGTCGTCGGCCAGCTTGCCAATGTCGATCCCGACGACATACGCGGCGCGGCACGGCTCTACGCCCGCGGCGGCAACGGCGCGATCTATTACGGCCTCGGCGTGACCGAGCACAGCCAGGGCTCGACCACCGTCATCGCCATTGCCAATCTCGCCATGGCGACCGGCAATATCGGCCGGCCGGGCGTCGGCGTGAACCCGCTGCGCGGCCAGAACAATGTGCAGGGCTCCTGCGACATGGGCTCGTTCCCGCACGAGCTTCCCGGCTATCGCCACATTTCAGGCGACGCCGTGCGCGCCATCTATGAGAGCCTGTGGGGCGTCAAGCTCGACGACGAGCCCGGCCTGCGCATCCCCAATATGCTGGACGCAGCCGTCGACGGCTCGTTCAAGGGGCTCTATGTTCAGGGCGAGGACATCCTGCAGTCGGACCCCGACACCAAGCATGTCGCCGCGGGTCTCGCCGCGATGGAATGCGTGGTCGTGCACGACCTCTTCCTCAACGAGACGGCCAACTACGCGCATGTCTTCCTGCCTGGCTCGACCTTCCTCGAGAAGGACGGCACCTTCACCAATGCCGAGCGCCGCATCAACATGGTGCGCAAGGTGATGGAGCCGAAATGCGGCTATGCCGACTGGGAAGCGACGCAGCAGCTCGCCAAGGCGCTCGGCCTCGGCTGGAACTACACGCATCCGTCGCAGATCATGGACGAGATCGCCAAGACAACACCGAGCTTTGCCGGTGTTTCCTTCGACCTTCTCGACCGGGTGGGGTCGGTGCAGTGGCCCTGCAACGAGAAGTCGCCGGAAGGCACGCCGATCATGCATATTGGCGGCTTCGTGCGCGGCAAGGGCAAGTTCATCCGCACCGAATACGTCGCGACCGACGAGAGGACCGGGCCGCGCTTCCCGCTGCTGCTGACCACCGGCCGCATCCTGTCGCAATACAATGTCGGCGCGCAGACCCGGCGCACCGACAACGTCGTGTGGCACAGCGAGGACCGGCTGGAGATCCATCCGCACGATGCCGAAAATCGCGGCCTGCGCGATGGCGACTGGGTGCGGCTGACCAGCCGCTCCGGCGAGACGACGCTGCGCGCGCTGATCACCGAGCGGGTGTCGCCGGGCGTCGTCTATACGACCTTCCACCATCCTGACACCCAGGCCAACGTCATCACCACCGACTTCTCCGACTGGGCGACCAACTGCCCGGAATACAAAGTGACCGCGGTGCAGGTGGGTGCATCCAACGGCCCGTCGGAATGGCAGCGCGACTATGACGAGCAGGCAAAGCAAAGCCGCCGCATTGCGAAGTTGGAAGCGGCGGAGTAGTCCTTGACCGCGCGCCGCAAAGCCATTGCGCAGATCTCGCGCCTCGCGCGCCGCGCGGGCGGCACTGCGGCCGCCAACCGCATGGTGCCGGAAGAGACGCCGGTGGCGTTCTCCTTTGCCGGCACCACGCATGCGGTGATGATGGCAAGCCCGGCCGATTTCGAGGATTTCGCGCTCGGCTTCTCGCTGACCGAAGGCATCATTGCCTCGCCGGACGAAATCGAAGCGATCGAGGTCGAGGACCACGGCGCCGGCATCGATATCCAGATCAGGCTGAAGGACAGCGCCAACACCCGCTTCGAGGCGCGTCGCAGACGGCTGGCCGGCCCGGTCGGCTGCGGGTTGTGCGGTATCGAATCGATCGAGGAGGCGATGCGCTCGGTAAACCCGGTCGGTGCGTCGCAACTTACACTTCAGGCCGATGACATCGTCCGCTCGGTCAAGCTTTTGTCGAAGCTGCAGCCACTGCACGCCGAAACCGGTGCCGTCCACGCCGCCGGTTTTTACCTTCCCGGCAAGGGCATCGTCATGGCGCGCGAAGATGTCGGCCGCCATAACGCGTTGGACAAGCTGGCCGGCGCACTGGCCAGGACCGGTATCGACGGCAGGTCGGGGGCCATCGTCGTCACGTCGCGTGTTTCGGTCGAGATGGTGCAGAAGACCGCGGCGATCGGCTCGGCCGTCATCATCGCCGTCTCGGCGCCGACGGCACTTGCCATCCGCACCGCGGACGACGCCGGCATGACGCTGGTGGCGCTGGTGCGCGGCGACGATTTCGATATTTTCACCCATCCTGACCGCGTGGTTTCCGGAGTTGCCAAGCATGTCGCATGACGAAGGCCACCTCATGAGCACCAGCGAAAAGCTGGTTCGCATGGCCAACCAGATCGCCGCCTTTTTCCACTCCAAGCCGCGCGAGCAAGGCATTGCAGGCGTCGCCGAGCACATCAACAAGTTCTGGGAGCCGAGAATGCGCCGGCAATTGTTCCAGATGCTGGACAGCGGCGGCGAAGGGTTCAACGAGCTTGTCGTCGCGGCCGCGCCACACATCAAGCGGCCGGGCGCGCCGGAGGGCGCAGGTTTTAGCGTCGGCGGAGCGAACACCGAGACCGCCGCGTCACAGAAGTAGGCGCCGCGGGCCTACATTCACCCGCTCTAAAGTTTCATCTGCCGCAAGCCGCGCGCCTCTGCTATGATCCGGCGATAAGAAATCGTCGGGTCGGGCGGACAACTCGTGAGGCCGATCGAAACTCGATACGCCCTCAGTGGCGACGTGCGGATCGCCTATCAGGTGGTCGGCCAGGGATCGCTCGATCTCGTCCTCGTGCCGGGTTTCATTTCCAAATCTCGACCTGCACTGGGAAGACGAAGGCTACACCCGGCTGTTGGCGTTCCTTGCGGAACACCGCAGTCATACGTCATCTCTTATGCAAGGTGGCGGCAGCCGGGGCAGCGCAAGCCTCCATGACTACGGAGAGGGAAACCCCCTACTCGCTCTCACCCTCCAGCGCCGGCACCGACACCCCGGCAAGCTCCGCTGCCAGCAGCCGCGCAGCGCCGGTGCGCGCGATCCTTAGCATCAGCGCCTTGCGTGTCGCCGCCGCCATGCGGTGCTCGGGCGCATCGCGCAAAATCTCGGCACCATAGCCGTCGGAGAGAATGAAGCCGCACTCTTCCGGAAAGATCTCCTGGGGCACGCCCGGATGCGTGGCGAAGAAGAAGCGGTCGGAATGCAGCCGGTAGTCCGGCCATTTGCGGTCGACCCTGAAATCCTCGATCGAGGATTTGATCTCGATGATCCAGATGTCGCCCTGGCGGGTTAGCGCCACGAGATCGGCGCGGCGCCCGGTCGCCAGCGACAGTTCGGGCAAGACATGCGCGCCCATCTGCTTGAGCAGCCGCTGCACGCCACGCCTGACCAGCATGGCGCGCTCCGACTGGCGGCCATCGATGAGCGGGTTGAGGGGTAGAGGTGAGATGATCGGCATGGCCGCACCATGCCAGATTTTGTTCACGGTTTGAACCCGGTTTTTGCGGGCGATTGTATGGTTGACAAACCCAAGGTGCGGATTCGTTAAGGACGAGACAGGCCGGCACCGATTTGACTCGCTAATCCCTGACTAAAGCGTACTGAAGGAACGTCGCTGGCCAATTTGAACGGGCGCCTGGCGCTTGGAAGAGTCGATCACGCTTTCGCCCCACAAGGGAAAAGCAAATGTCACACGACACTTCAATCGACCCCAGGCAGCTTTCAATGCTCGCTACCGTGCTCAAAGGCTACTGCGACGAAGCTGGAATCCCCGAATGGCACCCCGCACGGCAACACTTCGGGCGGCGTCTCATGAGCCTGTTCCAATCCGGAGTAATTGAGCCTGACGCTCTGAAAGCCAAGATGAACGATGGCTATGAAGATTGGCTAGGCGAGATCGGCGCAACCGGTCCTTTCATACCGCCCAAACTATCGTCCGAAGACCGTCTCGTAGGCGACAATATCTTGCCCGGATCGGCTCGTAGAGGCAGACCAGCAGGCTGACGCTACCCACCCTTAGGGGTCCCTTAGGGGGGAAACGAAAACGCCGCTCGACCGGAAGGGAGCGGCGTTTACCAAGTGTGGTGTCCTACTCTAGACGAAACCCCGATTGGTCGGGGTCGTCGGATTCGCACCGACGTTTCCAGCTTGTTCGCTATCATTTTGTAGATAGTGATCGCCCATCGTCCTTACAAGCGCCATCGGCGCTACCCAGCCGTAGGGGAATGGCTAGGCGATTACCTGGCTGACAAACCTATCTGCAAAATACTGTGGAGCGGTCGCCACAAGGCCCGCTCTTCCACAAGGCGGGCCGCTCGCGTTATGAATGCGGTTCCTACTGGTGAGGGGAGCTATGTTTTCGCGAGGCGTCGCGGTTGATCTAATATTCACCGCTGCATGCCCGATAGTGGTCGCAGCGTAATCAAAAAGGTGGCGAAGCATGGTTACTGAGAATGCAAGTTTGACGGTCGAGCAGACTAGGCTCAATAGGATGCTCACGCGGGGCGTCGTATTTTCCGTCATTTGGCTCGCCGGTTTCGGGTCTTCTTATGCACTCTATCAGGGGCTTCTGGCGCGACGGATGATAAAAATGAATCCCGTACTTCGGGGAAATGGCCGCGCCTGGTGGTGCATCATTGTGGGAGGGCTTGGGGCCGCAGTCTTATGTGCGATAGTTGGCGCCGGCATTTTCAACGCCATGACACAACCCTAGGTCTGCCGATCCGGTGTGGGGCCATATTGATGTGTAGGTCCCGTTCAATGAGTGCTTCCGGCGTCATCCTCCCATCGTTGGCCGTCATTTTCCGCCCGAAAGTTTGAAGCTTGCTGATTCATATCCTGTTCTGTCGCCGGGCCGCCCCAGATATGGCAACTCAGATTTGCCATTGTCATCGACCCAGCCCTCTAGCTAACCGGAATCATGCCCTCCAGAGCAATGATCCTCGTCTTTGCGCAGCGTTCGCGGATGACTTTGAGGCGGCCGTATTCCGGAGAGTCGTACCATGCCAGGAGGGACGCCATATCAGGGAATTCGACAATGACGAGGCGATGAGGTTCCCAATCGCCTTCCAGAACTTTGGTGGCTCCGCCGCGAGCGATGTACCTGCCCCCGTAGCGGGCTTCGGTTGCCGGCACGTCACGGCGGTATTCCTCGAAAACGGCGGCGTCGGTGATGTCGACATCGGCAATGAGATATGCGGCCATTGACTTTACTCCCCTTGGGAAAGGCAATTGAAACAGGTCTATTAGCGGTCCCGCAACTAAGCCACCGGTACTACGCCTCGGAAACGGACTCGCGTTCTCCCGGATTGGGGCGCTTAACTGTCTTGGTGGGGGCAGCTCTGGGAGGAGACGAACCATGCCGATGTATCTCACGCGATTCAGCTACAGGCCCGAAACCTGGGCGCGCTTGATGGATAATCCCGAGGATAGACGCGAGGCTGCCCGTTCTTACATCGAGTCGGTCGGCGGCAAGCTGCACGGGTTCTGGTATGCCTTCGGAGAGTACGATGGCTGGAACCTGTGGGAGGCGCCGGACAATGTATCCATGGCATCCGTCATGCTCGCCATCGGTGCGGGAGGCGCGCTCAGCTCGTACGAGACCACCGTCCTGTTAAGTGTCGAAGAGACGATGGAGGCGCTGGGGAAAGCCAAGTCGATCCGGTATCGCCCACCGGGATCGTGACCGCCGCCCGCGCTTTGCGGAGTGTCGAAGGCTGGGCAACGCTTGCTCTGGAACGGCGCACGTTCCTACACCTTTGCGCAAAAAATGTCCGCTGCACCCTCTTGGCAGCGCCGGCAGCTTGCGCTTTCAATGTCGGCCACGGGTTACAGCATGACGGAAGATGACGACCGGAAATCGGCGACGCCGGAGGAAATCCGCTCGGCCATCAAAGGATGGGCGGTGCTTGGGGCAATCATCGTTGCCGTGTTTGGTGCCGCCTACGTCATGATCGATAGTTGAATGGCCGACGCTCCTGGTCGCCCCGATGGACTGCCTGAAAAGATCGGCACGGTCCTTGGTGCATTGGTTGGTGATCGGCACGTTCGGGCTTCTGGCCTGGATCGTACTTCGCGGCGTCCTTTATTAGACCCGGCCCGTCAGGATTATCTCCTGCAGCGGCCGCGTCTCAGGCCGATCTCCTCGAAGGGGCGGATGGTCTTGGCCGGCAGGCCAGAGCGCCGGGCAGCGCCACCGACGTTCACGGCGATTTCCTCGTCTCCGGCTCTTGTTCTTGGCCCATTGATTTTGCAGCATAATCCTGCGGGGGCTGTTGCCGAAATGCCATAGTCGCAGGTTTACCAGCACGCAAGCCCAAGGATATAGGCATCGCCCGCTTGGCAAGCAAAGCAAATGCCAGCATGAATGAAGATGAAAAAAGCGGCCGACTCGAGCCGCTGTTGTTTGGGCAGGCATCGGACCTTTTCATGCGCATGAAGTCACTTGCAATCGTCGCGGCCCTGGCGCTGTCGACGGCTGTCGCCGGTTGCAGCACCATCGGCTCGCAGATCTTCACCAACAATTACGGCGCGGTGACCGACGCCGGCTATCACCTGCCGCGCGTTCCGATCGAAAAGGTGCCGTTCAAATACCGCCGGCAGATCGTCGATTACGACACCAAGGAAAAGCCGGGCACCATCATCGTCGATACGCAGAACAAGTTCCTCTATTTCGTCATGGGCGACGGCGAAGCGATGCGCTACGGCATCGGCGTCGGCCGTGAGGGTTTCGAATGGCGCGGCACCGCCCATATCGCGCTGAAGCGCGAATGGCCGACCTGGACGCCGCCTTCGCAGATGATCAGGCGCCAGCCGGAGCTGGCCAAGTTCGCCGGCGGCATGGAGCCGGGATTGAAGAACCCGCTCGGCGCGCGCGCCATGTACCTGTTCAACAAGGGCGGCGACATGGGCTACCGCCTGCATGGCAGCCCGGAATGGAATTCGATCGGCAAGGCGATGTCGTCGGGCTGCATCCGGCTGATGAACCAGGACATTATCGACCTCTACGACCGCACCTCGGTCGGCGCCAAGGTCATTGTGATATAGAACCCTTATACGCGGACCGTCTAGGCAACAACACAGACGTCGCAAACAGAAAACCGGGCACTTTGGCCCGGTTTTTTGTTGTCTATCGATGTTGACGAAGAAACGGCGCGTCAGGAGACCTGTTCGACATGCTGCACTTCCGGCACAAAGTGTCGGAGCAGGTTCTGGATACCGTGCTTCAGCGTCGCGGTCGACGACGGGCAGCCGGCGCAGGCGCCCTTCATGTGCAGGAACACTGTGCCGTTCTCGAAACCGCGGAAAGTGATGTCGCCGCCGTCCTGGGCCACCGCCGGGCGCACCCGCGTATCGAGCAACTCCTTGATGGTGACGACCAGCTCCTCGTCGGCCTTGTCGTAGAATTCGCCGGTCTGGCTGGTCTCGGCGGCGGGGCCGGCTTTGGCCATCACCGGGGCACCGGACATGAAATGCTCCATGATGGCGCCGAGGATAGCCGGCTTCAGATGCTGCCAGTCGGGGCCGTCCTTGGTCACGGTGATGAAATCGTAGCCGAAGAAGACGCCGGTGACGCCGGGGATCTCGAACAGCCGGCCGGCCAGCGGCGAAGCCGTCGCGGCACTGTCGGCATCGCGGAAATCGGCGGTGCCTTCTTGCAGCACTTCCTTGCCGGGCAGGAATTTCAGCGTCGCCGGGTTTGGCGTCGACTCGGTCTGGATGAACATGGCCGTCTCCGTGCCCGTTTCGGGCAGCTAGTTTGGAATAATTCTAATTAGGCTTTATCCGCCCGACATTCAAGCGAAAGGCATCGCGGGAACGGCTGGCGGGCGGAATGTTTTGCTAACTCGCTGAAACGATTGGAGATGTGTTGAGATTCAGGTCAGGCCGAGTCGAAAATGGTGGGTTCCGAGAACCGGAGCGGAGCGTACTTTTGGGTACGTGAGCACCGGAAGCGGAGGAAGCCGCCATTTGCAGGCCGGCCTCACCTGAATATCAGCGCATCTCAGGCGAGGCTGTCGATCTCCTCGTCCGACAGGTTCTGCGGCACCACCGTGACCGGGATGGGAAAGGCGGCGCCCTTGCCGGCGACCGCGCCGACCAGCGGCCCGGGTCCTTCCTTGCCGGCGCCTGCCGCCAGCACCAGGATGGCGATGTCCTGGTCTTCCTCGATCAGCTTGTGGATCTCTTCGGTCGGCTTGCCCTCGCGAACCACCAGCTCCGGCTCGATGCCGAGCTTCTGGCGCACCTTGTTGGCGTAGCTGTCCAGTGCGGCGCGCGCCGTGGCGTTCGCCTCCTCGCGCATGATCTTCTCGACGCCCAGCCAGTGCTGGAAATCATCCGGCTCGATGACATAGAGCAGCACCAGCACGCCGCCCGTGCTTTGCGCCCGCTTCGAGGCGTAGGCGACGGCGCGCTCGCATTCGGGCGTGTCGTCGATGATCGCCAGGAACTTGCGGCGATGACCGGCTTCGCGGCTGAGGCGTTTGGAGACCATATTCACCCTGTTCGATGGTTTCGGTCGCAATCTGCCACCGCCACAGCCCGCCCGCAAGCGACCGGCGGCTGTGGCGATATTGGTGCAGCTCAGCCCTGCAGCAGACCGATAATGTCGCGCACGGTCTTCATCGTCGCTTCGGCCAATGCGCCGGCACGCTCGCCGCCATCCCGCAGCACCGCGTCGACATAGGCGCGGTCGCCGGAGATGCGGCGCATCTCGCCGGCGATCGGCGCCAGCTTTTCCACCGCAAGGTCGGCCAGTGCCGGCTTGAACACCGAAAACTGCTGGCCGCCATATTCCGTCAGCACCGCCTCTTTCGATATTTCGGCGAGGCCGGCATAGATGCCGACGAGGTTTTCCGCTTCCGGCCGGCCGGCAAGCCCGTCCAGTTCGCCGGGCAAAGCCTCCGGATCGGTCTTGGCCTTGCGGATCTTCTTCGAAATGGCATCGGCATCGTCGGTCAGATTGATGCGCGACAGGTCCGACGGGTCGGACTTCGACATCTTCTTCGAACCGTCGCGCAGCGACATGATGCGCGCCGCTGGGCCGCCGATGACCGGCTCGGTCAGCGGGAAATAGCCGTTCACCGTCTCCTCGCCGACCTGCATCTCGACGCCGACGCCAAGCGATGCGATGCGGTCCGAAAAGTCGTTGTTGAATTTCTGCGCAATGTCGCGGGTCAGTTCCAGATGCTGCTTCTGGTCGTCGCCGACCGGCACATGGGTGGCGCGGTAGACGAGGATGTCGGCGGCCATCAGGGAGGGATAGGCGAGCAGGCCGAGCGAGGCGTTCTCGCGGTCCTTGCCGGCCTTGTCCTTGAACTGCGTCATGCGGTTCATCCAGCCGATGCGCGCCACGCAGTTGAAGATCCAGGCAAGCTCGGCGTGCTGCATCACCCGTGACTGGTTGAAGACGATGTGCTTGGTCGGATCGATGCCCGAGGCGAGAAACGCCGCGGTGATCGAACGCGTCTGGTCCTGAAGATCCTCATGGACGAGCTGTGCGGTCAGCGAATGCAGGTCGACGACGCAATAGATGCAGTCGGAGGTGTCCTGCAGGGCGACGAATTTCTTGATGGCGCCGAGATAGTTGCCGAGATGCAGATTGCCGGTTGGCTGAACGCCGGAAAAGACGAGCGGCTTGAAGGGGGACTGGTTGAGGTCGGTCATGGTGTTTCCCTGGCTTGTGGAGGGCCGTTTCGCGCGCGGCGAAAGTCTTGCGACGGCGCGCTTATGGACGAGAGCGAGGAGACGATCAAGAGGGGCGTTGGCCAGGGCGCGCAGGGCTTTGGCCTTGGCCGAACAGAAGGCTGTTTGAGGGGATGGCGCCGACCAGAAACAAAAACCCGCCTCGGCGGGCGGGTCGCTGGAGCCAATTAGCACCATACCGAAATTAGTAGCATAGCTGCCGGCACAAAGCAAGAACAAAATTGGCGCTGACGAATTTTCCGCCTCATGAATCCGGAGATTGCTCCTTGACCGGCTGGGATCCCTTCCGGCCGATATTGCGGCGGATCATGCCGAAATCTGCGCCGCCGATGGCGAAGGCGGTGACGAAGTAGAGCAGCGCCCCGCCGGCGACGAGCGCAAGCAGGGTTACCGCCTTGATCACCAGAGGCGAGCCGGAAGCCAGCCTTGCGGCGAACCAGTGTTCGGCAAAATAGAGCGCCGCCGCCATCACCGCCGCCGACAGCACCAGCCGCGGGATGCGTTTCATGAGCGGCACGTCGCGGCCCCAATGGCCGCGCCGGATCAGCACGGCGAGCAGCATCGCCGCATTGACCCAGCCGGCGACGGCGGAGGCAACGGCAATGCCGGGCGCGCCCATCGTCGGAAACAGCGTCAGTGCCGTCGTAATGTTAATCGCCACCGAGATGGCGGCGAAAATCATCGGCGTGCGCGTGTCCTCGCGGGCGAAATAACCAGGGGTGAACGCCTTGATCAGCACGAAGGCCGGCAGGCCGAGGCCGAAGATCGCCAGGATTGCCGCGACCGTCGGCGTCGAATTGTTGGCGGCAAAGGCGCCGCGCTCATAGACCAGCCGCACGATCGGCTCGGACATGACCAGCAGTGCGGCGGCCGCCGGCAAGGTCATGAACAAAGTGAACTCGACCGAGCGGTTCTGCAGATTGGCGGCCTCGACCAGATTGCCCGATTTCAGCGCCCGCGACAGTTCCGGCAGAAGCACGATGGCGACGGCGACGCCGACGACGCCCAACGGCAGCTGGTAGACGCGGTCGGCATAGGCCAGCGACGACACCGCGCTGTCCTGCGCCGACGCGATCGCCGTACCGATCAGCTGGTTGATCTGGGTGATGCCGCCGGTGATCGCCGCCGGCAGCGCCAGGATCAGCAGCCGCTTGACGTTCGGCGTCATCTTCGGCCGCCGGAAGCCTATCGAAATGCCGGCATGGCGCACCGCCGCCCACACGATCGCCAGCTGCACCAGGCCGGCCGCCAGCACGCCCCAGGCCAGACCGAAACCGACGGTGCGGGCATCCGAACCCTTGTACCAGGCATAGGCAAGCACGGCGATGAGGATGACGTTGAGGAACACCGGCGCCACCGCGGCAGCGAAATAGCGGCGCAGCGAATTCAGCATGCCGGCCATCATGGCGCTGAGCGACATGCAGATCAGGTAGGGGAACATGACGGTCGCCAGTGCCACCGTCGTCTCGAATTTTCCCGGCGTGTCGGCAAAGCCCGGCGCCACCAGGTAGCGCACGATCAGCGGCATCGCCAGTTCCATGGCGATGGTCAGCGCCAGAAGCGCCGTGAACAGGACGCCGAACACCTCTTCGGAAAAGCGCTTGGCGCCGTCGGTGCCGTGCGTCTCGATCTCCTTGGCGAACAGCGGCACGAAGGCGGCATTGAAGGCGCCTTCGGCGAACAGCCGGCGAAAGGTGTTGGGGAACTGGAAGGCGGCGTTGAAGGCGTCGGCGATCGGCCCGGTGCCGAGTGCGGCAGCCATCAGCATCTCGCGGCCGAAACCGAGGGCGCGGCTCATCAGCGTGCCGGAAGCGACCGTGGCGAATTTCTTGACAAGGCTCATGCGCTTGAAGACTGCCTGTGCGATTGGGGCAAATGGAAGGTAACAGTCACTCGGCGGCCGTTTTGGTCTTGCCGCGCTCGGACGCCGTGCCATCGAGCACCGCGATCAGCCTGTTGCGGATAGTCGCGGTGCGCGACGGGCTGTCGATCTTCTGGCCGGTGAGATCGGTGACGTAGAATGTGTCGATGACCTTTTCGCCGAAGGTGGTGATGTGGGCCGAGGCGATGTCGAGCGACAGGTCCGACAACATGCCGGTGATCTCCGACAGAAGGCCCGGCCTGTCCAGCCCCTCGACCTCGATCACCGAGAAACGGTTCGACAGCGTGTTGCGGATCTCGGCGCGTGGCGGGATACGGAAAACCTTGGCGCCGCGCCGTGGCTTGGTGCGCTTCTCGATCATTTCGGGCAGCCAGCTCTTGCCCGACAGCACATCCTCGATCAGTCGGCCGACACGCTCGGCGCGGCGGCGCTCGTCCTCGTCGCGGTCGAACTCCCTCGAGATCAGGATGGTGTCGAGCGCCCGACCATCCGAGGTGGTGAAGATCTGCGCGTCGACGATGTTGCCGCCGGCCGCCGCACAGGCGCCGGCAATCACCGAAAGCAGGCGCGGATGGTCCTGCGCCAGCACGGTGATCTCGGTCACCGCCTCGAACTGGTGGGTTTTCACCATTGTGGCGAGCTTCTTGCCGGCGTGATCGGCCTCGCGGATGAATTCGGCATGGCGCACCTGGTCGGGAAGATCGACCGCCAGCAGATAATTCTCGTAGTGCTGGCCGACATAACGCTTGCGGGCCTTTTCCGGCCAGTCGGCAAGCGCCTCGGCCAGTTGCTCGCGCGCCGCCGCCGTCCGCTTGGCGCGCGACACCTCCGAAAACCCGCCGGTCAACAAAAGCTCGGTCTCGTAGTAGAGCGTGCGCAGCAGCTGGCCTTTCCAGCCGTTCCAGACCCCAGGCCCGACACCGCGGATATCGCAGACGGTAAGCACAAGCAGCATCTTCAGCCGCTCCACCGACTGCACAATGGCGGCAAAATCCTCGATCGTCTTGCGGTCGTTGAGATCGCGGGTCTGTGCCGTCATCGACATGACGAGGTGGTTCTCGACCAGCCAGGCGACCGTTTCGGTGTCAGCCGGCGAGAGCCCCATATGCGGGCAGATGCGCCGGGCGATCCTGGCGCCGGCTTGCGAATGGTCTTCCGGCCTGCCCTTGGCGATGTCGTGCAGCAGCACGGCGACATAGAGCGCCTCGCGGCTCTTCTTCAGCCCCGGCATCAGCGAGTGGGAAAGCGGATGGACCTTTTCGCCGTCGCCGCGTTCGATCTCGGCCAGCACGCCGATGCAGCGGATCAGGTGCTCGTCCACCGTGTAGTGGTGGTACATCGAGAACTGCATCATGGCGACGATCTTGCCGAAATCCGGGATCAGCTTGGCCAGCAGTCCGGCCTCGTTCATGCGCCGCAAATTGAGCTCGGCGTTGCGGTCCGAGGTCAAGATATCGAGGAACAGCCGGTTGGCCTCTTCGTCGCGCCTGAGCGCCTTGCCGACGAGGCCGAGCGAGCGGGTCAGAAGCTTCAGCGCATCGGGGTGGAATTCCAGGCCGTGCTTGTCGGCGAACCAGAACAGCCTGAGGAGATTGACTGGGTCGCGTTCGAACACCTCGTCATCGGCAATGTTGATGCGGTGGTTGTCGACGATGAAATCGGCCGTGCCGGCGAGCTTGCGCTTGCGTCGCGAAAAGGTGAGAAAGATGCGGTTGAAGCCCGGCACATGCTTGGCCTGCTCCTCCTCGAGCGCGGCGCAGAAAATGCGGGTCAGGTCACCGACGTCCTTGGCGACGAGGAAGTAGTGCTTCATGAAGCGTTCGACCGCCGACAGGCCGGGATGGGTGGTGTAGCCGAGCCGCTCGGCGATATCGCGCTGGATGTCGAAATGCAGCCGCTCCTCGGCCTTGCCGGTGAGGAAATGCATGTGGCAGCGCACCGCCCACAGGAAGTCCTCGGCCTTCTGGAATTCCCGGTATTCGGCGTCGGTAAAGACGCCCTTGTCGATCAGTTCCTCGCCGGTGCGCACCCGGTAGAAATATTTGGCGATCCAGAACAGCGTCTGCAGGTCGCGCAGGCCGCCTTTGCCGTCCTTGACGTTGGGCTCGACCAGGTAGCGGCTCTCGCCGGCCTTGGCGTGACGCTCGTCGCGTTCGGCGAGCTTGGCCTGGACATATTCGGGCCCGGTGGTGCGCACCACCTCGTGGTCGAAGCGCTGCAGAAGCTCGTCATAGAGCTTTTGCTCGCCCCAAAGGAAGCGCGCCTCCAGGATCGAGGTGCGGATGGTGATGTCGGTGCGCGACAGCCTGAGGCATTCGTCGATGTTGCGGGTGGCGTGGCCGACCTTCAGGCCGAGGTCCCACAGCATGTAGAGCATATATTCGACGATCTGCTCGCCCCATGGCGTCTGCTTGTAGGGCAGCAGGAACAGCAGGTCGATGTCGGACCCCGGCGCCAGCGTGCCGCGGCCATAGCCACCGACGGCGACGACCGCCATGCGCTCGGCCGATGACGGGTTTTTGACTCGATAGACATGGGTGGCAGCGAAATCGTAGAGCGCGCGGATGATCTCATCCATCAGATGCGACAGCCGGGCGGCGCAGGCGGTGCCGCTGCCGTCGTCCATCAGCATGCGTTCGGCGATCGCGCGGCCGTCGGCGAGCCGGCTTTTGAGCAGCTTGAGAACGCCGCTGCGCGCGGCCTTGCCCGAACCATCGCCTGCCGTGGCCGCGGTCAGTTCGGTCATCTCGCGGCGCAAGGCTTCGCCGTCGATTAGTTCCTCGAGCTTCAGGGATATTCTTGCCATGAATGCCGTTCGGCCTCGCCGTTTCGGCGGCGTCTATAGCGCGTTTTCGCGGCGCTGGGTATGGGGCGGACGGACGCGTTCTCCACGGCCGCCGACAGGACGATCATCTCGCGCCCGCGGTCGGTTCGGCTAGGGCTTAGGCGCGAAAAATAGAAAACAGCCCTTGACCTTCCAGTTACTGGAAGCACTACCTCCGCCCCAACATCGAAATACAGGGGCTTTCGGCATGACGCATTCCGATCACCATCATCACGCCCATGGCAATTGCTGCTCGGCAAAGGGCGCCTCCTCTGCTGCAGACGCCGTCGTCCGCGATCCGGTCTGCGGCATGACCGTCGATCCGGCCGCCGGCAAGCCGACGGCCGAGCATGGCGGCCATCGCTATCATTTCTGCAGTGAAAGCTGCCGTTCGAAATTCGTCGCCGAACCCCAGAAATATCTGACCGCAACCGATCCCGTCTGCGGCATGAGCGTCGACCGCGCCACGGCCAGGCACTTCTTGCGGCACGAGGGCCAAGGCTTCTATTTCTGCTCCGCCGGTTGCCAGGCGAAGTTCGAGGCCGAGCCGGCAAAATATCTCGGCGACAGGCCGGCGCCGCAGGCGATGCCGAAAGGCACGCAATACACCTGCCCGATGCATCCCGAAATCATCCGCGACAAGCCCGGCTCCTGCCCGATCTGCGGCATGGCACTGGAGCCGATGGGGGTGCCGACCGGCGACGAGGGACCGAACCCCGAACTGGTCGACTTCACCAGGCGCTTCTGGGTGAGCGCGGTGCTGTCCGTCCCATTGCTGGTCATCGCCATGGCGCCGATGCTCGGCCTGACGTTCCAGGCCTTCATCGACGACCGTGCGAAGGTCTGGCTGGAACTGGCGCTGGCCAGCCCCGTGGTGCTGTGGGCGGCATTCCCGTTCTTCCACCGCGGCTGGGATTCGATCCGCAATCGCAGCCCCAACATGTGGACGCTGATTTCGCTCGGCGTCGGTGCCGCCTATCTCTACAGCGTCGTCGCCACACTGTTTCCAGGCCTCTTTCCACACCAGTTCCGCGGCCATGACGGCACCGTGCCGGTCTATTTCGAGGCGGCGGCGGTAATCGTCGCGCTGGTGTTCCTCGGCCAGGTGCTGGAATTGCGCGCCCGCGAGAAAACCGGCTCGGCGATCCGTGCGCTGCTCGACCTGGCGCCGAAGACGGCGCGGCTGATCGGCTCGGACGGTTCCGAAAACGACGTGCCGCTCGAAACCGTCAAGGCCGGTGACCGCTTGCGCGTCCGGCCTGGCGATGCCGTGCCGGTCGACGGCATTGTGCTCGAAGGGCGTTCTTCCATCGACGAATCGATGATCACGGGCGAGCCGCTGCCGGTCGAAAAGACCGAAGGCGACAACCTCACCGGCGGCACGCTCAACAAGAACGGCTCGCTGATCATGCGCGCCGAAAAGATCGGCGCCGAGACGACGCTGGCGCGCATCGTCGAGCTGGTCGCCAAGGCGCAGCGTTCGCGCGCGCCGATCCAGGGGCTGGCCGACCGCGTCTCGTTCTACTTCGTCCCGGCCGTCGTGCTGGTTGCCATCATTGCGTTTATCGCCTGGGCGATCGTCGGACCGGAACCCAGCCTGGTCTTTGCCATCGTCTCGGCGGTCTCGGTGCTGATTATCGCCTGTCCGTGTGCGCTCGGCCTTGCGACGCCAATGTCGATCATGACCGCCACCGGGCGCGGCGCGCATGCCGGCGTGCTGATCAAGGAAGCGGCGGCGCTTGAGCGCTTTGCCTCGGTCGACACGCTGATCGTCGACAAGACGGGAACGCTGACCGAAGGCCGGCCGCGGCTGACCGACGTCATTGCCGTCGAAGGCATGGCACAGGACGAGCTGCTGGCGCTCGCCGCCGGTCTGGAAAAAGGCTCCGAGCATCCGCTGGCCGAGGCGATCGTCGAAGGCGCCCGCGAACGCGGCGTCAAAGTCCCGGACGCGAGCGGTTTCGAGGCGGTTACCGGCAAGGGGGTTTCCGGCACGGTTTCCGGACAGAAGGTGGCGCTCGGCAATGCCGCGATGATAGCCGATCTCGGCATCGATACGGCTTCGGTCCTGGCCAGCGCCGAGGCGCTGCAGGCCGACGGCAAGACCGTGATGTTCGCCGCTGTCGCAGGCAAGCTCGCCGGTCTCGTTGCCGTTGCCGACCCGATCAAGGCGACCACCGCCGAGGCGATCAAGGCGCTGCATGACAGTGGGCTGAAGATCGTCATGGCGACCGGTGATAACGAGCGCACCGCCAAGGCCATCGCAGCCAAGCTCGGCATCGACGCGGTGCGTGCAGGGCTCTTGCCCGAACAGAAGAACGCGCTGGTCGAGGAGTTGCGCGCCAGCGGTGCCGGCGTCGCCATGGCCGGCGATGGAGTCAACGATGCGCCCGCACTTGCCGCCGCCGATGTCGGCATCGCCATGGGCACAGGCGCCGATGTTGCGGTCGAAAGTGCGGGAATTACGCTGGTCAAGGGCGATCTCAACGGCATCGTCAGGGCCCGAATGCTGGCCCGCGCGACGATCCGCAACATCCGCCAGAACCTGTTTTTCGCTTTCCTCTACAATGTGCTTGGCGTGCCGGTAGCTGCCGGCGTGCTTTATCCGCTCACCGGCACGCTGTTGTCGCCGATGATCGCGGCAGCGGCGATGAGCCTGTCTTCGGTTTCGGTGATAGCCAACGCATTGCGGCTCAGGACGTTGAAACTCTGAGTAAAACTTCCAGATAGACCCTGTTCGAAAAAGGAGACAATGAATGACCTTGGCCAAGAAGATCGTGCTTTTGATGATGGCGGCGGGAATGCTGCTTGCTGTTTTCCTCGAAAGCGTTCCGGCACAAGCCGAGGAGATGAAGCACGACATGGGCGCAATGGGCGCGCAGAGCCCCTCGACCGAGGGCTACAAGGCGGCGATGGACAAGATGCATACCGACATGATGGCGATCGAATATTCCGGCAATGCCGATGTCGATTTCGCCCGCGGCATGATCCCGCATCACCAGGCGGCCATCGACATGGCCAAGATCGAGCTCGCCAATGGCAAGGATCCGGAAATGCGCAAGCTGGCCGAAGCGGTGATTGCCGCGCAGCAAGCCGAGATCAAGCAGATGCAGGATTGGCTCGCCGCCCATCCGGTGAAGTAGGCGTCACGCTATCAGAGCGAATCCGGGGAAGAGGCTTCACCTGGATTCGCTTTGGCGGCTATGATGTCGCCTAACTGGAGCATGCCATGCCATCGACGATACGAACGACCACCCTGCCGTGCGGCGAAGCCGTGCCGGTGCTCGGCCAGGGCACCTGGAAGATGGGCGAAGACCGCCGCCGCCGTGGCGACGAGGCCAATGCCCTGAAACTCGGGCTGGATCTCGGCATGACGCTGATCGACACCGCCGAAATGTATGCCAGCGGCGGCGCCGAGGAGGTGGTGGCGGAGGCCATCGCCGGGCGCCGCGACGAGGTTTTCCTGGTCTCCAAAGTGCTGCCGTCCAATGCCTCGCGCACCGGCGTGAAACGGGCCTGCGAGAACAGCCTGAGGCATCTCGCCACCGACCGCATCGATCTTTATCTGCTGCATTGGCCGGGCAGCGTGCCTTTGATGGAAACGGTAGAGGCATTCGAAGCGTTGAAGGCAGCCGGCAAGATCCGCCACTGGGGCGTCAGCAATTTCGATACCGGCGAGATGGAGGAGCTGGTCCGGTTGCCGGCCGGCGGCAATGTCCAGACCAACCAGGTGCTCTACAATCTGTCGCAGCGCGGCGTCGAGTTCGACCTCGCCCCGTGGAGCCGGCAACGCGGCATGCCGCTGATGGCCTATTCGCCGGTCGATCAGGGGGTATTGGCGCGCAACGCCAGGTTAGATGCCATCGCCGATCGCCACGGTGCGACGCCGGCGCAGATCGCGCTGGCCTGGGTGATGGCACAGGACGGGGTGATCGCCATTCCCAAAGCTAGCCGCCCGGAGCATATCCGGCAGAATGTCGCGGCGTTGGACATCGAGCTCACGAGCGGAGATTTCGCCGAAATTGACCGCGCCTTCCAACCGCCGAGGCGGAAGCGTGGTTTGGCGATGATTTGAGGGGGAGGACCAGAAACTGAGGTTGCGTTCCTTCACACCCCCCTCTGTCCTGCCGGACATCTCCCCCGCAAGGGGGGAGATTGGCAGCTTGATCGACAGCACGTCTTCTTCGGCGTTGGAAGCTAGCGAAGGCAGTCATGACATCCGATCTCCCCCCTTGCGGGGGAGATGTCCGGCAGGACAGAGGGGGGTGTGAAGCAACGCCATCAGACGAACAATAGCCGAGACTACTTCCCAGCCATCCCCCTCAGCCGGTACAGCGCCTCCAGCGCCTCGCGTGGCGTCATCTCGTCGGGATTGATCTCCGCTAGCGCCGCGCCCAGCCCATCACTCTTCGCCGGCTTCGACGCTTCCCGCTGCGCCGCCACGGAAAACAGCGGCAGGTCGTCGACCAGGCGGTTGGCCTTGCCCGAAACCTCGCCGGCTTCGAGCTGGTGCAGCACTTCCTTGGCCCGGCCGACGACGGCTTCCGGCAGGCCGGCCAGCCGCGCCACCTGGACGCCGTAGGAACGGTCGGCGGCACCCTTGCCGACCTCGTGCAGGAAGACCACGTCGCCTTCCCATTCCTTGACCCGCATGGTGACGTTGGAGAGCCGCGGCAGTTTTCCGGCGAGCGCCGTCATCTCGTGGAAATGCGTGGCGAAGATCGCCCGGCAGCGGTTTTTCTCGTGCAAATATTCGACCGCCGCCCAGGCGATCGACAGGCCGTCGAAGGTGGCGGTGCCGCGGCCGATCTCGTCGAGGATGACCAGTGCGCGTTCGCCGGCCTGGTTGAGGATCGCCGCCGTCTCGACCATCTCGACCATGAAGGTCGAGCGACCGCGCGCCAGGTCGTCGGAGGCGCCGACCCGCGAAAACAGCCGGTCGACGACGCCGATATGGGCTGATGCCGCCGGCACGAAGGAGCCGGTCTGGGCAAGGATGGCAATCAGCGCGTTTTGCCTGAGGAAGGTGGATTTGCCGCCCATATTGGGACCGGTCAGCAGCCAGATCGCGCCGGCCTTAGCATCGCCTTGCGGCGACAGATCGCAATCATTGGCGACGAACGGGCCTTCGCCGGAACGCCGCAGCGCCTGTTCGACCACCGGATGGCGTCCACCGGCAATCTCGAAGGCAAGGCTGGCATCGACCAGGGGGCGGCACCAGGCCTCGCTTTCGGAAAGCAGGGCAAGTGCGGCCGAAACGTCGAGCACGGCGAGCGCTTCGGCGCCGGCGCGGATCCTGTCGGCCTGGCCGACGACTTCGGCCGTCAGCGCCTCGAAGGCGGCAAGCTCGATCGCCAGCGCCCGGTCGGCGGCGTTGGCGATCTTGGTTTCCAGTTCTGCGAGTTCCGTGGTGGTGAAGCGCATGGCGTTGGCCATCGTCTGGCGATGGATGAAGCGCGCCTTGGCGCCGTCGCTGCCGGTCATCAGCGCATGGTGATTGGCGGTGACTTCGATATAGTAGCCGAGCACATTGTTGTGCCTGATCTTCAGCGAGCGAATGCCGGTCTCGTCGATCAGCGAGCGTTCCAGCCCGGCGATGACCTTTCGCGACTCGTCACGCAACGCCCGCATCTCGTCGAGTTCGGCGTGGTAGCCGGAACGGACGAAGCCGCCGTCGCGCTTGAGCAACGGCAGCTCGTCGCCGAGCGCCTGTGCCAGATGCGTCGCCAGCTCACCGGGCAGTGCCTTGATAGCTCCCAACGCCGCGGTCAGTTCGCCCGGCAAGGCGGTTTGCCCGAACAGTTCGGCGATGGCGCCGGCCGCTTCGAAACCGGCGCGCAGCGCGCCGAGGTCGCGCGGGCCGCCGCGGTTGAGCGCCAGCCTGGACAGCGCGCGCGGCATGTCGGCGACGCTCTTCAGGCTTGCCCGCACCGCCTGGCAGAGGCGCGTCTCGGAGCGGAAGAACGACACCGAGTCCAGCCTTGCTGCGATTGCCGCCGGGTCGGTCAGCGGCGCCATCAGCCGGTCGGCGAGCAGCCTTGCGCCGCCACCGGTCACCGTGCGGTCGATCGCCTTGAACAGCGACCCGTCGCGGCTGCCGGACAGCGTGCGCAGCAGCTCCAGATTGGCGCGCGTCGCCGGGTCGATGAACAGGGTCGAACCCTGCTCCTCGCGCTGCGGCCGCGACAGCGGCGGCCGCTCGGCTTTCTGCGTCTTCTCGACATAGGCGATGACGCCTGAGATCGCCGACAGCTCGGCGCGCGAAAATGTGCCGAAACTGTCAGGCGTCGCCACCTCGAAGAAGCGGGCGATACGGCCGGCAGCGGATGCCGAATCGAACAGCGACGGCGGCTGCGGGCTGGCGACGCGGCCGAGCACGTCAAATACCGGTTTCAGCTCCGGGTCGTAAAACACCGGCTCGGCGACGATAAGCTCGCGCGGGTCGACACGGAAGAGATCGGCGAGCAGCCGGTCGGCGGTGGTTTCGGCGACGCGGAAGACACCGGTCGAGATCTCGATCCAGGCCAAGGCGAAAGCGTGATCACTGCTGCCGCCCTTGACCCGTCCCAGCGCCATCAGAAAACTCGATTCCGACGGCGCCAGCAGTTTGTCCTCGGTGATGGTGCCTGGCGTCACCAGCCGGACGACGTCGCGGCGCACCACCGATTTGCCGCCGCGCTTCTTCGCCTCGGCCGGATCCTCGATCTGCTCGCAGACGGCGACGCGGAACCCCTGGCCGATCAGCTTCTGCAGATAATCGTCGGCGGCATGCACCGGCACGCCGCACATCGGGATGTCGAGCCCCTGGTGCTTGCCGCGCTTGGTGAGCACGATGCCGAGTGCCCGGCTCGCCTTCTCGGCATCGTCGAAGAACAGCTCGTAGAAATCGCCCATGCGGTAGAACAGCAGCGAATCCGGGTTCGCTGCCTTGATCTCGATATACTGCTCCATCATCGGCGTCGCCGGCGCGACGGCCGGCGTGGCGTTGTCGCTTCGAATGGGCGTCTCGTCGTTCAAGAAGCTGCTTCCAAAATTTTGCAAGCCATGCTTGGCGGTTTACAGCGGCGAAGTGTAGCCTTAATCCCGAACCTTCCACAAAAGAAAGCATGCGCACCTATCGCAAGCGGTGCCGTACGGGCGAGGAAACCAAAAGTACCATGGCCAAGAAAACCGAAAGCAACGGGCCCTCCGTCAGCGCCCAGGAGGCGTTGGAATTCCATGCCATGGGGCGTCCGGGCAAGCTGGAGATCGTCGCCACAAAACCAATGGCGACCCAGCGCGATCTCAGCCTTGCCTATTCGCCGGGCGTCGCCGTTCCGGTTCTCGCCATCGCCGAGGACCCGAGCCGCGCCTTCGACTACACGGTTCGCGGCAACATGGTCGCCGTCATCTCCAACGGCACCGCCATCCTCGGCCTCGGCAATCTCGGCGCGCTGGCCTCGAAGCCGGTGATGGAAGGCAAGGCGGTGCTGTTCAAGCGCTTCGCCGATGTCGATTCCATCGACCTCGAGGTCGACACCGAGGATGCCGACGAATTCATCAACTGCGTGCGCTTCCTTGGGCCCTCGTTCGGCGGCATCAACCTCGAGGACATCAAGGCGCCGGAATGCTTCATCATCGAGCAGCGGCTGCGCGAGCTGATGGACATACCGGTCTTCCATGACGACCAGCACGGCACCGCCATCATTTCGGCCGCCGGCCTGATCAATGCGCTGGAGGTCACCGGCCGCGACATGAAGACCACCAAGATGGTCTGCAACGGCGCGGGTGCTGCCGGCATCGCCTGCATCGAATTGATGAAGGCGATGGGCTTTGCGCCAGAAAATATCATCCTGTGCGACACAAAGGGCGTGGTCTTCCAGGGCCGCACCGAAGGCATGAACCAGTGGAAATCGGCGCACGCCGTGAAAACCGGCGCGCGTTCGCTGGCCGAGGCGCTGGACGGCGCCGACGTGTTCCTCGGCCTCTCGGCCAAGGGCACGCTGACCACCAAGATGGTGCAGTCGATGGCCAAGAACCCGATCATCTTCGCCATGGCCAATCCCGACCCCGAAATCACGCCGGAAGAAGTCGCCGAGATCCGCACCGACGCCATCATGGCGACCGGACGGTCCGACTATCCCAACCAGGTCAACAACGTGCTTGGCTTCCCCTACATTTTCCGCGGCGCGCTCGACGTGCGGGCGACCACCATCAACGACGACATGAAGATCGCCGCCGCCCGGGCGCTGGCGGAACTGGCGCGCCAGGACGTGCCCGACGACGTCGCCGCCGCCTACCAGGGAAACCGGCCGAAATTCGGCCCCAACTACATTATCCCGGTGCCGTTCGATCCGCGGCTGATATCGGCGATCCCGATCGCGGTCGCCAAGGCGGCGATGGACTCCGGCGTCGCCCGCAAGCCGATCCTCGATCTCGACCGCTACGCGCAGGAGCTTTCCGCCCGCCGCGACCCGATCGCCTCGACGCTGCAGCGCATCTACGACCGCGTCCGCCGCCAGCCCAAGCGCATCGTCTTTGCCGAGGGCGAGGAGGAGCAGGTGATGCGCGCCGCCGTCTCTTATGTGAACCAGCGGCTCGGCACCGCCATCCTGCTCGGCCGCGACGACATCATCAAGGAAAACGCCAGGAACGCCGGCATCGACCTCGGCAAGCAAGGCCTCGAGATCATCAATGCGCGGCTGTCGCGGCGCAACTCCGTCTACACCGACTATCTCTACGAGCGCATGCAGCGCAAAGGCTTCCTGTTCCGCGACTGCCAGCGGCTGATCAACAACGACCGCAACCATTTCGCCGCCTGCATGGTGGCGCTGGGCGATGCCGACGGCATCGTCACCGGCGTTACCCGCAACTATTCGACGGCGCTCGACGACATCCGCCGCGTCATCGACGCAAGGCCCGGCCACTGCGTCATCGGCGTGTCGATCGTGCTGGCGCGGGGTCGCACCGTGCTTGTCGCCGACACCGCCGTGCACGATATGCCTAATGCTGTCGAGATCGCCGACATAGCCGAGGAGGCCGCCGGCTTCGCCCGCCGCATGGGCTACGAGCCGAGGCTTGCCATGCTCGCCTATTCGACCTTCGGCCATCCGCAGGGCGAGCGCTCCGAGCGCGTCCAGGAAGCGGTGCGCATCCTCGACAAGCGCCGCGTCGATTTCGAATATGACGGCGAGATGGCCGCCGACGTGGCGCTCAACGCCCGCGCCATGGCGCAGTACCCGTTCATCAGGCTGACCGGCCCGGCTAACGTGCTGGTCATGCCGGCTTTCCACTCGGCCTCGATCTCGACCAAGATGCTGCAGGAGCTCGGCGGCTCGACCGTCATTGGCCCGCTGCTGGTCGGCCTGAACAAGCCGGTTCAGATCGTCTCGCTGAACGCCAAGGATTCGGACATAGTCAATATGGCAGCGATTGCGGCGTATAGCGCGGGGGCTTGAGCGGCGGGGCAGCAGCAGCGCCTCTCCCTTCTCCCCTTGTGGGAGAAGGTGGCCTCGCGAAGCGAGGTCGGATGAGGGGTGTTCCCGCTTGGCGCGGCAGCGCTCCGCGCTGCGCGCCGATCCACCTTCTCCCACAAGGGGAGAAGGAAGAGGTGTCGCTACAGCAATCCTGCCTGCTCGGCCTCGCGGCGCAGATTCTGGTGTGGCCTTGGGCCGATCTGCTGGATGACCAGCCCGGCCGCCAGCGAGCCGAGATCGCCGCACTGCTTCAGGCTGCGGCCTTGCGTGTAGCCGTAGAGGAAGCCGGCGGCGTAGAGATCGCCGGCGCCGGTCGTGTCGACCAGCTCGCGGATCCTGGTGGCCTCGATGGTGACGGTCTCGTCGCCGCGGACGATGACCGAGCCCTTTTCCGACCGAGTGACGGCGGCGATCTTGCAATCCTTGCGGATCTGCGCCAGCGCCTCGTCGAAGGACGCGGTCTGGTAGAGCGACTTGATCTCGTGGCTATTGGCAAAGACGATGTCGACGGTGCCTGAGCGCATCAGGTCGAGGAACTCGTCGCGATAGCGGTCGACACAGAACGAGTCCGACAGGGTCATCGACACTTCGCGCCCGGCGGCGTGGGCGAGCTTGGCCGTCTGGCGGATCGCTTCCTTGGCGCGCGGCGGGTCCCATAGATAGCCCTCGAAATAGGTGACCGCGGCGCCCGACGCCTTGTCGGCCTCGACGTCCTCCGGGCCGAGCTCGATGCAAGCGCCGAGATAGGTGTTCATCGAGCGCTCGCCGTCCGGCGTGACGAAGATCATCGAGCGCGCCGTCGGCGGTTCGCCGTTGAGCGGCCTGGTGTCGAAGGCGACGCCCTGGGCATGGATGTCATGCGCATAGATTTCGCCGAGCGCGTCGTTGGAGACCTTGCCGAAGAAGGCGGCGCGACCGCCGAAGGAGGCGACGCCGGCCGCCGTGTTGCCGGCACTGCCCCCCGAGGCTTCAATGGCCGGGCCCATGCGGCTGTAGAGCAGTTCGGCGCGCCGCGTGTCGATCAAATTCATCGCGCCCTTGATGATGCCGTTGGTCTCCAGGAACGCCTCGTCGCACTGGGCGATGATGTCGACGATGGCATTTCCGATACAAAGCACGTCATAGTCCGGCATCAATTCATGTCTCCGCCAAAAAACCACCGGCTTTCTGCCACGCCGGGCGCGGGCGGGTCTAGCGGTTTGATGCGGCTTTGCCTAGTCGCCAATGCGGCGATCCGACGAATGTCAGCATCGCGACCATCGTTGGATGGCGGCCGAAGCATTTCCCGCGTGCCTGGCTTACAAGCATGATGAGCGATGCCCAGAGGTTCCCGCCGGCCATGTCCATGAAAACCGACACCAGGATCGAGCTGGTGCTGCTCGTCATATTGGCGGTGCTGTGGGGCGCGTCCTACAGCTTCATCAAGGTCGGCGTCGCGACGGTCCCGCCGGTGACGCTGATCGCCGCGCGAACCCTGATCGCGGGTGGGATCCTGTTTGCCCTGATCCGCTGGCGCGGTTTGGCCTTGCCGGGCGATGCCGCAAGCTGGCGCCGGTTTGCATTCCAGGCATGCCTCAACAGCGTCGTGCCGTTCACGCTGATCGCCTCGGCCGAGCGCTCACTGGACGCCGGGCTGGCCACGATCCTGAATGCGACCTCGCCGATCTTCACCTTTTTGCTGACCGCCCTCATCACCCGCCACGAACCGGCGACCATGCGCAAGCTGTTCGGCGTCGCCGCGGGAATAGCCGGCATATGCCTCGTTGTCGGCGCCCCGGCGCTAGGCGGCCTCGGACAGCAATTGTTGCCGCAACTTGCTGTGGTCGCGGCGACGATCTGCTATGCCGGCGCGGCCGTTTTCGGCCGCGGCTTCAGGGGGCTCGACCCGATGGTGCCGGCCGCCGGTTCGATGCTCTGCGGCGCCGCGATGCTGATCCCGTTGAGCCTTGCGTTCGACCGGCCATGGACCCTGGCGCCATCGACAGCTTCGGTCCTTGCGCTGCTCGGGCTTTCGGTGTTTTCGACCGCACTGGCCTTCTCAATCTATTTCCGCCTCCTCCATACGCTGGGCTCCGTCGGCACTACCTCGCAAGCCTATCTGCGGGTGCCGATCGGCGTCGCTATCGGAGCCGTGTTCCTTGGCGAAAGCCTTAGTCCCAGCGCGTGGTGGGGAATGGCCCTGGTCGTCGCCGGCGTGGCGGCGATGACCATTCCCCAGGCGAAGGTCGCGCGCTAGGCGCTTGCAGCCTGCGCTGTCGCCGCCTATTCCGGAGATATCAGCCACGAGCACGTTTGACATGCAATTGGAAACGCCGTGATCCTCGACGCCGCCCGCGCCGCCTTGAGCCGGCTGTTCTCGCCCGAATTCCGTTCCGTGTTCGTGAAGACGCTGGGGCTGACTTTGCTGGCGCTGGCGGCGCTGTGGTTCGGGATCAAGAGCCTGTTCGAATGGCTGGCCTGGCCATGGATCGATGCATGGCTGCCGGCGCTTCCCTCCTGGGCCGGATGGCTGGGCGCCGTCGTCGCCGGCATCGGCCTTGCGCTGGGCTTGGCTCTTTTCATCGCGCCGGTGACGGCGATCATCGCCGGCCTGTTCCTCGACGACGTCGCCGAAACGGTCGAGCGCACCGACTATCCCGACGATCCGCCCGGCCGCGCCGTTCCGGCGCTACGCTCGCTGGTGCTGGCGATCAGGTTCTTCGGCGTCGTCATCCTCGGCAATATCGTCGCCCTGCTGCTTCTGCTGGTGCCGGGCATCAACATCGCCGCTTTCTTCGTCGTCAACGGTTATCTGCTCGGGCGCGAGTTCTTCGAATTCGCCGCCATGCGCTTTCGCCCGGAGGCCGAGGCCAGGGCGCTGCGCAGGAAGCACGCGGTCACCGTATTCCTGGCCGGGCTGGTCGTCGCCGCTTTCCTCGCCGTGCCGCTGCTCAACCTTCTGACGCCGCTGTTCGCCGCCGCAATGATGGTGCATCTGCACAAGGCGATCTCGGCGCGGGAAAGGAGCTAGCGCAGCAGGAAACCCCTGCCCATTTCATCATCGTCCTCGACGATGAATTCGGCTCGGCCTGAGTAATAGGCGCGGCCGCCGACTCGGGCGATGATGGCGTCATGCGCCCCGGCCGTGGCCGTGCGCGCGACCGCGCCGGAAAAGCGCGAGCCGGCGATGCTCTCGAACAGCCGCGTCCGGCCAATCTCGATCTGGCCCTTGGCGTGCATTGCCGCCAGCCGCGCGGTGACGCCCGAACCGGTCGGCGAACGGTCGACCTCGGCTTCGGCGAAAACGCAGATGTTTTTGGTCGGCGTATCGGAGAACGCATCCTGTCCGTCGGTCAGGATGGTGCCGTAGAGAAAGGCGAGATCGGCATGGTCGGGATGCGACAGCGGCAATTCGGCCTTGAGCTTGTTGGTCAGCGCCGTCGCCGCATCGACGAAATCGCGCACCCGGTTCCTGCCGAATTCCAGCCCGAACTGGCGGCAGTCGGCGAGCGCATAGAAGGCGCCGCCATAAGCGATGTCGAAGCCGACCGGACCATAGCCCCGGCAGATCGATCCGCCGGTCGCGGGCGAACAGAAACGCCGGCACGCTTTCGAAGGACACCGCACCGGCCTTGCCATCCGTTACCTCGACCGCAGCCGAAATCAGCCCGCATGGCGCCTCGATATTGACGGTCGTCAGCGGCTCGCGTGGCGCCACCAGCCGCTCGTCGACGGCGTAGCGGCCGAGCGCGACGATGGCGTGGCCGCACATCGTCGAATAGCCCTCATTGTGCATGAACAGCACCGCGAGGTCGGCGCCCGGCAGGTCGGGCTCCACCAGTAGCGCGCCATACATGTCGTAATGGCCGCGCGGCTCGAACATCAGGATCTTTCTGAGATGATCGAGATGGTCGCGCACATAGGCGCGCTTTTCGAGGATCGTGCCCTTGGGAATGTTGGGGTAGCCGCCGGTGACGATCCGCAACGGCTCACCGCCGGTGTGCATGTCGACGACGGTGAGCGTCATTCGCCGGCCCCGACCTAGGCTGAAGATTTGGCAAACAGCGCCTGCAGCTTGCCGAACGGCATGGCGGCGCGGGTGAAGCCGAAGGTGCCGTCCTGCTGGATCTCGCGCGCCGCGGTCTCCAGCATGCCGAAGGCGAAATTGGTGAGCCATGGGCCGAGCGAGACGCGCTTTACCCCCGCCATGGCAAGGTCGGCGATGGTGAAGCCGGGCCTGGCCATGACGTTGACCGGCTTGGTCAGCGCCGAGCAGACGGTTCGCACCATCTCAATGTCGCCCAGCCCCGGCGCATAGAGCACGTCGGCGCCGGCCTTCTCGAAGGCCTGCAGCCGCTTGATCGTATCGTCGAGGTCGGGCTTGCCCCACAGAAAATTCTCGGCCCGCGCGGTGAAGACGAAATCGCGTTTCAGCGCCCGTGCCGCTTCCGCCGCCGCCGCGACGCGCTCGACGGCATGCGCAAAATCATAGATCGGCTTGTCGGGCTCGCCGGTATGGTCCTCGATCGAGCAGCCGGCGAGGCCAGCCGCCTCGGCGGCGAAGATGGTCTCGCCGGCACTTGTCGCGCTGTCGCCCTTGCCCCTTTCGAGGTCCGCCGAAACCGGCAACCCGGTCGCCGCCGCCACTTCACGGCAATGATGGATCATTGCCTCGAACGTCACCGCGCCATCGGGCAGGCCGCGCGAAAAGGCAAAGCCGGCGCTGGTCGTGGCCAGCGCCTTGAAGCCGAACGAGGCCAAGAGCTTGGTCGTGCCGACGTCCCAGGAATTGGCCATGACGAAGATCGAGGCATGCAGGTCGCGAAAAATCTTGCCCTTGTCCATGGATGCTCCCCTCCAGTGCAGAATGTGAGGCAAATTCTAGCCCGGCGGAACGCGCCGGGCAAACAAATGCGGTTGGTTCAGAAGCGTTTGGCGTTCTCATCTGCCAATCGGTCCAGCGCGTCGGAATCCTTGACGTAGTGCGAAGCGTTTTTGTCCCAATGATAGGTGACGGAAATGTCGCGCGAAGACGCCTCTGGCGGCTGCTGGCCGTCGCAGCTTTCTTCCCCCGGCAGCGTCGCGCCGGTCACCGTGACCTTGATGGCTGCATAGGGCTGGCCGTCGGCGATCGCCTGGAACGCCGCATTCTGCGTCCTCCTATGGGTGCAGAGGTTTTCGTCGAACGTATAGATCATGTCGATCAGCTCGAACCTGTCGTTGCGGACCATGATCAGCGGCGTGATCCCATAGCCCTGGCTCGAATTGAAATGGATGCTCATGCTGATGATGGCGTCGTCACCAGGCCCGATCGGCAGCTTGCCCGGATCGCGAAGAGAGGTGATGCGGTCGACGGCGACATTGACCGCGTCGAGCAGCGCCGGCTTGCCGGTGACGTCGTAGAGCGCCAGCACGGCATAGCCCTCGGCACTGTCGGGCGAGTCGCCGAGGTCGAACAGCATGGCCAGCCGCTCCTTGCCGCCGGCCTTGATGCCGAGCACGCCGGCATTGGAAAGACCCGACGTCACCGGCGGCGAGCCGTCGTAGTCCGGTCCAGCGACGTGACGCATCTCGATCGGCGTCGAACCCCGGAAAAAGCCGTCCTTGTCCGCGGCCAGATCGGGAATGACCATCCTGGCGAGGTCGAGATAGGTGACATCGCCGTGGCCGGGGAGAGCGCTGCCGAGCTCCGGGAAGCTGACGGCCTCAGCGCTGGCCGCCGTCCAAAGACAGGGCAACAGCAGGCAGGCAAAGAGGAAACGAAGCAGGGAGAAGGTCATGCGCGCGCTCGTTTATGTCGGGCGCGCGCAAGCTAGCACAAGCAGCTGCAACATACAGCGCAGCTTGAACAAAGGCGATCAGTGGATCGGCACCAGCCCGGCCAGTTCACGCATGTCGTCGAACAGGATACCGCCGGCTTCGATCAGTCCATTGCGATCGGAAAGCGGGTCGCCGTGGTAGGAATAGACGCGCATGCCGGCGGCGATGCCCGCTGTCGTCCCGGCGACGCTGTCCTCGATGACGATGCAGTCGGCGGGCGCGAAGCCCATTGTCGCTGCTGCATGCAGGAAGAGGTCGGGGAACGGCTTGCCACGCGAGACCATGGTCGAGCTGAACAGCGCATGCTCGAACAGCGGCAGCAGCCCGGTCTGGCCGAGCGTGATGTGCATTTTGGACACCCGTGCCGACGAGGCGACGCAGGTGGCGATGCCGGCGGCGTGCACGGTTTCGATGAACTCGCGAACGTAGGGGATGGCCTCGACGCCATGCGCGAACAGGTCCGGCAGGCCGGCGTTCCAGCGCTCGACGAAATCGGCGCCGAGGCTGACGCCGGTCGCCTCGACTTCCTTCTGCACCGAGACCATGCTGCGGCCGGAAAAATTCTTGCGGCAATATTCGAAGCTGGCCGGAAAGCCGGCCGCGGTCAGCCACTCGGCGAGGCGCCGATTGGCCAAGTTCTCGGTATCGACCAGAACCCCGTCGCAATCGAAGATGACGAGTTTGGGTATTTTCATCAAGCGGTGCCGGTCGATCCGAAGCCGCCCGAGCCGCGCACAGTGCCGCCAGCCAATGTGCGCTCCTCGACGGTCGCCTGCGTCACCGGGGCGAAGACGATCTGGGCGATCCGCATGCCGCGTGTCACCGCGAAATCCTCGTCGCCGAGATTGATCAGCAGCACCTTGACCTCGCCGCGATAGTCGCTGTCGATGGTGCCCGGGGTGTTGAGGCAGGTGAGCCCGTGCTTGAAGGCGAGGCCGGAACGCGGCCGGACCTGGCCTTCGACGCCCTCCGGAATTTCCAGGATCAGCCCGGTCGGCACCAGCGCGCGCTTTCCCGGCAGAATCAAGAGCGGCCTGTCGTCCGGGACGGCGGCGCGCAGGTCCATGCCGGCGGCGCCCGAGCTCTCATAGGCAGGAAGCGGCAATCCCTCGCCATGCGGCAGCCTGACGAAGCCGACAGCCGGACCGATGACGGAGGTAGGATAAAGTGCTGCGCGCATGAGGCTGATCCTATCGTCGCGAACGCCGGTTCAGTCAACTCGGCGGCAATGCTATCAACGGCTTTCTTTCAGCACAGTTCCGCTTCAGCGCAGGTCCATCGGAACGACCGTGGTCTCCTTGATCTCCTCCATGACGAAAGAGGCCGAAACGTCCGACAGCGCCACCTTGGCGATCAGCCGCTGGTAGAGCCGGTCATACGCCTTCACATCGGCGACACGGGCGCGCAGGACATAGTCGAGATCGCCGGACATGCGGTAGGCGCCGGTGATCTCGGCAAAGCCGGTCACCGCCGCCCGGAATCTTTGCAGCCAGTCGGGATCGTGGTTCGAGGTGCGGATCAGGATGAACACGGAGAGGCCGAGCCCAAGCTTGTCGGCGTCGACCAGCGCCACCCGACCGGTGATGATGCCGTCTTCCTCCAGCCGCTTGACCCGGCGCCAGCAGGCATTACGCGACAGCGATATTCTTGCCGAGAGCTGGTCGACGGACAGCGTGCCGTCGCGTTGCAGCTCGGCCAGCAATCTCCGGTCTATTTCGTCGATTTCCGGCATCATGTGGGATGATTGTCCCAAAATTCGGCCTGAGACAAGGACAATTTGAGACCGATCAACCGAACAGCCGTGGCAGGATATTCATGGCCGGCTCTTCATGCCGGCAGGAGGGATCGACATGACAGCACGGCTCGCAAGACTTTTCACCTCTCACCCGGCCGCGGTCGGCGAGAGCTATTTCGGCCATATGGCTTTCGCCGCATGGTTCTCGTCGCGATTGTTCATGGCGGCCTTTGCCGCGCTCATTCATGCTTTCTTGCCGTTTCTGTTCGAGACCACGGCAAGCGGCATCATCCGTGAGCTCTATAAGCGGACGCACAACAGGGGACGGTAAGCCGTAGAGGCGCCGATCGCGGCGAGGCCGCTGGACAGCGCCGACGGTCAACGGATCCCGGCAGCGCAATCCCGATCAAGCGCCGCCATCGTCGAAATGCCGAGCCAGGCTTGAAGCTACGCGCCAATCCGCCATTTTGAGGAGCGCGGCGCGATAGCCCGGAGCAGTCACGATGGATATCGTCTTTTCCTCGACCACCAAACTGGCCGCGGCCATCCGCGACCGTGCGGTTTCCGCAATAGAGGTGCTGGACGAGCATCTGGCGCAGATCGACAGGCACAATGCGGCGGTTAACGCCGTCGTAACCCTCGATCGGGACGGTGCGCGGCAACGCGCCGGCGAGGCCGACGAAGCGCAGGCGCACGGCGAGGCCCTTGGGCCGCTGCACGGCGTGCCTTTCACACTCAAGGACACGCACGAAACCGCTGGCATGAGAACCACCGTCGGCTTCCCGCCCTTCGCCGACTATGCCCCGAGAGCAGACAGTCCGGTCGTTGCCCGGCTGAAGGCGGCAGGCGGCATACTGGTGGGCAAGACGAATGTGGCGACAATGCTCGGTGACTGGCAGTCGAGCAATCCGCTGTTCGGCCGCACCGGCAACCCCTGGAATCTCCAGCGCACCGCCGGCGGCTCCAGTGGCGGTGCGGCGGCGGCGCTCAGCACCGGGATGACGCCGTTCGAGGTCGGCACCGACATGCAGGATTCAATCCGGCTGCCCGCTGCATTTTGCGGCGTCTACGGCCTCAAGCCGACCGAGCACCGCGTCTCGCTCGCCGGCGCCTTCCCCGATCCAGGCGGGGCGCCGCGCAGCGTGAGGCTGATCTCCTGCCTCGGACCGATGGCGCGCAGCGTCGAGGACCTGGCGCTGATCTACCGCGTCATTGCCGGGCCGGATGGAAGCGATACAGACCTTGCGCCGGTACCGGTCGAAACCATGCCGGAGCTGGATCTCAAAAATTTGCGCATTGCCGTCGCGCCGTCCTTTCCGGGCTTTCCGGTGGCCGGCGAGATCAGCGCGGCGGTCGAAAGCCTGGCTAAAGAGCTTCAGGCCGCGGGCGCCATCGTCGAGGAAGCCAAATTGCCGGAGCTCGACCTGCACGACGACCTGAAGCAAGGCGGTGCGCTGATCGGCATGATGCTGGAGGCGGCGCAGCCCGGACCACCGGAGAAGCCGACGCCGGTCTCGCGCTGGTTCGAGGCGCTCGCCCGCCGCGACCGCTCCATCCTGGCGTGGGAACGGTTCTTAGACGGCTGCGACGCCTTGTTGTGCCCCGTCGCCATGGTCACCGCGTTCCCGCATTGCGAACCGGGAACGCCGATCGAGGTCGACGGCGAGAAGCAAAGCTACTGGATGCTGCCGGCCTATGGCGCGGTGTTCAACTACAGCGGCCATCCGGCACTGTCGCTGCCCTGCGGACAGGACAGCAATGGCCTGCCCATCGGACTACAGCTTGTTGGCAAACGCTGGTCGGAGTCGTGCCTGCTCGGGATCGCCAGGGCAATCGAGCCGCTGACCGGCGGCTTTCGCCGCCCGCCCGGCTATTGAGTAAACCGCCCCAGCCCGTAGGAATCAAGCAGCGGATCGCGCTCGCCGTCGAGGACTTCGCGGGCGGCGAACAGGCCGACGGCCGGGGCCAGCGTGATGCCGGAATGCATGACCGCGACGTAGACGCCGCTCGTGCCTGCGGCGCGGCCGATGATCGGAAAGCCATCGACCGGCGTCGGCCGGTAGCCAATGGTGTGGAAATCGAGTTCCAACCCATCCGCGCCGCGCAGCATCGCCTTCATCGCCGCAAACAGGTCGCGGGCGGTCGCCGCGGCATCCATGCCGGGATCGGCGCCACCGAAATCCGAGCCGGCGATGATGCGGCCTTCCGCCGTCTGGCGCATATGCAGGCGATCGCCGATCACCAGGCCGTTGAGCAGCTTTTCGGTGGGGCGCGAATGCACGACCAGGCCGGGTGGCGTCTCGATCGGCAGTGCTATCCCGGCTGTTGCCGCTAGTGCCGGAGAGCCGGCTCCGGCCGCGATCACCACCTCGTCGGCAGCAATCCGCCCGCCGGATGTATCGACGCCGGCAATCCTGCCGTTGGCCTGCACAAGCGCGGTCGCGGTAACTCCCGTCAGCAGCCGCGAGCCGCGCCGCTCGGCGTCAACCAGCAGTGCTTGCGTGGCAGCGACCGGCTCGGCGACACCTTCCTCGGCGACATGAAGGGCGAAATCGGGAAGCTCGGTCAGATTGGGCTCGATGCGCGCCGCTCCGGCACGGTCGACACGCTCGATGCCGTAGCCCCAGGCGGCGTGCTCGGCCGCATAGGCCTCAAGTTCGGCACGCGGCAGGTCCCAGCACAAGCCACCGCACCACTGCAACGGGATGCCGGGCACCTCGTTCGCCAGCCGCGTCCATTCGGCCATCGACCGAATGCGCAGCCGGAAATAGACCTCCGGGTTGCCCCAGCTGGCATTGATCCAAGCAAAGGAATTCGGCGTCGCGATGCCGCCGGCGCCGCTGCCGGCAATGACCGTCACCTTTGCCCCGGCCCTGGTCAGGTGCCAGGCGATGGAGGCGCCGATGATGCCGGCGCCGATGACAATCACTTCTTTCGCCGCTGTCACGCTTCACTCCTCGGTCCAACGCGACCACTGCGATGCCATTGCCAGTGGGTTCTGCCAAGAGCACTCGGTATCAAATATGCCTCTTGACTTTAATACGTACGTACGTATTGTATCGCTATGGCCAGACATTCACTTCGCGAAAAACTTCTCGACGCCGGTTTCAAAACCATCTGGAGTTCCGGCTATTCGGCCGCCGGCGTGCGCGACATCGTCGCCGCGGCCGATGCCCGCCCGGGGTCCTTCACCAATCATTTTGCCTCCAAGGAGGCGTTCACCGGCGAGGTGCTGGACCGCTATTTCGCCTATGTGAACGGTTTGGTGGAGCAGGCCCTTGCCCGGGACGGCACGCCCCCGGTCGGGCGCTTGCGCCGCTATCTCGAAATCATCACGTCGAAGCTGGAGGCGCATGATTGGGCACGGGGCTGCATGATCGGCAATCTCAGCCTCGAGACGGCGGCTCACAGCGAGGCGCTGAGGCTGCAACTCGTCGCCATTTTCGAACGCTGGCGTAAGCCCTTCGCCGAATGCATCGCCGAGGGCCAGGCGGCCGGCGACATCACCGACGCGTTCGATGCCGAGGATCTCGCCGATTTCCTGTT
This sequence comes from Mesorhizobium sp. M1329, assembly GCF_040318035.1. NCBI lineage: Bacteria > Pseudomonadati > Pseudomonadota > Alphaproteobacteria > Hyphomicrobiales > Phyllobacteriaceae > Mesorhizobium > Mesorhizobium sp. M1329. The sequence continues at coordinate 25,557 of NZ_JAMYLN010000018.1, read as the reverse complement.
GAGTTCCTGGCAAGGCGCGATGCTGCGCATGAAGGTGGAGCGCAGTCCCGGACCGCTCGAGCGTTTCAAGAATATCGTCTTCAAAACAGTCTTCGTAAAAAGGAGCTGATCCGATGAACCCGAAACTCGAAAAGCGCACAATGTTGCCGCGCTCGCAAGTCGCGGTACTCGATTCCACCATCTCCTATGTCGAGGCAGGTACGGCCGGCCCGACGGTGCTCTTCCTGCACGGCAACCCGACGTCGTCCTACATCTGGCGCGACATCATCCCGCATGTGGCGCCGTTCGGCCGCTGCATTGCGCCCGACCTGATCGGCTATGGCCAATCCGGCAAGCCGGACATCGACTATCGCTTCTTCGACCACGTCCGCTATCTCGACGCTTTCATCGAGACGCTTGGCATCACCGACATGGTGGTCGTCGCGCAGGACTGGGGCACCGCGCTCGCCTTCCATCTCGCCGCACGGCGGCCGCAGCGGATCCTCGGCCTCGCCTTCATGGAATTCATCCGCCCTTCCGAGAGCTGGGACGATTTTCACCAGCGTCCGCAGGCGCGCGAATTGTTCAAGGCAATGCGCACACCCGGCGTCGGTGAGAAGCTTGTCCTGGAAGACAACGTCTTCGTCGAAAAAGTGCTGCCGGCTGCTGTGGTGCGCACGATGAGTGATGAGGAAATGGCCGCCTACCGGGCGCCGTTCCCGACGCCGCAATCGCGCAAGCCGATCCTGCGGCTGCCGCGCGAACTGCCGATCGAAGGCCAGCCCGCCGATGTCGCCGCCATCAGTGAGAACGACCATCGGGCGCTCCGGCTTTCCTCCTACCCGAAGCTGCTTTTCTCAGGCGATCCGGGCGCCCTCGTCTCGCCGCAGGCGGCACGGGAATTCGCGGCGGGCCTGAAGAACTGCCGGTTGATCGATCTCGGACCCGGCTCACATTATCTGCAGGAGGACCATGCCGACAGGATCGGCGCCGCGATTGCCGAGTGGATTCCCGAGGTGGCCTCCCAGAGCCGTGCGGCCGAACCGGCCTGACGCCGGAACGTGAACCGCCGGCAGCGGCAGCCGGAGAGGTCGACAGCACTGCACTCCGCTGCTAGAAGCCCGGCCTCACACGGAAATCCTGAAAAATGTCCGAAATGATTACAGAAGCGGTATCGCGCCGCCGCACTTTCGCGATCATTGCCCACCCCGACGCCGGCAAGACCACGCTCACCGAAAAACTGCTTTTGTTCGGCGGCGCCATCCAGCTTGCCGGCGAGGTCAAGGCCAAGAAGGACCGCATCCAGACCCGCTCGGATTGGATGAAGATCGAACGGGAGCGCGGCATTTCGGTGGTCACCTCGGTGATGACCTTCGAATACGAGGACACCGTCTTCAACCTGCTCGACACGCCCGGCCACGAGGATTTCGCCGACGACACCTATCGCACGCTGTCGGCGGTCGACAGCGCCGTCATGGTGATCGACGCCGCCAAGGGCATCGAGCCGCGCACGCTGAAACTATTCGAGGTCTGCCGGCTGCGCGACATCCCGATCATCACCTTTGTCAACAAGATGGACCGCGAAAGCCGCGACCCATTCGACATCCTCGACGAGATCGAGCAGAAGCTGGCGCTCGATACAGCGCCGATCACCTGGCCGATCGGCCGCGGCAAGACCTTTTCCGGCACTTACCATCTGGCGCTGAACGCGGTGCGCAAGGGCGACGCCGAGAAGGAGCGCACGCCGGTCAATGGACCCGATTCCAACCGGGTCGCCGGCCTGTTGCCGGAGAACGAGCGCGAGGCTTTCATCGAGGAGCTGGAGCTGGCACGCGAGGCCTGCCGCCCGCTCGATCTGGAAGCCTTCCGCGAAGGCCATTTGACGCCGGTCTATTTCGGCTCGGCGCTGCGCAATTACGGCGTGCGCGACCTGATCGAGGCGCTCGGTGCCTATGGGCCGCCGCCGCGCGCGCAGGAGGCCGACAGCCGCAAGGTCGAGGCGACCGAGGACAAGATGACCTCCTTCGTCTTCAAGATCCAAGCCAATATGGACCCCAACCACCGCGACCGCATCGCTTTCGTCCGCGTCTGCTCCGGCAAGCTCGAGCGCGGCATGAAGGCCAAGCTGGTGCGCACGGGAAAACCGATGAGCCTGTCGGCACCGCAATTCTTCTTCGCCCGCACCCGCGTCACCGCCGACGAGGCGTTCGCCGGCGATGTCGTCGGCATCCCCAACCACGGCACGCTGCGCATCGGCGACACGCTGACCGAGGGCGAGGAGATCCTGTTTCGCGGCGTGCCGAATTTCGCGCCTGAAATCCTGCGCCGCGTTCGCCTCGGCGATGCCATGAAAGCCAAGAAGCTCAAGGAAGCGCTGCACCAGATGGCCGAGGAAGGCGTCGTGCAATTGTTCTCGCCGGAGGACGGTTCACCGGCCATCGTCGGCGTCGTCGGCGCCCTGCAGCTCGACGTGTTGAAGGAGCGCCTGAACTTCGAATACACGCTGCCGGTCGATTTCGAGATGTCGCGCTTTTCCGTCTGCCGCTGGATATCGGCCGACGACAGGGCCGAGCTCCAGCGCTTCATCGAGGCGCATCGCGGCGACATCGCCCGCGATCTCGACAACGATCCGGTGTTCCTCGCCCAGCACGCTTTCTCGCTTAACTACGAGGCCGAGCGCTGGAAGGCGATCCGCTTCGCCGCGGTCAAGGATTATCAGGTCCGCGACAGAGCGGCTTGACGCGCCCCTTCCCTTCTCCCCTTGTTGTGGGAGAAGGCAAGAGCGCGTTCGTTCACCCCTTGGCTGCCTCTTCGATCTTGGCGATGTCGATCTTGCTCATCTGCATCATCGCCTGCATGACGCGGCCGGCCTTTTCCGTGTCGGGGTCCAGCAGCAGCCTGGGCAACTGCTCGGGAACGACCTGCCAGGAGAGGCCGAATTTGTCCTTCAGCCAGCTGCACTGGCTGGGCTCGCCACCGCCAGCGATGAGCCTGTCCCAGAAATAGTCGACCTCCTCCTGCGTCTTACAGTCGATGGAGAGCGAGACCGCCTGGGTGAACTTGAATTGCGGCCCGCCGTTGAGCGCCTGGAACTGAACGCCGTCGAGCTCGAATGAGACCATCAGCACCTTGCCCTCATTATCGCCGCTGCCCTTGGGCCAGCGCAGCACGCTCAGCACCTTCGAATTCTTGAAGATGGAGATGTAATGGTTCATGGCCTCCTCGGCCTGGTCGTCGAACCACAGGCAGGGGGTGATCTTTTGCATTCTCTTGCTCCTCGGGCTGGTTTTGGGTTTGTTTTCATTCGCAAAACGGCTGGCTGGCGATTGATGCCCGGTCCCGCCGTCTGCCCAAGGACGCTTGAGCAAAACACGATCCGACAGCACCTCTGACTTTTTTACGGTCTGGGCCGGCTGCGTCTTCGGCTGGCCGCTCGTTCCGCACCCTGGCGCAGCGCAAAATTGTGGCCAGACCAGAGCGTGGCGTCTATAAGGCCTGCGGCTCATTCCGGTTTTCCGCGCCTGTCCGGCGCGACGCAGACAGCAAGGACAGTTCAATGCCCGCCTACCGTTCCCGCACCACCACCCATGGCCGCAACATGGCCGGCGCCCGCGGCCTTTGGCGCGCCACCGGGATGAAGGATTCGGATTTCGGCAAGCCGATCATTGCCGTGGTCAATTCCTTCACCCAATTCGTGCCCGGCCATGTCCATCTGAAGGATCTCGGCCAGTTGGTTGCCCGCGAGATCGAAAAGGCCGGCGGCGTCGCCAAGGAGTTCAACACCATCGCCGTCGATGACGGCATCGCCATGGGCCATGACGGCATGCTCTATTCGCTGCCGTCGCGCGAATTGATCGCCGACTCCGTCGAATACATGGTCAACGCGCACTGCGCCGACGCGATGGTCTGCATCTCGAATTGCGACAAGATCACGCCCGGCATGCTGATGGCGTCGCTGCGCCTCAACATCCCGACTGTCTTCGTCTCCGGCGGGCCGATGGAGGCCGGCAAGGTGGTGCTCGCCGGCAAGAGCCAGGCGCTTGACCTGGTCGACGCCATGGTGGCGGCCGCCGACGACAAGATCTCCGACGAGGACGTCAAGATCATCGAGCGCTCGGCCTGTCCGACCTGCGGCTCCTGCTCTGGCATGTTCACCGCCAATTCGATGAACTGCCTAACCGAGGCGCTCGGCCTCTCGCTGCCGGGCAACGGCTCGACGCTGGCGACGCATGCCGATCGCAAGCGCCTGTTCGTCGAGGCCGGCCATCTGATCGTCGATCTTGCCCAACGCTATTACGAGCAGAACGACGACACCGCGCTGCCGCGCAGCATCGCCTCGAAGGGCGCCTTCGAGAACGCCATGACGCTCGACATAGCCATGGGCGGTTCGACCAACACCGTGCTGCACATCCTTGCCGCGGCACATGAGGGCGAGGTCGACTTCACCATGGAGGACATCGACCGGCTGTCGCGGCGGGTGCCAGTGCTGTGCAAGGTTGCCCCGGCCAAGGCAGACGTTCATATGGAGGACGTCCACCGCGCTGGCGGCATCATGGCGATCCTCGGCCAGCTGGATAGCGCCGGGTTGATCAACCGCGACCTGCCGACAGTGCACACCGCAAGCCTCGGCGAAGCGCTGGACCATTGGGATATTTCGCGCACCTCCAGCCAGAATGTCCGCGATTTCTTCCTGGCGGCACCCGGCGGCGTGCCGACGCAGGTCGCCTTCAGCCAGGACCGCCGCTGGGACGAGCTCGATCTCGACCGCGAGAAAGGTGCTATCCGCTCGGCCGAACATCCTTTCTCAAGGGACGGCGGCCTTGCCGTACTGAAAGGCAATCTGGCGCTCGACGGCTGCATCGTGAAGACGGCGGGTGTCGATGAATCGATCCTGAAATTCACCGGCCCGGCAAGAGTGTTCGAAAGCCAGGACGCCAGCGTCAAGGCAATCCTGTCGAACGAGATCAAGGCCGGCGATGTCGTCGTCATCCGCTATGAAGGGCCGCGCGGCGGCCCCGGCATGCAGGAAATGCTCTACCCGACCAGCTATTTGAAGTCGAAAGGCCTCGGCAAAGCCTGCGCGCTGATCACCGACGGGCGTTTTTCCGGCGGCACCTCCGGCCTGTCGATCGGCCACGTCTCGCCGGAAGCGGCGGAAGGCGGGCTGATCGGACTGGTCATGGAAGGCGACACGATCGAGATCGATATCCCCAACCGCACCATCCGGCTGGCTGTCGACGACGCGGAGCTCGCCGCCCGCCGCGCGGCGATGGAGGCCAAGGGAACGGCTGCCTGGAAGCCTGAGGAAAAGCGCAAGCGCAAGGTGACGACGGCCTTGCGCGCCTATGCGGCGATGGCGACAAGTGCCGCCAAGGGGGCGGTGCGGTACGTACCGGAATAAGTGTGCTTCTTCAAAGGGGATGACGGCGGATGGATTTTGACCTTGTGGTGCGCGGCGGGACGCTGCCCGACGGCAGGATCGCCGATATCGGCATCGTCGGCGAAACGATCGCAGCGATAGAGCCTGAGCTGAACGTCAGCGCCGGCACGGCGATCGATGCTCATGGCAATCTGGTCTCGCCGCCCTTCGTCGATCCGCATTTCCATATGGACGCCACGCTTTCGCTCGGCATTCCGCGCATCAATGTCTCGGGCACGCTGCTGGAAGGCATCTCGCTGTGGGGCGAGCTGAAGCCGCTTCTGACCCACGAGGCGGTGCGCGACCGCGCGCTTGCCTATTGCGACTGGGCGGTGTCGATGGGCCTGCTCGCCATCCGTACCCATGTCGATGTTTGTGACGACCGCCTGCTGGCGGTCGAAGCGCTGCTCGACGTGAAGAAGACGGTCGCCCCCTATATCGACCTGCAGCTGGTCGCCTTCCCGCAGGACGGGTTTTACCGCTCGCCGACGGCGCGCGAAAACACCGTCCGCGCGCTCAACCTGGGCGTCGATGTCGTCGGCGGCATTCCGCATTTCGAGCGCACAATGGCGGACGGCACGCGCTCGGTGACGGAACTCTGCGAGATCGCGGCCGAACGGGGGCTGCTGGTCGACCTGCATTGCGACGAGACCGACGATCCGCTGTCGCGCCACATCGAGCAGCTTGCCTATGAGACGCAGCGGCTTGGATTGCAGGGCAGAGTGGCCGGCTCGCACCTGACATCGATGCATTCGATGGATAATTACTACGTTTCAAAGCTATTGCCGCTGATTGCCGAGGCCGGCGTTTCGGCAATCCCCAATCCGCTGATCAACATCATGCTGCAGGGCCGCCACGACACCTTTCCCAAGCGCCGCGGCCTGACCCGGGTCAAGGAAATGCTGGCGCACGGGATCCGCGTCGGCTGGGGCCAGGATTGCGTGCTCGACCCCTGGTATTCGCTGGGCACCGCAGACATGCTCGACGTCGCCTTCATGGGCCTGCATGTCGCGCAGATGTCGAGCCCGGCCGAGATGGCGCGCTGTTTCGACATGGTCACCAACGTCAATGCCGCCATCATGGGCCTAGACCACCTTGGCCTTGCCGTCGGCAAGCGCGCCAGCCTGGTCGTTCTCGATGCCGGCAATCCGGTCGAGGCGCTGCGGCTGCGCCCCGAGCGTCTCTGCGTCATCGCCAGGGGCAAGGTGGTGGCCGAGCGGAGCCGGCAGGACACGCGGCTTTCGATCGCCGGAAGGCCGGGCACAGTGAACCGGCGCCACGCTTAAAGCGCGTCGCGCTCGACCGGCCTCATGCGACGCGCTTTAAGTTCCTGTTTTGATGCATGTCGTTGTCGCAAAATCGCTGCACACTTTTGCGCGACATGCATTAGTCCAGCCGATTTCCGGCGCTGGTCTTACCGAATTCTCGATTTTCGCCTCGTCACGGCCGCTGCTTGCGACTACGACGCGGGTCACCGTAGCCACGGCGAGGAACCGGTAACGGAATGGCGCAGCCCGCATCCCAGAACTCAACGATCAGGAACGTGCTGCTGGCCGGTATCCTGCTGATGCTCGCCGGCGATTTCCTGTTTGCGTTGAACGACGCTATGGGCAAGTGGCTGGTCGCCAGTTTTTCCGTCGGCCAGGTCGTGCTGATCCGCTCGATCGGCGCTTTTTTCATACTCGGGCCGATGATTGCTCATCAGGGTGCGGCCAAGCTGTTTCGCATGGAGCGGCCGGAGCTGCAGCTGCTGCGCGTGGTGATGACGACGCTCGACACGGCGCTGTTCTACGCGGCGGTCGTCTATCTGCCGCTCGCCGATGTGATGAGCTTCTACATGGCCGGGCCGATCTATGTGGCGGCGCTGTCGCACTTTTTGCTCGGCGAAAGGGTCGGCTGGCGCCGCTGGGCGGCTATCCTGGTCGGTTTCTGCGGCGTGCTGATCATGCTGAAGCCGTCTTCGGCCGCGTTCTCGCTGTCGTCGATGTTCGCGCTCGCCGGCAGCATTTCCTTTGCTTTCGCCATCATCCTCAATCGGCGGCTGCGCGGCACCAGCGACACTTCGCTTGTCACCTGGCAAACCATCGGCACGCTGCTGGTCGGCGCTGCGTTGACCCTCGGCACCTGGAAGACGCCGTCCTCGCTGGATTTCGGCGCCATGCTGCTTCTCGGTATCGTCTCCTGCGGCGCGCATCTGATGATCACCCGGGCGTTGAAGCTGGCACCGGCCTCGACCTTGGCGCCGCTGCATTACAGCCTGCTATTGTGGGCAGTCGTCTTCGGCCTCGCCTTCTTCGGCGATGTGCCTGGACCGCGCATCCTGATCGGCTCGGCCATCGTCGTGCTGGCCGGCCTGTTCATTTTCCATCGCCAGAAGGTGGTCGACACCGTGCCGCCCGAAAATGTGCCGAAGGGTGTGAATTAACCCCGGCGCACCGCCGCCAGATGCCTTGAAAACTCCGGCGTCTCCATCAGCGTCTTGCAGCGCGCAAACCGGCCGTCGGCATAGGCGCGAAAGTCGTTGGCCGGATTTTTGTTGGCAAGCTGGATCAAGCCCCACAGCGTCCACAGCAGGTCGCACATCGCCTTGTAAATGACGATGCGGGCGCGCTCCGCCGGTCTCGGCTCGCCGCCGAAATAGGCCAGCATCATTTCCTCGTCCTGCGCGGCGTCGAATTGCCCTTCGACGCTGAGGTCACCGAGATCCCAGAGCGGATCGTTCATGCCGGAATATTCCCAGTCGACGATCCACATCCTGTCGCCCGTGTCGAGAAAGTTTTCGCATAGCGGGTCGCAGTGGCAGGCGACGATCGGCAGAGGACGAGCCGCAAGCGCCGAGCGCACGGTTTCCGCCTCGCCGACCACATCGTGGTAGCCGGCAGGCAGGGCGACGTCCTTGGTCGACAGAACTTTCAGATAATCGTCGATCATCGCAAACAGCTCGAAGCGGAAGGGGAACACCGCGCCGGATGTGTGCAGCTTGCGAAAGGCCTTGCCGGCCCGTGCCGGGCTGCCCGGTCGGGTCTTGAATTTTTCCGGCGACATCGTCTCGGCGCCGGCGATGAAGCGGGTCACCAGCACGCCAGTTTCGGCATCGACATGCAGCACTTCCGGGCTGACGCCGGCCTTCGCCGCCTCCCGCGCCGCCACTGCCTCGTTAGCGCGGTTGATGTATTCCTCGGTACCCTTGCCGGGGATGCGCAGGCAGAAATCCTTGCCCCTGAAGACGAGGTTGGTTAGGCCGCCGAGCCGTTCCAGCGGGCCGTCATAGCCGGCCAGCATCGGAATGGCCGCAAGTGCGGCGCGTGCCTGGTCATCCGCCATCGCTTTCGCTCCTTTGCCCGTGTTATTGCGACGATGACGGTTCCACAGTTTTCGCCGTTTGGCTATGATCGCGTTGCGGATCGATACCAGGCGACGGAAAGCGATGACGGACAGCAAACAGCAGAGCGCGCTCGCCGCAGCCTATGCGGCGAAGCGGCCGGAAGACGTAGCCGCGCTCTACGACAGTTGGGCAGGCACTTATGACGCCGACATGTCGGCGGCCGGCTATCGCCATCCGACCATCTGCCTTGCCTTGCTGGCCCGCCATCTGCCACGCGGCGCCGCTCCTCTGCTCGATGCCGGGGCCGGCACCGGGCTCATCGGCGAATGGCTTGCCATCACCGGCTATCCGCAGGTCGAGGCCCTCGACATCTCGGAAGGCATGCTGGCGCAAGCCGCGCGCAAGGGCGTCTATTCGGCGCTGCACTGCCTGGCGCTTGGCGGACCGCTGCCTTTCGTGGACGATGCCTATGCCGGGATCATCTCAGCCGGCGTCTTCACGTCCGGCCATGTCGGAGCCGAAGGGCTGGAGGAGTTGATCCGCATCTGCCGGCCGGGAGGGGTAATCGTGCTGACCGTGAAGAACACGCTGTGGGATGCCGGGTTTGCCGCCCGGATCGCCGAACTCGAGGCGCAAGGCAACGTCACCCGCGCCGAGGAGACGCCGCCCTATGTCTCGATGCCGGGCGAGGCCGATACCGTGCCGAGCCGGGGGCTGGTGCTCATCGTGAACTGAGGCTGAAAATCGGAAGGCTCTACGCCTTCACCTTTGCTCCTGCCGGATCGTAAAGCGGCTCGAGGTGGATCTTAGCCGGCGTCCGTTCCATTGCCACCACCAGCTCGTAATCGCCGGAGGTGAGGAAATCATCGCTGACGCCATCCGCATTGCGCACATAGCCGTAGCCGATGTTCTTGCCGATGGTGTAGCCATAGCCGCCGCTGGTGAGATAACCGACCGCCTCGCCGTTGCGCAGGATGGTCTCGCGCCCGAGCAGCACGACATCCGGATCATCGACCGTGAAGCCGGCAAAGCGTTTCCTGAGCGTCGAGCCATCGAGCTTTTCAAGCGCCCGCCGGCCGAGGAAATCGGTGTTCTTCCTGAGCTTCACCGCCCAGCCGAGGCCGGCCTCCTGCGGCGTGTCGTTGGGTGTGATGTCGGCGCCCCAGGCGCGGTAGCCTTTTTCCAGCCGCAGCGATTCCAGCGCCCGGTAGCCGACCGGGCGGATGTCGTGGACAGCGCCCGCCGCCATAAGCGCGTCGAAAACCTCGCCCGTCGCCGCGATCGGCGCATGCAATTCCCAGCCTAGTTCGCCGACATAAGTGATACGCAGCGCCCGCACGGCGTGGCCGGCAATGACAATCTCGCGAACATGGCCGAACGGAAAGGCGGCGTTCGAGACGTCGGCATCGGTCACCGCCGACAGCACGTCACGGGCGCGTGGCCCCATCAACGACAACGTGCCGAAATCCTCGGTGACGTCGGTCAGCGTCACGTCGAACTCCCTGCCGATATGATCGGCAATCCAGGAGAAATCATGCTTGCGGAAACCGGTGCCGGTGACGATGTAGAATTTCTCCTCACCGAGCCTCGCCACGGTCAAATCGGCCTCGATGCCGCCGCGCGTGTTAAGGAGCTGCGTGTAGGTCAGCCGGCCGACCGGCTTGGCAACGTCGTTGGCGCAGATCCAGTCCAGCGCCTTCAGCGCGTCCACTCCGGTCATTTCGTATTTGGCAAACGACGACTGGTCGAAAATGCCGATCTTTTCGCGCACATGGCGATGTTCGTCACCGACGGGTGAAAACCAGTTCTGCCGGCCCATCGAATAGACGTCTTTCGGCTCGACACCTTCCGGCGCGAACCAGTTCGGCCGCTCCCAGCCGAGTTTCGAGCCGAACACGGCGCGATGTTTTTGCAGCCGCTCGTATAGAGGCGAGACGATGCGAGGCCGGCCGCTGACATATTCCTCATGCGGGAAGCCGATCGTGTAGTGCTTGCCATAGGCTTCCAGCGTGCGGTCGCGGACCCATTGCCGGTCGCGATGCAGATCGGAGAAGCGGCGGATGTCGACCACCCACAAATCGAGCGGCGCCTCGCCGTCGACGACCCATTGCGCCAGCACCCAGCCGGCACCGCCGCCGGATGCGATGCCGAAGGCATTGAAGCCGGCGCCGATGAACATATTGGGGCATTCCGGCGCCACGCCGAGGACGAAATTGCCGTCCGGCGTAAAGCTCTCCGGCCCGTTGATCATCTGCTTGACGCCGGCATTGGCGAGCGCCGGGACACGCTCGATCGCCTGGCTCATATGCTGCTCGAAATGATCGTAATCATCGTCGAACAGCCGAAACTCCCAATCGTCCGGCACATCGCCGCCCGGCAGACCGGTCGTCCACGCCTGCGGGTTCGGCTCGTAGCCGCCCATCACCAGCCCCCCAACCTCCTCCTTGAAATAGGTGCGGCGGTCGGGATCGCGAATCGTCGGCGCGTCGGTCGCCAACCCGTCGATTCTCTCGGTAATGATGTACTGGTGCTTCACCGGCTGCAGCGGCACGTTGATGCCGGCCAGCGCACCGACCTGCCGCGCCCATTGCCCGGCGCAGTTCACCACCTTGTCGCAGGCGATATCGCCCTTGCTGGTCTTCACCGCGGTGATGCGGCCGTCTCTCATTTCGAAGCCGGTGACCCGCACCTCCTCGAATAATTTTGCGCCATGCATGCGCGCGCCCCTGGCCAGCGACTGGGTGATGTCGGAAGGGCTTGCCTGACCGTCGGTCGGCAGCCAGGACGCGCCGACGAGGTCGCCGGTTTCCAGCAGCGGCCACATTTCCTTGACCTCGGCCGGCGACAGCAGATGCATGTCCATGCCGAAGCTCTTGGCCGTCGTTGCCAGCCGCTTATACTCGGTCCAGCGGTCGGCATTGGTGGCGAGGCGCAGGCAGCCGGTCATCTTCCAGCCGGTGGCGAGGCCGGTTTCGGCTTCCAGCCCCTTGTAGAGATCGACCGAATATTTGAGCACGCGCGTGATCGATGCCGACGAGCGCAGCTGGCCGACCAGCCCGGCAGCATGCCAGCTCGAGCCCGAGGTCAGCTTGCCCTGTTCGAGCAGCACGATTTCGGCCTTGTGGTCGCGCGCCAGATGATAGGCCGTCGAACAGCCGATGATGCCACCGCCGATGACGACGATCCCGGCCTGGGCGGGCAAGGTCATGTCCGCGTCCCGTATTTTGTCCTGTAGTTTTCCAGGGCCGCTTCGAGCCGCGCCAGGTTTTCGTCGGCGTAGGCGGCGTAGTCGACGCCGGGCGCATCGAGGTAGAGCTCGGAAACCATGCCCCACATCGCCTCGCGCAGCAGCGACGCGCATTGCATGGCGGCGTGCGAGCGCCGTATCGCTTCGTCCGGCTCCTTCATGAAATAGGCGGTTAGGAAGGCGAAGGACTCCTCGTCGCTCATGCCGGCGTTCGACGCTGCGCCGGCAAGGTCGAACATCGCGGTGTTGAAGCCTGCATATTCGAAATCGATGAGCCACAGCCTATGACCGTCGTCGATTATATTAGCCGGCAAGAGGTCATTATGGCCGAAGACGATCGGCAGCAGCTTTTGCGCGCGCTCGAGCTCGTCCGCCAGCGTCAGCAGGCGCGGCAGTTCGCCCAGCTTGCGGCTGCGGCCTTCCTCCAGCGTGCGCGCATAGTCGCGAATGACGTGGAATACCCAGAACATGAAACCGGCGCCGGAAACATGACCGGGCATCTCCCGGTGGAAACCGCGCAGCAACGCGGCAACGCGGCCGAGATCGGCGCGCACATCCTGCGCGACATAGGCCTTGGCGCCGAGATACTCCGTCACCATGACGCCGGGTCCGGTATAGTGGACGGCCGGAGCGAAGCCTGCCGCGTGCGCTGCCCGCGCGGTCATCATCTCGCGCTCGCGAAAGACGTGGTGGAACGGATAATCCTGGCCGATGCGCACGACATGCCGCCCGGCCGCGTCCTTGACCAGATAATTGGCATTGCTCAACCCGCCCGGCAGCGGCGCGATGTCGATGCTGCCGGTCCAGCAAGGCAGCGCACGGATGCGGTCTTCGACAGTCACGATCTCGTCCAACATTGGGTCAATTTTCCACGCATGTCACGGCTGGCCAGCGATGACAATCGGACGGAGGAATGGCGGCAACGCGAAGATCTCGTCGGTGCAGATCTCGGGATCGGTATCCCGCACCGCACCGACGAGCCCCTTTGTGCCGGGTTCTTCGACGCCGGCATCCGCCCCCGCGGATCCTGAATTTCGGCACCCTTGCACCCGACAGTTTCCCGGGCGTTCGGGCAGGCGATTTTTCGTGCGGCTCAGCCGTCGTCCTCCGTTCCGAGCCTGTCACAGCGATAATGTCGCGCCACGCTGGAGACGTTGTCAACGCGGAATTGTGGTATTTTCTGGTTTTTTGCCCGAATTTTGCTAAATTCCTTGGAGTTAGTGGCATTTATGCCGTAGAAACGGTCAATGGTGCAACAATCCGACCGGATGGAACCGATGCTCCACTCGAAGCGGCATGGCGAAATCCTGCGCCTCCTCAAGGAGGAAGGCACCGTCACCATTGCCAGCCTGGCCGATCGGCTGGGCGTCTCGCTGGAGACAGTACGCCGCGACGTCAAGCCACTGACCAGCGACGGTTCCATCCTCAAGATGCACGGCGCCGTCGGCCTGCCGTCGATTGCCGGCGAAGCGCCGTTCGAGCGGCGCATGCGCGAGAACGCCGATGCCAAGCGGGCAATTGCCCGCATGGTCGCCGCCACCATCCGCGACGGCGAATCGATCATGCTCGACACCGGCACCACCACCTCATTCCTGGCCCGGGAACTGCTCGGCCACCGGCGGCTGACGGTCGTCACCAACTCCTCCGACATCGCCCGCACACTGGCCACCGTCAACGGCAACAAGGTCTATATGGCCGGCGGCGAGCTGCGCAGCGATTCCGGTGCTGCCTTCGGCGTCTCGGCCATCGAATTCGTCAGCCGCTTTTCGGTCAGCCATGCGGTGATATCGACCGGTGCGGTGGATGCCGTCACCGGCGTCATGGACTATGATTTGGAAGAGGCCGAATTCGCCCGCATGGTGCTGTCGCGCGGCCAGCGTTCGCTTGTCGTCACCGACCACAGCAAATTCGGCCGCCAGGGCCTGGTTCAGGTCTGCGGCTTCGGCGGCTTTTCCGAACTCGCGACCGACCGGCCGCCGCCGCACGACATCGCCGCCACCCTCGCCGAGGCCGGCGCGCGGCTCAGCATTGCGGACGGCGGAAGCGAGGACTGAGCTCTATCGGGAGATCGGCACCAGCATCCCACTTCCCAGCGCCGCCTCTGCCGTGTTTAGTCCAGCCATGGCTTTCACCATCCGCCAATTGCAGTTCTTCATCGCGGTCGCCGAGCAAGGCACAGTGTCGGGCGCCGCCCAGAACCTGTCGATCTCACAATCCTCGGTCACCGAAGCGATCAAGGAGTTGGAGCACGATCTCGGCGTCGAGCTGTTCGAACGCCACCCGCGCGGCTTGAACATCACCCACAAAGGCCACCAGTTCCTGCGCCATGCGAGGAAGATCCTGGCCGACGTTTCCGATGCGCGCCGGGCCTTCTTCGGCGAACGGATCGCGGCAAGCGGGCGGCTGCAACTTGGCGTCACTTCGCTCGTCGCCGGCTATGTGCTTTCCGATCTTCTTGCCCGCTATCGCCGCGCCTATCCGGGTGTCGAAGTCTCTGCGATCGAGGACAATGGCGACTATCTCGAGCACCTGTTGATTGGCGGCAAGCTCGACATTGCCGTCATGGTCACCTCGAACCTGCGCGACCGCACCGCACTGCAGTCCGAAATCCTCGAAGTCTCGGCCTACCGGCTGTGGCTGCCGCTCGGCCATCCCTTGGCCGGTGCCGACATCATCGGCATCGGCGACATCGCCTCGGAACCGCTGATCATGCTGACCGTTGACGAGATCGAGGAGAATACCGGAAAGCTGCTGACGGCAATCGGGGCCAAACCGCATGTCGCCTTCCGCACCCGCTCGGTCGAAGCGGTGCGCAGCCTCGTCGCCACCGGCGCCGGCGTGGCGCTGCTGCCCGACCTTGTCTACCGGCCATGGTCGCTGGAAGGCGACCGCATCGAATCGCGCGATATTTCGGGGTCGTTGCCGGTCGTCCAGGTCGGCATGGTCTGGCGGCGCGGCTCCGGCCTGCCGCAGGCGGCGCGCGACTTCATCGGACTTGCCCAGTCGCAGCGCATGGTGCGCCAACGGCCCGAGAAGATCGGCCGCTAATGTATCGGAAAAACCGATATCGGCTTTCTGATAAATGAATTTGCGAAACCGGAAATTTCGCAGCACTTTTCGGTCAGGGAACAAAGCTGCCGCCGGAGCACGGCCTTTCAGCGCCGCGCATCCAACGTTAAACGGGCGCATGATCTTCTTCCGAAAAACCGAAACCGGTTTCGAGGTCATGCAAAATGGGAGATCGACGATGAATTCATTGCTGAAATCATGCACTGCCTTGACGGTCGCGCTGACCTTCTCCGGCCAGGCCATCGCCCAGGTCAAGGAGCTCGGCAAGGGCGAAGGCGAGGTCAATATCGTCGCCTGGCCGGGCTATATCGAGCGCGGCGAAACCGACAAGGCCTACGACTGGGTCACGTCCTTCGAAAAGGAAACCGGCTGCAAGGTCAACGTCAAGACCGCCAACACTTCCGACGAGATGGTCTCGCTGATGAACGAGGGCGGCTTCGATCTGGTCACCGCCTCGGGCGATGCCTCGCTGCGCCTGGTCGCCGGCAAGCGCGTCCAGCCGATCAACACCGACCTCATACCGAGCTGGAAGACGGTCGACGACCGGCTGAAGGATGCGCCCTGGTTCACCGTCGGCGGAGTCCATTACGGCGTCCCCTACCAGTGGGGGCCGAACGTGCTGATGTACAACACCGAAGTGTTCAAGGAGGCGCCGAAGAGCTGGAACGTGGTCTTCGAGGAAATGAAGCTTCCCGACGGCAAGTCGAACAAGGGCCGCGTCCAGGCCTATGACGGGCCGATCCACATCGCCGACGCCGCCAACTACCTGATGGCCCACAAGCCGGAGCTCGGCATCAAGGATCCGTACGAACTGACCGAGGACCAGTACAAGGCCGCGCTCGACCTGCTGCGCGTCCAGCGTACGCTTGTCGGACGCTATTGGCATGACGCCGCCATCCAGGTCGACGATTTCCAGAACGAAGGCGTCGTCGCCTCCGGTTCGTGGCCCTACCAGGTCAACACGCTGATCGCGGCCAAGAAGCCGGTCGCCTCGACTATCCCGGAGGAGGGCGTTACCGGCTGGGCCGATACCACGATGATGGAGGCCGATGCTGCCCACCCGAACTGCGCCTACATGTGGATCGAGCATTCGCTGTCGCCGAAAGTGCAGGGCGACGTCTCCGCCTGGTTCGGCTCGCTGCCGGTGGTGCCTGCCGCCTGCAAGGGCAACGAACTGCTCGGCGAAGAAGGCTGCAAGACCAACGGCTACGACAATTTCGACAAGATCAAGTTCTGGAAGACGCCGGTCTCGAAATGCGCCACCCAGAACGATCAGTGCGTGCCCTATTACCGCTGGGTGTCGGACTATATCGGCGTCATCGGCGGGCGGTGAGTTCGTCTCACCTACTAAGCTCGGCGCTGCCCCTCACCCTTACCCTCTCCCCGTGAAGAACGCGGGGTCGCCAGCGTTGGAGCGCCTCCCTTCCCCCCCGTCCGCTATACGGGGAGAAGGTGCCGGCAGGCGGATGAGGGGCGGCACAACCGCCTGAAATTTAATGAGCCTGACAGATCAGGACAGCCCATGACCTCCGCCGTTTCCTTCCAAAAAGTCTCCCGCCATTTCGGCAGCGTGCGTGCCGTCGACGCGGTCGATCTCGACATCGTGCCGGGCGAGTTCTTCGCCATGCTCGGGCCTTCCGGTTCGGGCAAGACGACGTGCCTGCGCCTCATCGCCGGGTTCGAGCAGCCGACGGCGGGCTCGATCTCGATCTTCGGCGAACGCGCCGAGGGCGTGCCGCCCTATCGCCGCAACGTCAACACCGTGTTCCAGGATTATGCGCTGTTCCCGCATCTCAACGTGCTCGACAACGTCGCCTATGGGCTGATGGTCAAGGGCGTCGGCAGATCGGAGCGGCAAAAGGCGGCGGAAGAGGCGCTGGCGCTGGTGCGGCTTCCCGGCTACGGCGCGCGTCGCCCTGGTCAACTTTCCGGCGGCCAGCGCCAGCGCGTCGCGCTCGCCCGGGCGCTGGTCAACCAACCCAAGGTGCTGCTGCTCGACGAGCCGCTCGGCGCGCTCGACCTCAAGCTTCGCGAAAACATGCAGGAGGAGTTGAAATCGCTGCAGAAGGCGCTCGGCATCACCTTCGTGTTCGTCACCCACGACCAGGGCGAAGCGCTGTCGATGGCCGACCGCGTCGCCGTCTTCAACGACGGCAAGATCATGCAGATCGGCACGCCGGAAGACATCTACCAGCGCCCCAAGACCCGCTTCGTCGCCGATTTCGTCGGCTCGTCCAACGTGCTGCCGCCGGATTTCGTCCAGCGCTATGCCGGCCAGCATCGCTGGGGCAGCCTGCGGCCCGAATCCATCCGTATTGGCCGGGCCAACGGCGAAGGCGTTGCCGCCCGCCTCGTCTCGACCAATTATCTCGGCGCCACGACAAGACTGGCACTCGATGCAGAGGGCTTGCGGCTGCATGCCATCGTGCCGGCGGGTGCTGCCTTGCCCCGGGAGGGCGAGGCGGTGGTGCTCACCTTCAACCGCGAGCATTTGCATTTGATGGACGAGCTGGGATGAGGGCCGGGTTTGAAGCGGGGTATGCGTCCGAGGTTGGCGCCCTACGGCACCCCCCTCTGTCCTGCCGGACATCTCCCCCGCAAGGGGGGAGATTGGCCGTTACCACTGGCTTCGCCAATCTCCAACATTGCAGAACTGGCGGGGCAGACAAGCTGCTGATCTCCCCCCTTGCGGGGGAGATGTCCGGCAGGACAGAGGGGGGTGTGAAGGATCTCGGCCTTTCCACCATTGATCCAATCAACACGATAGGCGCGTCATGACCATCGCCGCGCTCAACTCCAGTCCCGCCCCCGCCATCCTGCCGGGAAGCGGCGGCTTGCGCGGCGCGCTGTCGGATCTCTTCTGGCGCCGGCCGCAACTCCTGCTTCTGCTCATGCTGCTGCCGCCGGTTCTGTGGCTCGGCATCGTCTATATCGGCTCGCTGTTCGCGCTGCTTTTGCAGAGTTTCTTTTCGATCGACGAGTTCTCCGGCCTGATCAACCGGCAGTTCACGCTAAAGACCTATGGCGACCTGCTGCAGGCCGCCAATCTCGACATCATCCTGCGCACGGTGACAATGGCGGCGCTGGTGACGTTCGCGTCGGCGGTCATCGCCTTTCCCATCGCCTATTATGCGGCG
Source organism: Mesorhizobium sp. M1329 (assembly GCF_040318035.1). Lineage (NCBI taxonomy): Bacteria > Pseudomonadati > Pseudomonadota > Alphaproteobacteria > Hyphomicrobiales > Phyllobacteriaceae > Mesorhizobium > Mesorhizobium sp. M1329. The sequence goes on along the minus strand of NZ_JAMYLN010000018.1, from coordinate 7,381 downwards.
CGCTATGCGCGCGGCCGTTGGAAGGCGCTGTTTTATCTCGGCGTCATGCTACCGCTGTGGTCGAGCTACCTGGTCAAGATCTATGCCTGGAAGCTGATCCTGGCCAAGGAAGGCATCCTGACGTGGCTGCTGGCCAAATTGCATCTTCTATGGCTGCTTGATGCCTGGCTATCGCTGCCGGTCGTCGGCGGTAACTCGCTGTCGGTCTCCTCAACCGGCACCTTCATCGTCTTCGTCTATGTCTGGCTGCCCTTCATGATCCTGCCGGTGCAGGCCGCACTCGAGCGCGTGCCGGGCAATTTGGTCGAGGCCTCGTCCGATCTGGGAGCCTCGCCCGGCCAGACCTTCCGCAACGTGCTGTTCCCACTGGCGCTGCCCGGCATCGTCGCCGGCTCGATCTTCACCTTCTCGCTGACGCTCGGCGACTACATCATCCCGCAGATCATCGGTACCTCGCGGCTGTTCATCGGCCAGGCCGTCTATTCGCAGCAAGGCACTGCCGGCAACATCCCGCTTGCCGCCGCCTTTACCGTGGTGCCCATTGTCATCATGGGCTTCTATCTCTGGGGCGCCAAGCGTATGGGGGCTTTCGATGCGCTCTGACCGTGGCCCATCCGCGCCTCTCGGCCTGAAGCTCGCTGCCACCGGCGGCCTGCTCTTCCTGCACCTGCCGATCCTGCTGATCTTCGTCTATGCCTTCACCATCGAGGAGAAGAGCTTCGTCTGGCCGCCGCCGGGCCTGACCACGCAATGGTTCGCCGTCACCTGGAACCGGCCCGACGTCTGGCAGGCGCTGTCGCTGTCGGTGCGCGTCGCGGCGATCTCGACCGCCATCGCGCTGGTCCTCGGCACGCTGTGCGCCGCGGCCGTGTCCCGCACAAAATTCTTCGGCCGCGAAACCATCTCGCTGCTGGTCATCCTGCCGATCGCGCTGCCCGGCATCATCACCGGCATTGCGCTGCGCTCGGCCTTCGCGCTGGCCGAAATCCCGTTTTCGTTCTGGACGATCGTGCTCGGCCACGCCACCTTCTGCGTGGTCGTCGTCTACAACAATGCCGTCGCCCGTTTCCGCCGCACGTCCGGCTCGATGATCGAGGCGTCGATGGATCTCGGCGCCGACGGTTTCCAGACCTTTCGGCATGTCGTGCTGCCCAACATCGCAACCGCGCTGCTGGCTGGCGGCATGCTCGCCTTTGCGCTGTCCTTCGACGAGGTCATCGTCACCACCTTCACCGCCGGCCAGCAGCAGACGGTGCCGATCTGGATGCTCGAAGAGTTGATCCGTCCGCGCCAGCGTCCGGTCACCAATGTAGTGGCGATGGTCGTGGTGCTGGTGACGCTGCTTCCCATCCTCGCTGCCTATTACCTGACCCGCGACGGCGACCAGATCGCCGGTTCGGGCAAATGATCTCGTTCATAAGGGAGAGACTTCCATGGACACGCAGATGCTGATCGGCTCGAAATTCGAAAAAGGCACCGAGACCGAGGAACCGATCCTCAACCCGAAGACCGGGGCGACCATCCTCAATCTGCCCGAGGCCAGCCCAGCGCAGATCGAAGCGGCAGTGCTTGCCGCCGAAAAAGCCTTCGTCACCTGGTCGCGCACCACGCCGGCGCAGCGCGCCGGCTATCTCCTGAAGATCGCCGATCGCATCGAGGCCGCGGCAAAGGATTTCGCGGCGCTCGAGGCGCTGAACTGCGGCAAGCCGATCAATGCCGTGCTCAATGACGAGATCCCGGCGATCGTCGACTGCTACCGCTTCTTTGCCGGCGCGGTCCGCTCGATGCCCGGCCAGGTCGCCGGCGAATACATTCCCGGTCACACCTCGATGGTCCGCCGCGACGCCATCGGCGTTGTCGCGTCGATCGCGCCGTGGAACTATCCGCTGATGATGATGGCCTGGAAGGTGGCGCCGGCGATTGCCGGCGGCAACACCGTCGTCTTCAAGCCGTCGGAACAGACGCCGCTGACCGCGCTGAAGCTGGCTAAAATCCTTGCCGAGATCCTGCCGGAAGGCGTCGTCAACGTCGTGCTCGGCCGCGGCGACAGCGTCGGCAACACGCTGATCAACCATCCGAAGGTCAACATGATCTCGATCACCGGCGACGTCGCCACCGGCAAGAAGGTGCTGCAGGCCGCCGCCAAATCGGTCAAGCGCACGCATCTCGAGCTCGGCGGCAAGGCGCCGGTCATCGTCTTCGATGACGCCGATCTCGGTGCGGTGGTCAACGGCCTGCGCGCCTTCGGCTATTACAATGCCGGCCAGGACTGCACCGCCGCCTGCCGCATCTATGCCGGCAAGAAAATCTACGACAAGCTCGTCGCCGACCTCTCCGCTGCGGTCTCGACCATCAAATATGATCGTCCTGACGATACTGAAAACGAGATCGGCCCGTTGATCTCGCGTCGCCAGCGCGACCGCGTCTCAAGCTTCGTCGAGCGCGCCTCTGAGCTCAAGCACATCGAGATCACCACGGGCGGCAAGCCTGGCGAGGGCTCCGGCTTCTTCTACCAGCCGACCGTCGTTGCCGGCGCGCTGCAGGAGGACGAGATCGTGCGCCGCGAAGTGTTCGGCCCGGTGGTCTCGGTCACCCGCTTTTCCGAAGTCGACGAAGCGGTGAACTGGGCCAATGACTCTGACTACGGCCTGGCGTCGTCGGTGTGGACCAAGGACGTTTCGCGCGCCATGGCGACGGCGGCCCGGCTTCAATATGGCTGCACCTGGATCAATACCCATTTCATGCTGACCAACGAGATGCCGCATGGCGGACTGAAGCAATCCGGCTACGGCAAGGACATGTCTCTCTACGCGCTGGAGGACTATACAGCCGTCCGCCACGTCATGGTTGCGCACGGGTAGCGCCCGCGAGGAGACGGGGCCTATTCTTCCGCCTCCTCCGCTTCGCCTGCGGCCGGCGCCACCAGCAGCACAGCGGCGCCGAGGAGCGCGGCAATGAAGGAGCCGGCGAGGATGCCGACCTTGACCGCGTCCTGCAGAGCGACGTCGCTGGCGAAGGCGAGCAGGCCGATGAACAGGCTCATGGTGAAGCCGATGCCGCACAGCAGCGAAATGCCGACCATATGCAGCCAGCCGGCATTGACCGGCAGATCGGCGAAGCCAAGCCGGATGGCAAGCGCGGAAGACCCGAACACGCCGACCAGCTTGCCGGCGACGAGACCGGCGGCGACGCCGAGCGTCAGCGGCTCGGCCAGGGCGGCAGCGCTGAGGCCGCCAAGCGAGACACCGGCATTGGCGAAGCCGAAAATCGGGATGACGAAAAAGGCGACGATTTTGTGCAGGCCGTGTTCGAGCCGGTGCAGCGGCGAATGGTCGAGATCGTGGCCGCTGCCCGGCGATATCTTCAATGGGATGGTGAGGGCCAGCGCAACGCCAGCGAGCGTCGCATGGACGCCCGATTTGAGCACCAAAACCCACAGAACGATGCCGAGCACGATATAGGGCAGCAGCGTCAGCACCCGCATGCGGTTGAGCACCACCAGCAGCGCGATGACGGCGAAGGCGGCGCCGAGATAGGCGAGCGACAGGCCGCTGGTATAGAACACCGCGATGATGAGCACGGCGCCGAGATCGTCGATGATGGCGAGCGCGGTGAGGAATATCTTCAGCGAGCCCGGCACGCGGCTGCCGAGCAGCGACAGCACGCCGAGCGCAAAGGCGATGTCGGTGGCGGTCGGAATCGCCCAGCCGGACAGAGCGGCTGGATTGTTGCGGTTGATGGCGACGTAGACCAGTGCCGGCACTGCCATGCCGCCGGCGGCGGCGATGCCGGGCAGCACGCGGCGCGGCCAGGTCGAGAGCTGGCCGTCGAGCATCTCGCGCTTGATCTCGAGGCCGACCAGCAGGAAGAACACCGCCATCAGGCCGTCATTGATCCAGTGCGAGACGCTGAGCGGTCCGAGATAGGCATGGAGGGCGGAGAAATAAGCCTCGCCCAGCGGCGAATTGGCGACGATCAGGGCCAAGGCCGCCGCAGCCATCAGGATGAGGCCGCCGGCCGCCTCGCTGTCGAGGAATTCGCGCAGCATGGAGACCAGCCGCTTTTCGTCCTGCATGTCGCCTCCGTCGTATCAGCGGCAAGGTCCGACACCGCCAAGCGATGATGCGCAAACAGCGCTGGCCGGGCAAGCCTGTAGTCAGAGCCCTTTAGCGCGGCGCGCGCTTGGCGAGGATGCGTTGCAGCGTGCGGCGATGCATGTTCAGGCGGCGTGCGGTTTCCGAGACGTTGCGGTCGCACATTTCGTAGACGCGCTGGATGTGCTCCCAGCGCACGCGATCGGCCGACATTGGATTTTCGGGCGGCGCTGCGCGTTCGCCCGCGGTGCGGGTCAGAGCCGCAAAAATGTCGTCGGCATCGGCCGGCTTCGACAGATAGTCGATGGCGCCGAGCTTTACCGCCGTCACCGCAGTGGCGATGTTGCCGTAGCCGGTGAGGATGATGGCGCGGGCATCGTCGCGCTTCTCGCGAATGGCAGCGACGACGTCGAGGCCGTTGCCGTCGGCCAGCCGCATGTCGACCACCGCATAAGCCGGCGGATTGGCGCGCGCCTTGGCAACCGCCTCCTCGACGCTCTCCGCCGTCTCGACCACGAAACCCCTGGTTTCCATGGCGCGGGCAAGCCGCGTCAGGAACGGCTTGTCGTCGTCGACGATCAGCAGCGAGGTGTCCTCGCCTTCGACCATTGCGCCAATCGTTTCGTCAGTACTCATCGTGCTGAAAATCCTGCTGCCTGATTTTTACGCAAATATAGTTTCGCAACGCTATTGTCCAATTTAGGCCGTGTCGAACATGGTGGCCGAAGCCTGCTCGGGATTGAGGAAGACGCTGCGCGGCCACGATATCTGCACGATAGCGCCCTCGCCGGGCTCGCTCGAATTGCGGAAATCGAGCGTCGCGCCGGAGCGTTCGAGCAAGGTCTTGGCGATGAACAAGCCGAGGCCGAGGCCGCCGCCGGCTTCGGTGCCCTGGCGCGTTGACATATAGGGTTCGCCGATGCGGTCGATGATCTCCGGCGGAAAGCCCGGCCCGTCGTCGATGATCGAGAAGCTGACGGCGGCCTCATTCCATTTCCAGCGTATGGTGACGTTTTTGCGGGCAAAGTCGACGGCGTTCTCGACCAGATTGCCGAGGCCGTAAATGACGCCGGGATTGCGCCGGCCCACCGGTTCCGGGCCGATGCGCTCGCCCGGCCGAAGCTTGATCGAAATGCCGAAATCGCGGTGCGGCGCCGTCACTTCCTCGACCAGCGAGGTCAGCGGCAGACGCGAGAGGTGCACCTCGCTCTCGGAGGAAAGGCTGGTCAGGCGCTTCAGGATTTCGCGGCAGCGCTCGCTCTGCGAACGCAGCAGCTTCACGTCCTCGCCGTATTTCGGATCTTCGCCAAGCGCCTTCTCCATCTCCTTGGCGACAAGCGTGATGGTGGCGAGCGGCGTGCCGAGCTCGTGCGCGGCGGCCGCCGCGAGGCCGTCGAGGGCCGAGAGATGCTGTTCTCGCTGCAGCACCAGTTCGGTGGCGGCAAGCGCGTTGGCAAGCAGCCGCGCCTCCTCGGCCACCCGGAAGGCATAGATCGCGGTAAAGGCGATGGAGCAGAACACCGCCATCCATATGCCGGCGACATAGATGAACGGCATCGCCAATGGCGCGCCCTCGTACCAGGGCAGCGGCAGGTGGTAAAAGACCAGCAGCGTCGCCGCCACGATCACCAGCGCGCCGAGCATGGCCGTCAGCCGCAGCGGCAGCGACGTCGCAGAGACGACGACGGGCACGGTCATCAGCAGCGAAAACGGATTGGTGAGGCCGCCGGTCATGTAGAGCAGGCCGGCAAGCTGCAGGCTATCGAAGGTCAGGATGGCGAAGGCCGAGAACGGGGTAAGCCGATGCGCCGCCGGATAGCGGAAGGTCAGCAAAAGGTTCATCCAGGCCGAACAAGCGATCAGCGCAAAACACATGCTGACCGGCAGCGGAAATTTCAGCCCGTAAGCGACGACTAGCACGGTCAGGCTCTGGCCGACGATGGCAAGCCAGCGCAACCTGATCAGCGTGTTGAGGCGCAGCCGCTGGCTTTGCTGGAAGTCGGGTGCGTGCAGGATGTTTATCATGGCCAATGATTATAGAGGGGAAACAGCCGGAGGTCTTTTCCGAAAAACTGCCGAAGCTTGCCTTCCGTTCGGGATGACAGCCTCGAAGCATCAGGTACCGCGCGGCTTGGCGCGGCTGGTGGCGGCGGCGAGAAGCGGGTTCTCCGGCCAGACATGCCTGGGATAGCGGCCGCGCATGTCTGCCCGCACATCGGCCCAGGAGCCGCGCCAGAAGCCGGGCAGGTCGCGCGTCGTCTGGATCGGCCGATGCGCCGGCGACAGCAATTCGAGCGTCAGCGGCACAGTGCCGTTGGCGATCGCCGGATGCCGGTCGAGGCCGAACAGCTCCTGCACGCGCGCCGCCAGCACCGGCCATTCGCCGTCATAGCGGATCGGCAGCCGACTGCCCGACGGAGCGTCGAAGTGGGTCGGCGCCAATATGTCGATCTTGCGCTGCAATTCGTGCGGCACCAGCGTTATCAGGCCTTGCGAAAGCACGCTGGGATCAATCGCCGCAAAGGATGCGGCACCGGAAAGGAACGGCAGCAGCCAGTCGTCGAGGCGCTCGGCGAGCGCGGCATCGGAGACATCGGGCCATGGTGCGCCAAGGCCGCGATGCAGCCAGCCGAGCCGCTGCCGCAACATCTCCGCCTCCCTGTTCCACGGCAACAGGGACAGGCCGTGTTCGCGCAAGGCGCCGAGAATGGCGCTGTCTGCGTCGGCACCGGTCGGCGCCGGCAGCATGCGTTCGGACAGGGTGATGGCGCCGAGGCGAACCGTTTCGCGCACCCGCACCGCGCGCCTATCGCGGTCGAAGCTCGCCTCGCGGCGCGTCTCGATCCTTTCCGCCAGCACGGCACGGATATCCGTCTCATCGATGGCTGCCGCCGCAGTGATGCGGGCGTTCTGCGCCTTGCCCTGCAGGTCGGCGACGACGAGCCAGGTCTCGCCGGCCAGCGGATCGGAGGCGTCGAGCATGGCGCCCGAGCCGTTGGCCAGCACGAAGCGACCACGCTCGCCGCGCGCTTTGGCGACCCGATCCGGCCAGGCATGGATGAGGAGAGCGCCGGCATTACCCTCCCCCTTGAGGGGAGGGTCGGCGAGTGAGCCTTGCGCAGCAAGGCGAGGGAGACGGGGTGGGGTCGGCGATGGCGTGCCCGACCCGGGGGGGCCCCCCCCCCCGGCCCGCGCGGGCGCGCCCCCCCCCCCCCCGGGGGGGGGGGGGGGGGGGGGGGCCGGCGGCGGGGTGAGACTGACCCCCGCGCCCACCCGCCGAGCGGGGG